>DATEIA010000110.1:0-3180 GCA_035279305.1 Rhizomicrobium sp.
GTCCAGGGAATGGGCCAGCGCCACATCGCGGCTGGGCTCCAATATCTGGTTCCAGTAACCCGGATGCAGGTGCATCGCCTGGGCGGCGCCTATCTCAAACAAGGTGGTGGGCGGAACACCCCAGGGCGCAGAAGGCGCCAATAATATGAGTGCGGAGACCTCCATACGCGCCGCCAGCATCTGCGCCAACAATCCGCCCATGGAATGGCCCACCAGAATGGGCGCCTGTTTCAGCGCACGGACCTCTTGTTCCAGATCCGCGGCATAGTCGGCCAGGCCGGTGGTGCCCAAGGCGGCGGGCGGGCGTTTGCCGTCATGAAAGCGCAAGGCAGGCGCGGCAACAGTGTAACCGGCGGCTTCGAATTTCTCGCGCAACCCCGAGAGCGACCATGGCCCGCAAAAAGCGCCATGGATCATCAAGACCGGTAGTTTGCTCATGCCAGATTCTGGAAGGCGGCGATGACCGCTTTGTAGGTGTCGCGCTTGAACGGCACGATCAATTCCGGCAGGGCCCCCAGGCTCACCCATTGAAAGGCGGAAAATTCCGGTTCATGCGCCGCCAGGTCGATATCGCTGTCTTGGCCGGTGAAGCGCAACGCGAACCATTTCTGGCGCTGGCCCTTATATTTGCCCTTAAAAGCCACGCCCACCAGATGCTCCGGCAGGTCATAGGTTACCCAATCATCCATCTCCGCGATGATCTCGGCCTTGTCGGTGCCCACTTCTTCCTGAAGCTCGCGCAAGGCCGCTTGCCGGGGCGTTTCACCCTTGTCGATGCCACCTTGCGGCATCTGCCAGCCTTCCACCGTTTGGTCGATGCGCTTGCCGACAAACACCTCGCCGTTGCGGTTGAACAACATGATGCCGACGCAAGGCCGGTAAGGCAGATCGGATGGCATTTTGAACTTTCCAAGAATTCGTTGCGCACCGCCCTCGCCCGCTGCGCGGGCTCGAAGCGGGGCCAGCTTTTCTAAGCTCGCTTCGCTCGCCAAGAAAAGCTAGGCCAAAGACCCACGCCTATTTCTTGGTAGGCTCAGCAACTATGGCCGAAACCGGCACCAACACAAAACCTCGCGCTTGCAGCCCTTTGGCCCAGACCGCGATGCGCGCCACACTGACCGGATAGAGGAAGGCCGAACCCACCGCGCTGCCATTGGCGCGGGCCTGGGTTTCCAGCTCCGACAAGCGGCGGTCGATCTCCGCCGGATTCTGGATGCTGTCCAAGGCAGCGCCGCCTTGCGCCGTGGGAATGCCGACCTGGCTCGCCACCATCGGCACCACCGATTGGCTGGCGGCGCCATTGTCGAAGAAATAGAGCCCACGCCGGTTCAGATAGGTCAGGATCGGCGACAGCGCCTCGCTGTCCGATAAAAACCGCTGACCCAACAAATTGGTTACTCCGGCATAGCCGGTGAAACGTCCCATCGCCCAGCTCAGGCGCTGGATATTGGCTTCCTCGTCCTGGCCTGAGCGCAGCGTGTGCGGGCCGGGATCACTGTCCGGAAAATCGGCAGGCTCCATGGGAACCTGCAGCAGCACTTCATGGCCGCGTTCGCGCGCCTGCGCCGCCCATTGGCCGACATCGCCAGCATAGGGCGTAAAGCCCAAAGTGACGGCGGCGGGCAAACTGTCCAAGGCGGCTTTGGTGGCCGTGGGCGAGCGGCCCAGGCCATTGACCACAACGGCGATCTTGAATTTGGCGCCAGCCGGTACCGGCACGGCATAGACGGCCATGGGTTTGCGCCCGTCATCGGCGATACGCGGCAAAGGACCATATTTGCTGTTTTCGGTCAGAGCCGGGTCCGCCACCAAGACCCTGCCGGCATAGACTGGGCCGGTTATGGGGCCGCTGGCGGATTGCTCGTCCGAGACAGGGCTGGCGGCAGCAGGGCTGGCGTGGCGGGTAACAGGATCGTCCAGCTCCAGGCTGACCGTTGCGCCCCCGCCGGGATGGCCCAACACGGTTATGGCCAGCGCCCCAGCCGCCAACAGGCAGGCGGTAGAAGAACAGGCAAGCGCCAGCGCGCGCCCAGGCTTGGACACGGTGACGCTTTCCGCAGTATCGGCAGCAGCAGCCATCCCACCATTAAGAATTGGGATGGTTACTCTTCAGTTAACCCCCTCCGGTCTTCGCTGCCTGTCGGGCGCCAACAGGCGCCCGCGGTCAGCTACGACCACCTCCCCCTTTGACGCGCTTCGCGCGAAGGGGGAGGCGGGTCTGAGTTTTCGTAAAATGAGGCCTATTGCGCGGCGGTCTTGTCCGGGGCGCTGGCAACCGTGGCGGCCGAGGCCACCGTCATCTTGCCGCGCAGCAGGTCCAGCGCATAGGAGAGCTGGAAGTCGTCATACTTCTTGCCGGAGGCGGGCTTGATCACCGGGGCGGTGATCTTCTTGGCCGGGCCGGTCTCGCCGGTGAGATGACCGCGCAAATCCGCTTCCGACGGCCGCGCCAGCTTGGGCACATTGGCCTCGTCGCCTTGCGCCACCTGGATATCGGGAATGATGCCCTGCGCCTGGATGGAATGTCCCGACGGCGTGAAATAGCGCGCCGTGGTCAGGCGCAGCGCGCCGCGCCCTTCGCCCAGGGGAATAATGGTCTGGACCGAACCCTTGCCGAAGCTGGTCAAGCCGATCACCGTGCCGCGCTTGTGATCCTGCAAGGCGCCGGAAACGATTTCGGAGGCCGAGGCCGTGCCGCCATTGATCAGGACGACAATCGGCTTGCCGTCGGTGATGTCGCCCGGCTTGGCGTCGTACCGCAGCGTATCTTCCGCATGGCGGCCGCGGGTCGAGACGATTTCGCCCGAGCCCAGGAAATCGTCCGACACCTGGATGGCCTGGTCCAGCAATCCGCCGGGATTGTTGCGCATGTCCAGCACATAGCCCTTGATGCCGGGACCGATCTGCTTCTTGAGATCGCGCACTGCCTTCTCAAGCCCGTCGGCGGTCTGTTCGTTGAATCCGGGCAGCCGGATATAGCCGACATCGCCTTCGCGGCGATGGCTGGCGGAATCCACCGATACGATGGCGCGTACCAAGGTGACGTCGAACGGCTTCTTCTCGCCCTCGCGCAGGATGGTGAGGGTGATCTTGCTGCCGGCGGCGCCGCGCATCTTGTCGATGGCTTCGTTCAATTGCAGCCCGGCGATGGAGGTGCCGTCGATCCCGGCAATGCGGTCG
>DATEIA010000111.1:0-2349 GCA_035279305.1 Rhizomicrobium sp.
CGCCTTGGGGGTCAGCGCCGCCACCGAGTCGATCACCACAATGTCGACGCCGCCGGAACGCACCAGGGTATCGGTGATTTCCAGCGCCTGTTCGCCGGTGTCGGGCTGGGAGATCAGCATCTCGTCAATGTCCACGCCCAGCTTCTTGGCATAGACCGGATCGAGCGCATGCTCGGCATCGACATAGGCGGCGGTGCCGCCCTTTTTCTGGATCTCGGCCACCACATGCAGCGCCAAGGTGGTCTTGCCCGAGGATTCCGGGCCATAGACTTCGATTACCCGGCCGCGCGGCAGCCCGCCGATGCCCAGCGCGATATCCAAACCCAGGCTGCCGGTGGAGACCGCGTCGGTCGCCAGGCCCAGGTCACGGCTGCCCAGCTTCATCACCGAGCCCTTGCCGAACGCCCGGTCGATCTGGCTCAGCGCGGCCTCGAGCGCCCGCTTGCGATCGTTATTCTGCTCCTTGCCCACCACCCGTAAAGCCGCCTGCGCCATGACTTTCTCCTCGGTTATTCCACAGCGACCGCCGATCCCCAAGCGAATCCGGCGGCGGGTGGAAGACGTGAAAGTACACGGTTTGTTCTCTTTGGCAAGCCACGAGATAAAGCGTTGAAGGGACAGGAAATTACAACATTTTGTTCTTGTATTGTCCTGTCGTGGAGCTTTTGGTATTAACATAGCCACAGGACAACCCAAGATTGATGACAAATTGTCATATTTGGTTCTCCTGTAACCCCAGGAAGTTCACGCGGAGCTCCCGGACCGAGGGCGCTCCACGGGGCGGATGATCGAGACTAAGGCGCCTGCGTTTCAGACAACGGATCAGATGGTGTTGGCCTGCGCACGCGTTCTTCGAGAATCTGGGATGTTGCCTCCCGAAGACACACGGTAACGGCAAGGGCGAGTATGGGGCGCAAGCCTTCATCGTCGAAATACGACATGACGGCTTTCGAGGCGAAGCTCCTTATTGCCGTTTTCATCCTGGCTCCGTTGAAATTGATTGTTTTTCTTTTCAATCGAGCCGATGGGGCGCGTGCGCCGGATCCCGCCAGCGGTCGTGTTTATGAGATTGTTGTTCACCCCCGAGGTGGGCGCATCTGGTCATTCTGGGTCGATCACGCTGGATGGCTGATAAATGATGGCTGATAAATCAAGTAATCACGTGGCCGCTCTGCACTGCCATTGCCTTACTCGCGGCAAGCCTCGCGTTTCACAAATACAGAGCGTATTGGCGATCTCAGCACGAAGGCCGTCCCCCTACTCTTTAGCATAGTGCTGGCTGCCAGCCCGGCGACTTGCTGGAATACCGGCCCGGCAGCGTATGACCGCACCCTTTTCCGGCCCCTTTTCAAGCCGGGTACGCGGCAGTTAGGCTCCGCGCCGACAAAAAGTCAGGGGACGGACAATGCGCGCAATCAGGATCGTGATCCTGGGTCTGGCGGCGGGCGTCTGGACGGCTTCACCGGCCGCCGCCAAGGGCCATCTGCTGACCAGCGCCACCACTGGCGGGCTGTTTGCCCGCGCGTAACACTAAGAGATATCGCCATGAAGAAGATTCTATTCGCGCTGGCCGGCTTGATTTTGGCCGCGCCCGCCCAAGCCAAAATCGAAAAGGCGCCCTGGGGCCAAACCGCCGATGGCCAAAAGATCGACATCTACACTCTGACCAATGCGCGCGGCATGAGCGCGCGTATCACCAATTACGGCGCCTTCCTGGTCAGCCTCAATGTCCCCGACCGCAGCGGCAAGATGGCGGATGTGGTGCTGGGCTATGACAATCTGGAAAGCTACACCCGCGGCACGTCCTATGGCGCGGTGATCGGACGCTTCGCCAACCGCATCGGCGGCGCGAAATTCACCTTGGGCGGCAAGACCTATCATTTGAAAGCCAATGCCGGGCCCAACAATATCCATGGCGGGCCGATCGGTTTTAGCCATCACGTCTATAGCGCGACGCCCTTGGATGGCCCCTCCCCCGCCTTGATCCTGCATATGGTGAGCCCGGACGGCGACCAGGGCTTTCCCGGCAATCTGGATTTCACCGTCACCTATACGCTCACCGCCGGCAATGCGCTGAAGATCCAATATCGCGCCACCACCGATAGGCCGACGGTGCTGAACCCCACCAACCATTCCTATTTCAATTTGAAAGGCGCCGGCAATGGCGATGTGCTGAACCACCGTCTGCAGGTCTTCTCGGATGCGGTGACGCCCAACGACGCCAATCACATGGCGACCGGCGAAGTGATGAAAGTGTCGGGCACCGGTTTTGACTTCACGCGTCCCAAGCCCATCGGCAAGGACATCAACGGCCCCGATCCGGCGATCGTGGCCACGCCGGGCTATGAC
>DATEIA010000112.1:0-3779 GCA_035279305.1 Rhizomicrobium sp.
TGTCGACCACCGGCAGCATCTCCTTGGGGATGGCCTTGGTGGCGGGCAGAAAGCGCGTACCCATGCCGGCGACGGGGAAAACGGCTTTTCGGACGGGCTTGGCGGTGGTCATGCGTTTTCCGGGGGATGGTTCTGAAACACCCTGTTTCATGGCATAGGCCCGCCATTATTGTCCAGTTTCAGGCATTTGACGGGAACTATGGGCAAGCGGACGGCGGTCTGTATTTTGGTGGTTTTGGTCTTGGCTGGGTCCAAGGCAGCCATGGGCGCGCCGGCCACGCCGGCGCTGATCGCGGAGGTGCTCGCCGCGCTGGACAAGGGCGATGCGCAAGGCGCCGCCAATCTTGCAAATGTCGCGCTGCGCGAAGACGGGGTAAGCGCAAGCCAGCAAGGCTCCTTGCTGTTGTATCGCGGTTTGGCGCGGGAACTGTTGGGTGAAAACGATTCCGCGCTGGAAGATCTGACCCGGGCCATCAACGCCAATGCTCTGCCGCCGGACGAACGGGAGCAGGCGTTCTTGCAACGCGGGTTTCTGCGTGACGCTTTGGGGCGGCTGAACGAGGCGATTGGCGATTATACGTCTGTCATAGAATGGAAAGGCGCCAGTTCGGCCACGGCGCTCAACAATCGCGCCAATATCTACCGCCGGCAAAACAGGCTGGGGCAAGCGCGGCGGGACTATCTGGCGGCGTTGTCGGTGGGCGGCGGCAAGGCGCAGTATAGCTATTACGGCCTGGGCCAGATCGCGGAGGCGCGGCATGACGTGAGGTCGGCGCGGGATTTCTATGTCAAAGCCACAACAATCGAGCCCAACTATGCCGCCGCCGCAGAACGCTTGACGGCGTTGGGGGCGCCGCCCGCCGGTGTCGTCCTGCCGCAAAAAGAAAAAATTATCCTGCGGCCACCGCCGCACGCGAACGCCGGAACCTACCGTGACGAGGTTCGGCCGCGTCCGCTTCGGAGTGTAAATTTTACGACGCGCTTGGTGCCCGCAATGCAACCGGTACTGCGTCTGCGTCCGGCACTGGATCAAGCCGGCACCGCAGCGTCTCTTCCCCGCGCCAGCCAGATTCAATTGGGGGCTTGGCGCAGCCCGGCCGAAGCGCGCGCAGCCTGGGATAGCGCAAAGGCCATGGCCGGCACGGTACTGGATGGGCTCAGCCCTCAGATCTTAATCGCGGATTTATCGGGTAAGGGCCCAGGCAAGGGACGTTTCTTTCGCCTGCGGGTCAATCTGGAAGCGGGCCAAAACGGCGCGGGGGTCTGCGCCAGCCTGAAAGCCAGAGACGTTGCCTGTATTCCCGTTCAGGGCTGACAGTCCCTCAAATTCTATCGCAAAAACAAACTTGTTCGCAGTTGCAGAATCAGTAGTGTCCCTGGAGGCGGGGGGCCGTTACGGAGTCGCATGCATATCCGGAATTTGCGCTGGGCTTTTGCCCTCATGCTTTGGGCTGCCACGCTCGCGCCTGCCATGGCGTCACCTTGGGCAGAAGTCGGGGACAATCAGCTTCGCGCCGATATCGAGCTGCTGCAGGCCGTGGGAGTGGTCAACAATCTCACCATCCAATGGCCTTTGCCTTGGCAGTCCTTGCTCCGGGACCTGTCCGGCGCCAATTTGGCGGCCCAACCCGCCTCGGTGCAGGCGGCGGCCCGCCGCGTCTTGGCACAGGCCCGGGCGGGCTCCGCACCCGGCCTATCGGCCTGGGCGAGCCTGGATGTCACCAACACGCCCAGTGTGGTTTATGGTTTTGACGGCATGGGGCGGGGCGAGGGGCAGGCTCAGCTCGTGCTGGAAGGCACCAGCGGTGCTTTTTCCGCCCGGGTGGCCCTAGGCGGCATTACGCAGAACTTTGGCGGCAAACCCAACAAGATCATGCTGGACGGGACCTATTTGGCTGCCCGCCTGGGTGGCGTGCGCGTCTATGCCGGCTATCTCGACCATTGGTGGGGACCCGGGCAGATAACGGCGCTGCAGCTATCCAACAATGCCCGCCCCATGCCGCAGGTCGGGATCTCACGGTCCTCGACCTCGGCCTCGAGTTGGCCGGTGTTGCGCTGGATTGGTCCCTGGCAGGCCGAAATCCTGTTCGGTTATCTGGATGGGACGCGCCTGCAAACCGACACCTATTACAGCGCCGCACGCCTGACGATCCATCCCTTCAGGGGTTTTGAAGCGGCCATTGCGCGCACCGAGGAATTTTGCGGCCAGGGACATGCTTGCGTTCCCCTGCGCGACTATTTTCACTTTTCCAACAATCCGCTCAGCGTCAACAGCACCAGCGATGAATTGACGTTCGATTTCAAATATAGCGATGTGCTGGGCAGGGTGCCTTACCAGATCTACATGCAGCTAATGAACGAGGACTATTCGTGGTTCAACCATTCTGGAACCAGTCATTTGTTCGGTGCCAGCATTTTTATCCCCGCGCCCTACAACCCCATAAAATTGACCGTTGAATTCACCGACAGCATCGCGACACTTCACCCCTTCAGTTTCGGCGATCATATTTACGGTTTTTCCTACACCAACGGGCAGTATCCCGACGGCATGCGCTATCGCGGCCGCACCTTGGGGTTCAGTCTGGACACCGATTCCACCTTGCTGTCGCTCCAAGGCAGTTGGAGCGATCGCGCAAACCGTTTTTATCAGCTGACCCTTCATCATGCCACGATCGGCGGCAGCCATTCGGTGGGCGCCAATATTGTCAGTTCGGCGCCGGTGGTGGTGAACCTGGCCGAGGCGCGGTTTTCGCTGCCCGTGACTCTCCAGGGGCGCGGCTTCAAGCTCGATCTGGCCGGCCGTCTGCAGGATGACCAGCCGCGCCCCCATAGGGGATTTGCGGCGGCCATCGAAGTGGCGCTGCGCGCGCCTCTTTAAGGCCCGCCGAGCCTTAAACGCATAACCCGGCCATTGCTTGCGGCAGAACGGGCGCGGCCCGAAATTGCGCCAGCCGCAGCTTGAAACGCCCTGAGATAATTCTTGACCGCCATCACGGCCGCGGACCCCGCTTTTGCCGCAATCCGGCCTTGTTATCGCAGGGACCGGGCACCATAAAACCTTGCATGCGCGCTTTTGACACCACGGCTTTCGAGCCCGCTATCAGCTGGGCGCGAAGGCACGAGCGCAAGATATCGGCCTTGTCGCTGGCCGGCGGTTTTGCCTTCGACAGCGTCACCTTTGGCCGCATCGACCATGCCCTGACCCAGGCGGTGTTCATCATCTATCTGCTGGTGGCGGGCATCGCCATCGCGGTGCTGCACGGCCTGGAGTCCCGCCCCGACGGCAGAAAGCCGTCCGACAAGACCCGCACCATCCTGGTCGCCATCACCCAATTCGCCCTGGGCTGCCTGCTGTCGGGCTTTTGCGTCTTCTATATCCGCAGCGCTTCGGTGACTTCGTCCTGGCCGTTCCTGCTGGCCATGGCGGCGATCTTCATCGGCAATGAGTATATGCGCCGCTATCACGCGCGGCTGGTGTTTTCCGCGCTTCTGTTCTTTTTCGCCATCTATTCCTACGCGATTCTGCTGGTGCCGCTGGTGGCGGGCCGTATCGGCCGCATTCCCTTTCTGATCAGCGGCGCCGTCGCGGTGGTGATTTTTTTCTTCTTCATGCAGGCGCTGGCGCGGCTGGGACATGAGCGCTATCGCGGCGCGCGCATGCAGGTCTTTGCCGGCATGGCGGTGATCACCGTCTTTCTCAATATCGCTTATTTCCTGCGCCTGTTGCCGCCCTTGCCGCTGGTCCTCACCGATGCCGGCATTTATCACCAGGTCACGCG
>DATEIA010000113.1:0-6203 GCA_035279305.1 Rhizomicrobium sp.
GCGGTGGTGCAGGTGGGGAATCCCACATTGGAAGCCCCGGTCACTTGCAAATAGCAAAGCTGATTGAGGTCGCGGGTCATGAAAGGCGAGCGCACGCCGGCACTGACATGCAGCATATCCTCCCAGAAATTGCCCTCATAAGCGAAGGCGATCTGATGGAGAAAGGCGTGGCTGCGGCGGTCGCGGCCGCGCACCGGCACGCCGTCCGCCGAAAGAATGCGGTTGGGAATGTCACTATAGCCGGCGAAAGGATCGAAAGGCCGGCCGGTCGCATCCAGCAAGCCATACTGTCCGGTCTGGCGGTGGAAACCGAAATCGCCGGTATAGGCGAGTTGCACCGTGTGATCCGGGGTCACCTGCCACACCAGCGAGGTGTTGAGGCCGTAACGGATGGTGTTGGTATTGTTGGGGCTGTAGACACCGATCGTGTCCAGCATATCGCCGTCGCCATTGATGTCCCCGCCGAGGATGCCGGGACGGCGCGAACCCGCCAGCCGGGGATCGGTTTCGCTGAGCGAGGTATAGCCGCCGCCATTGGCCAGCACATATTGGATGCTGGGATCCACCGTCAGCGACAGATCCTCGCTGAGGCGCAAAAGCGAGGAAAGGCGGATATTGCCGGTGTCGGAAGGATTGATGCGCACACGATAGAAATTGGTGCAAAGATTGTCGAGCTGCGCGCCCGGGCCGCCCGCCACGCGGGTGCAGGTGGGCGCCTCATCCCATTTCAGTCCGAAGCCCAACGCATTGTTGACTGCACCCGTCCCGGTGAAATTTCCGGCCGGCGAATAGGCGATGTTGGGCGCGGCGGGAAAGCCGGAGGTTCCCAACGGTCCGGGCACAACACCGGTCGGCACGCCGCCCACCGTCTGCAAGGTCGAGACCGTGGGATAGAAAGTGGGATTGTTGTAGAAATTGTTGCGGTTGGAATTCCAGTGCATGGCGAGCTGCACCCAGCCCAGATCGCCCAGATCCTGGAAGATCACGGCATTGACCTGTTTCTTCTGCAGAAAGCCCGGCCCCTTGAATTTGTCATAGCTGGTATAGGAGCCGGAGACAAAAGCGGTGGTGTGCCAGGGGCCGAATTCGCCGGTGTCCAGGCGCAGGAATTCGCGCTTATAATTGTTGCTGCCGAAACTGGTATCCATCATCGCGCCCCATTCCTGGTTGGGGCGGCTTGTGATGATGGAGACGACGCCGCCGGTGGCGGCGGCGGTGGGGCTGTCCACATCGGTGGTGCCCTGATTGACGCTTGCCGAGGCGATGATTTCGGAATCCGCCACCTGGTTGGTGAAGATGGCATAGTTGCCGGTGTCGTTCAGCGGCATGCCGTCCCAGGTGAAGGAGATGTGATTGCCGTCAAAACCGTGGATGCGGATATTGCCGCCGGAATTGCCATACGGATCGTTGTTGGTGAAGTTATAGCCGGGGACCTTGTTCAGCGCATCGAACACCGACTGGCCAGCCGGCTGGGTGTTGATGAAATCCTGGGTGATGGTGGAGCGTTCCTTGGGCACGGTGATCGGTTTCATGATGCCGCCGCCGCTGTAAACCTCGCTGGTGACGGTGATGGATTCGATGCCTTCCACCGCCTGGGTACCGGTGGACTGGGCAAAACCAGGCCCGCTCATCATCAGCACCATCAACGGGCTGGCGCCCGCCATCAGACATTTTGCCAACCGCTTGTTCATCGTCCTATTCCCCATTGCCCTTCGCGCGGATGCACGAAGACGCCCCGCAAAATGATGCAGGCTTGATTGCGCTCTCACTGCCGGCGACTTCACGATGCGCATTCGCAATCGCGAAGAGTCATCACCCGCAGGTTTGGTAGCGGGCGAACTCTTCAGATTTGTGAAGCGCGAATGGCGGTTTTATTTTCCGCATGCAATCGGCGCATTTCCGCATCCGAGTGTGCGCTTGACCGGGCATCGGTCAGGAAATTTTTCCGTGTCGGTTCGGTTTCGGATTGGCGACGGTGCGCGGCAAATCACGGCAAATGGCGCGTGGGCACGATGACGAAACCGCGACAAGCCTATCCGGCCAAAGTGCTAGGATTTCATGCCGCCGCCACACCGCCGCGGCTGCGACGAATTGGCCGGTCGCCTGCCGAACCGTGCCGGGGAAATCTATCCAAACGCTCTCGGCATGCTAAAATGAGGGCCATGACAATGATCCCGCATCCGATCGCCGCCAAGGCTGTTGCCTTCGCTTTTTTGTTTGCCGCCACGCCGGTGCTGGCGCAGGTGCCCCAGCCTTATTGTCCCTATGGCCAGACTTGTCAGAATCGCAACCCCGTACCCTTTCCCGTCATCAATCCGGTTCAGGGGCTGAACAACATCCTGACCTTGCCGCTGAAGAACAACGAACCGCCGCCCCCGCCGCCCAACAGTTACGCGCCGATCGCCACACCGCCCCCGGTTCTGCCGCCATCGCCCGTCCGGTGACGGCGAGCATGAGAAACAGGGCTATTTTCTTTCGCAAGGATGGGCCAGGTGCAGGGCATCGCCCACCAGCAGGGCGGCATTGATCTGCAGGCCTTCGGGATTGCTCTTGGCGAATTTCTGGAACGCGAAGATCGCCTGCTTGACCGTCAAATTCTGCGGGCAATAGCTGGCCATGGAATTGGCCGGCAGCGGCCCGCCCGGTTCGGATAAGGGCGCCAGGGCATCGGCGACACCCGCGACATAGCCGGTGCAAGTGGGATTGTCGGTTCTGCACATTTCCAGCAACCGGGCGCCGGTCACGAAACTTCGGCCCCCCATGGCCGGCTGGGCCTGTACCGGAACGGCCATCAAACAGGCCAGCGTGAGCGCCAAAGCGGGAATCTTGTGCACCTGTCCCTCCTTGTCACAGCGGTTGAGAAGAAGTGGTTGGCAGTATTGTGCATCGCCCAGGCACTGGCCAGAGCAAGCTGGTTAAAAGCAAAACGCCGGCGGAAGCCGCCGGCGCTGCTTGGCTTGTGTTTTGGATACGCTTTAGGCGCGGGCCAGCTTGCGGCGGCGTTGCAGCATAACCAAGGCCGTCAGACCCGCCAGACCGGCAAAGAACAACAGCCAGGTCTGCGGTTCGGGAATCCGCGTATTGGCGGCGACAACACCTGTTTTGGCGCAGCCCCATTTTCCACTGCTGAATGTACAACCTGTCCCGATATCGGACCCAAAAAAGTTGCCGTCGGCATTGGCGCTGAAAAGCGTGTCGGTCAGGAGCAGTCCGCCGGTCCTCTTGATGTCAAAAACCAGCGGGCCGGCAATACCGCCATTGCCCCCCGTATCCTTATTCTCGATGGCATATTCGAAGTCACCGAAAGGCGAATTGCCGTAGGAGCCGTTAAAGGGCCTTACGGTGAAACCGCCCGCATTGGCCGAAGTAATGGTGACGGAGTCCGGGGTCGTGCTGCCCAGCAAATTCCAGGTGAAGCCGGAATGAGAGCCGGTGGTCAAAAACACTTCGCCAGCCGACAATGTCACCGTCACGGTGATGTAAGCGGAGCCTCCGGTACCGACCTGATGCAGGTTCACGGTGCCATAGTTGAACGGCGTGGGACCGACGCTACCGCCCTGGTTGAGCGTATATTGAATATCGGCCATGGCCGGGAGGGACGTCGCCGCCAACCCCAGAAAGGCCGCCAAAATTAACCAAATGCGCTTCATAGCTACCGCCCAAAACCTATTGTTACCTAGAGCCAAGCAATAAATGTGCCGAAAAACTAACCCCTTGGAACCAAAGGCCCGTCCCAAAATGACACAGTTGCAGATCGCAAAAAATGTCAATTCCTTTTACAAAACAACCCTCTAGCGCGCGGTTTGGACACCGTCCACCATTTTCAGCTTTCGTGCCAGCATTTCCCGGGCGGAGTCGTATTCGCTGAACCCGCCGCGTTTCACCAACGACTGTAAAAGGGCCTGGGATTCCGCCCCCCGCCCGCTGGCCTCGAGCGCCAAAGCAAGATGATAGGCAAAGGATGCATTGTCTGGATCCAGGTTGCGCGCCTTGGTCAGCGATAAAACAGCGCCCTTAAAATCGGACCGGCTCATCTGCATGCTGCCGAGCGTATCCAGATAGTTCGCCGAGACGGGAGACACCGCCACCGCGCGTTGCGCCAAGGAAAGGGCCCGGGCGGGGTCGTTATTGACCACCAGCCAAGACAGGTTGTTCAAGGCAACCACGTCGGCCGGGTCGTCGCGGAGGAGCTGCTCATAGGCCGCCTTCGCCCTGGGCAATTCGCCAAATCCCAGAAGCAGAAGGGCGTTCTGCTTTTTCACCAGTCTGTTGCCGGGATGACCCGCCATATAGGCGGCCATGCTCTTCAGCGCGATATCCTTGTCCAAGGCGCGCAACTCTTCCCCGCCCCCGGCATCGAGGATGCGCAAGATGTATTTCTGGGCCTCCGCCCGGTCTTTTTTCATCAGGGCAGCGCGGGCAAACAGAATGGTAACCTGGGGATCGGTGGAATCCCGCACCAGGGCCAGGGCGTTGAGGGCATGTTCCGGGCTCTTCTGGCGCAGCCGGATGTCGGCCAGCCGCAGCCGGGGTTCGAGATGATAGGGAAAACGCTGCACCGCCACGGTCAGGATGGTCGCGCCGCTGTCCAGATATCCGGCACCGATCGCGATGCTGGCCACATTCATCGCGATAGCCGGATCGAGCTGGATATATTCCCTGGGCAGGCTATGCGCGATGTCCCAGGCACCCTTGAGATCGCCGCGGCGCGCCACCATCACCGCCTTGAAATAGCGCGCCATGGAAAATTTGGGGGCCTCGGACAGGACGCGGTCCACATCGGGCTCGACGATGTCGGCACGATCCGTCGATACATAGACCTTGACGCGCATCATCAGCGCGGACGCGCTGTTGGGATGGTCCGCCACCAAGCTATCGGCCATCTGCCGCGCGACCGCGACATTCCTGCGCAGCAGGGCCACATCGGCCCTCACCATGCGAGCCTCGATATCGCCGGGCTGCAACTTCAGGGCGGCTGCGGCCCGGGCATCGGCGGCATCGAAATCCCCTTGCATCAATGAGATGCGGCTCGCGGTCATGACACCGTAATAATCGTTGAGGATGGCGAGCGAGCGCTTCATGGCCGTGGTGGCGCCAGCGCGATCGCCCATCATCTGCAGGGCGGAAGCCCGGCCACGCAGAATCATTCCGTCAACATAGGTGCGCTTGTCGGGACCCGGATCGGGAAACAAGTCCAGGACGCGCTGGTTCTGACCCAGGGACAGCATGGCGTTCAGCATGGGCCCCAAAATGACATCGTTCGGCGCGCCCATGCCGCGCGCCCGCAACAATCGCGCCAGAGCCTCGTCATAATTGCCCACCATGTTCA
This sequence comes from Rhizomicrobium sp., assembly GCA_035279305.1. Lineage (GTDB taxonomy): Bacteria > Pseudomonadota > Alphaproteobacteria > Micropepsales > Micropepsaceae > Rhizomicrobium. Next base: position 5,330 of record DATEIA010000113.1, read on the forward strand.
GCGCCGCCGCAAATCGGGCGATGACGTAGGGGTTGTTCGGCTCCTTGCTCGCCGCCAGATTGAGCTGACGGAGTGCTTCTTCCTTCTTGCCGGCTTTCATCAACTTTTCGCCATCGTCAAGAAGCTGCCGGACGTCCTTGCTTAAGGCCGTCTCGCCGACGGAGAACGGAAGGGGGCCCACAGCCGCCGATGCGTGCGACAACGGCAAGGCCGCCGCGAACAACAGCAAGGCAAGCGCAACACTTGTTCGAGACATGCTTGTTCGATCCGCCGCAATAAGCCTGTCCATTCTATCCAGGAACCGATTGACCATGTGTTGACGGTTTCCGTACCGGCTAAGTAGCTGAATTTGCAAGGCTCTACCAGACCTTCTGTGGCAGGTGGAAACCGCGATCACCAAGCCGCAATGCCCAGGCGCCGGCGTCAGGAAACCGGACGCAACGCGCCGATCTTGGAACGTATGGCCCGGATATAAGTGTCCGAGCGATGCCAGGCAGCGGCCGACTGGATCATCTCGGAAATGCCGCGCTGGGGCGACCATCCCAATATCTCGCCGGCCTTCTTTCCACTCGCCACCAAAGTCGCGGGATCGCCTTCCCGGCGTTCGCCCACCAGCGGCTTGAAGTCCGGGCGGCCCAGCACCTCGGCAGCGGCACGCACGATCTCCCACACCGAATATCCCCGGCCCGTTCCCAAATTGAGGATCTGGCGCGGCCCCCCATCCAGCAGATACTCCAGCGCCGCGACATGCGCCTCGGCCAGGTCCAGCACATGCAAATAGTCGCGAACCGCCGATCCATCCCTTGTCTTGTGGTCCTGGCCGAATATCCGGAAGGCTTTTCCCAGGCCGAGTTCGCGCTGGATGTCTTCGGGA
>DATEIA010000114.1:0-9077 GCA_035279305.1 Rhizomicrobium sp.
GAGAGTCTGATGCACTTCCGCGCCGCCATTTTTGGGCTTTTCCTTGCCGCGTCAGCGGCTTGGGCCGATCCCCAGAAGGCGGCGCAATTGCGCGATACGGCTCTGCGGGACGATACCGCCTGGAGTTTGCTGGAATCACTCACCACCGAAATCGGCCCGCGCCCAGCCGGCAGTCCGGCTGCCGCGCATGCGCGCGACTGGGCAGTGGCCAAGCTGACTGCTCTTGGCTTCGCCAATGTCCATGTCGAGCCCTTTCCCAAAAAGGCGTGGCTGCGCGATGCCGAGGCCGGTGCGATCATTGCGCCGCGTTCACACAAGTTGGCGCTGCTGGGGCTGGGCAACGGCGTCTCCACGCCGGCCGAAGGTATTACCGCGCAAGTCGTGGTGTTCGGCAATCTGACGGACCTGAAGGCGGCCCCTGAGTCCTGCTGTATTGGGAAGATCGTGCTGGTGAATCAACGCATGGTCCGGACACAAGGGGCGGATGGCTATGCTGCGGCGGTACGGGCGCGATATGCCGCGCCGGACGCATCCACGCGTGGCGCGGTGGCCTATCTGGTCCGCTCTATCTCCACCGGCACGGCGCGCGCGCCGCACACTGGCGCCATGCGGCCCTGGAAGCCGGACGAACGCGCCATTCCCGCCGCCGCGCTGGGTGTGCCCGATTCCGATCTGATCGCGCATATGGCGGCACGCGGACCGGTAACGATACACTTGTTGTTGCAGTCCCATCTCAGCGATACCACCGCTTGGACCGTGTCGGGCGACATTCCCGGCAGTGATGCCAAGGCGGGTACCATCGTGATCGGCGGCCATCTGGACAGCTGGGACCAGGGTACCGGCGCCATCGACGACGGGGCAGGCATTGCCATCACGGTGGCGGCGGCAAAGCTTGTGGCGGCTAGGCCGCATCGGCGCACCATCCGGGTGGTGATGTGGGGCTCAGAGGAGACCGGCGGATCTGGCGCCGCCTATCTCGCCGCCCACAAAAGCGATCTTGGCGATATTGCCATCGCCGGCGAGAGCGATGTGGGTGCCGACAATGTTTACGGCTTGCAACTGCCTGCCGGCGCTTGGGATGCGGCCGACATCGCGCCGCTGGCAGCTGTGCTGGCGCCGCTCAAGATCATCGCGCGGCATACGCCCCCCGAGGATGCCGGCGCCGACCTGCAGGATATCCATGGCGCGGGTGTGCCTGTTTTTGCGCTGAACCAGAATGCCAGCCGCTATTTCGACTATCACCATAGTCAGGACGACACATTGGCTATCGTCGATCCGGTGCAACTGCGGCAGAATGTGGCGGCCTGGGCGGCGACGCTGTCCATTCTGGCCGATACCGGCATCGATTTCCGAAAGGCGAAGCAGTGATCCGTCCGCCCATTCCCGATCCGCCTTACGAGGGCGGCTGTCTTTGCGGCGCGGTGCGCTGGAAGCTGGAGGCGCGGCCCCTGGCGGTCAATGCCTGCCATTGCGCCGACTGCAAGAAGACCACCGGCGCCACCCATGTGGTGATGCTGATCGCCAGCAATGAGGCTTTTTCCTATACCGGCGAAATTGATATTTATCGCAAACGGGCCGATTCCGGCCGAGAGCTCGACATCAAGCGTTGCGCCACATGCGGCACCCGCATGTTTCATCACAATCTGGCTTCCAATGCCCTGGTCTTCATCGCTGCCGGTACCCTGGACGACCCAAGTTGGGCGATCCCCACCTCCCATATCTGGGTCGAGAAAGCCTCGCCGGATGTGGTGATACGGGACGACGCCATCAAAGTGGTGGGCCAGCCCGCCGACCGCAAAATCCTGATGGATGCTTTTACCAAGGTCTATGGCCCATGAAACTCGGCACACCGCTGTCACCCGCCGCCGTCAAGGTGATGCTGCTGGGCTCGGGCGAGTTGGGCAAGGAAGTGGTCATCGAATTGCAGCGGTTGGGGGTGGAGACCATCGCGGTGGACCGCTATGCGGGCGCCCCCGCGCATCAGGTGGCGCACCGCTCTCATGTCATCGATATGACGGACGCCAAGGCATTGCGCGCTTTGGTGGAACAGGAACGCCCGCATCTGCTGGTGCCCGAGATCGAGGCGCTGGCCACCGACGAGCTGGTGCGGATCGAGGCGGACGGGCTTTGCACCGTCATTCCCACCGCCCGCGCCGCCCATATCACCATGAACCGCGAACGCATCCGGGTGCTGGCGGCGGAAGAACTGAAATTGCCGACCTCGCCTTATGCCTTTGCTTCGTCGCTGGAGGAATTGCAGGCAGCGGCTGCCCGGATCGGCTTTCCCTGTTTCGTTAAGCCGGTAATGTCTTCGTCCGGCAAGGGGCAATCGCGCCTGAAAGCGGCGGACGATGTTGCCCCGGCCTGGGAAAAGGCGCTGAGCGCCGGCCGGGTGCGCGAGGCCCGGGTGATCCTGGAAGGCGAGATTCCATTCGACTTCGAAATCACCCAGCTGACGGTGCGCGCCGCCACGTCCAATGGAGAAGTGGGCACCCATTTCTGCGAACCCATCGGTCATGTGCAAAAGGACGGCGATTATGTGGAAAGCTGGCAGCCGCAAGCCATGAGCGATGCCGCGCGCAAGACGTCCCGCGACATGGCCGCCGCCGTCACCGGCGCGCTGGGTGGTCTTGGCATTTTCGGGGTCGAACTGTTTGTGAAGGGCGACGCGGTCTGGTTCTCGGAAGTCTCGCCACGCCCGCACGATACCGGCTTGGTCACCTTGGTCTCACAGCAACTGTCCGAATTCGCCCTGCATGCCCGCGCCATTCTTGGCTTGCCGGTGAATGTCGAAATGGCGTCGCCCGGCGCCTCGGCGGTGATTTATGGCGGCGTGGAAGCCGGCGCGCTGACATTTGAAGGTGTGGATGAGGCGCTGAAAATCCCCGGCAGCGAACTACGCCTGTTCGGCAAGCCGCAATCCTTCGTCAAGCGCCGCATGGGCGTGGCGCTGGCGCGCGGCGCAACCGCCGATGAGGCCCGCACCCGCGCCAAGCGCGCCGCGGGCAGCGTGAAACCGGCCATTTACCCGTCACAATAACTTCACACAATTTGCCTTTGTGGCGGGCAGCCGGTTAACCGCGCGCTTACCGCAAATCCCTAGCTTGCCCGCGGGCAGAGGGAAAATTTATCATGACATCGCCGGCACATAGCGAGGAAGTGAAAGCGGGCGCCTTGGCAATGCCGACGCCGCCGCTGAGCGAGCGTACCACCTGCGGTGAGGTCTATGATTGGTTTGTCGCCCGCCCCGCAGTGCCGGCGGCGGCCATCCTGGACAGCCGGACCGGCCAGGTGTTGGGGCTGATCAACCGATTCATCTTCTTCGCCCGTTATGCCAAGCAGTATGTGCCCGAATTGTTCAGCCGCAAATCCATCCTCAAGCTGGCCAATCGCAACCCCCTGGTGATCGATGCCGGGGTCAAGCTTGCGGATCTGGGTGCCACCTTGCTGGTGGAAAATCCGGACGCCTTGATCGAATGTTTTGTGGTGACCCGCCGGGGCCGCTATCTGGGCGTGGGCACCGGCGAGGCGCTGTTGACCGGAAAAGTCAAACTGCTGCAGGCCCGCGAACAGGAGCTGTCACGCGCCTTGCAGGCGGAAACCCGCGCCAATACCGCCAAGAGCGATTTCCTGGCCCTGATGAGCCATGAACTGCGCACCCCGCTCAACGCCATTATCGGTTTTTCGGAGGTGCTGGGCAGCGAGATGCTGGGACCGCTTGGCAACCCGCGCTACCGGGAATATGCGGGCGATGTGCATGGGGCGGGCAAGCATCTGCTGGCCTTGATCAACGACATTCTCGACCTGTCCAAGGCGGCGGCCGGCAAATTCGAACTGTCCTGCGAGGAGATTGCCCCGGCCGATATTGTTGCCGAATGCCTGCGGCTGACGCGCGGCAAGGCGCATGAAGGCGGGTTGCGGTTGGTTTCGGAGGTGGCGCCCGGACTGCCCCATGTGATCGTAGACCGGCTGCGCTTCAAACAGGCGCTGATCAATCTGTGTTCCAACGCCATCAAATTCACCCCGCCCGGCGGCAGCGTGCATGTCTGTGCCTATCAATCCGCCGATGATAGTTTTGTGCTTGCCGTGCGCGATACCGGCATCGGCATGTCGCCGGAACAGATTCCGGTGGCGCTGGAGCCATTCCGCCAGGTGGCCTCGCCCTTTGCCCGCAATGTGGAAGGCACCGGCTTGGGCCTGGCCTTGGTCAAGTCCCTGATCGAGTGCCATGACGGCAGGCTGGAAATCGAAAGCGTTCTACATAAGGGCACTACCGTGCGGCTGATATTGCCGGTGGAGCGGACGGTGCAACGCCGAACGGCGCTCAGTGCGTAGGATGCACGGTTTCAGTTAAGCCAATATTGTCATCCCGGGTGCGGCGCAGCGTGTAACGGTGCGGCGCTAACCCGGGATCCACCTGGCGCACGACAAGTTGGATCCCGGATAGCCGCGTTCCGCGGCTTCCGGGATGACAAGAATGGGGTTTACGTAGGATTCTCCAAGCTGAATAGCGCCGCGTCGTCGTCGTAGGAAAACAATTCGCTAAAGCGGGCCCACGAAACCACCGTCTTTAGCGTTTCTTCCGCCGAATCCTCGGCCATATGGTCTTCCAGCTCGTCCAGGAAGCGGGTCTTGGGCGCGCTATGGCTGGCGCGCTCGTCCAGGATTTTGCGGATATGGGTGGCCAGCGGCACATGGCTCATCAGGGCGCGGGAAAAAATCTCCTTGCGCTCGTTCAGATCGGCATCGGCGAAACGCTTGCCCATATGGGTCAGCTTGATATCGCCGCCTTCCACATCCGCCAGCCGCAGCAACTGCATGGCTTCGGCGACGGGGAACAACTCGTCCACTTCCAGTTCCTGCTCATAGGCGATGTCGGGCAGGTCGGCCTTGCCGTCATAGGGTGCCGCCGCCAGCGCCTCGATCAGGCCGGAAATCTGGTTGGGCGAAACATGATTCAGCGGCATCTCGATGGCGCTGGCGCCTTGCGCCTGGGTCTGGCGCATGCGCTCCACCCGCCGGGCGGTCATTTCGACATAGATCTGGTCGACATAATCCTCGAATTCGCGGCTGGTGCGCTCGCGCGGCTGCGGCAGGTTGATGGCGATGTCGGCGCTGACCTTGGCGGGGTTGGAGGAAAACAGCAGCACCCGGTCGCACATCAACACCGCTTCCTCGATGTTATGGGTGACCAGCAGGATACCCTTGATCGGCAATTTGCGGTTGCCCCACAGCTCGATCAGGTCGGTGCGCAGATTTTCCGCCGTCAAAACGTCCAGGGCGCTGAAAGGCTCGTCCATCAAGAGAATGTTGGGATGCACCACCACGGCGCGGGCGAAACCGACGCGCTGGCGCATGCCGCCGGACAATTCGCGCGGGTAGGCGCTTTCATAGCCATCCAACCCGATCAGGTCGATGGCGGCCAAGGCACGGCTGCGGATTTCGGCTTGCGGCAGGCCAAGCGCCTCCAGACCCAGCTGCACATTTTCCAGCACCGTCATCCAGGGGAACAAAGCGAAGCCCTGAAATACCATGGCGACGCCCTGTGCCGGGCCCTCGATGGGCGCGCCCATATAGGTGAGGCTGCCGCCTTGCGGCCGCGCCAGTCCGGCGATCAGCCGCAGCAGCGTGGATTTTCCCGAACCGGAACGGCCCAACAGGCCGACAATCTCGCCTTCCTTCAAGGTGAGATTGACGTCGTCCAGCACCAGCAATTCCTCGCCGCCGCTGCGCGGAAAGGACCGTCTGACATTGTGGATTTCCAGCAGATTGGTCACGGCTTCCTCATACCAAACGGTACTTGCGTTCGGCCAGCCAATAAAGCGGCTGCCAGAACAGCCGGTTCACCACCACCACGAAAAAGGCCATCACCGCCATGCCCAGCACGACATGGCGGAAATCGCCCGAGACGGTGGCGTCGAAAATGTAGGCGCCCAGCCCATCGGCATGCAGGGTCGTGGGGCCCCAATTGGCCACTTCCGCCACCACGCTGGCGTTCCAGGCGCCGCCGGAAGCGGTGATGGCGCCGGTCAGATAGTGCGGAAAGACCGCGGGCAAGGCGATGCGCTTCCACCATAGCCAGCCCGTGACCCCGAAATTGTCGCCCGCATCCATCAAATCCTTGGGCATGGTGCGGGCGCCCGCGATCACATTGAACAGGATGTACCATTGCGGCCCCAGCACCAGCAGCGGCGAAAGCCAGACATTGGGATTAAGCTTCCACAGCACGATCAGCGACACAACCAGCGGAAACAGCAGATTGTTGGGAAAGGCCGCCAGGAATTGCGCCACCGGCTGCACGATGCGGGTCAGCCGAGGCCTGAGGCCCACATAGATCCCGATTGGTGTCCAAATCAGGCTGGCCAGCGCGATCAGCACCACCACCCGCAGCATGGTGAGACAGCCCAGCCAGACGGTCAGGCCCAAATCCGCCCAGGTCAGATTGGCCGCCGCGAAAGCATAGATGCGCCAAGCGCAGACCAAACCCAGGACCGAAAGCAGCACGTACCAGAGAAGGTCGGCAAGGCGGCTATCCACCTCGCGCATGGCCCCCCGTAAGCCGAAATGCGGCGGATGCCAGCGATAGCTCCAGCGCATCATCTGGTCGAAAGGCGCGGTCATCCAGTCGATCAGCCGCGACCGGCGCAGCATGGTCAGGACCCAGCTTTGCGGCGGATCCTCGGTTTGGTCTTCACTGACCCGGAAGCGGTCGGCCCAAGCCAGCAAAGGGCGGAACAACAGTTGATCGTAAATCAGGATCACCATCAGCATGGCCAAGATGGCTTGAAAAATGGCGGCGATGTCACGTTGTTCGATCGCCACCGCAATCCAGGAGCCGATGCCGGGCAGGGCAATGGTGGTTTCGCCCACGCTGATCGCTTCCGACAGGGTAACGAGGAACCAGCCCCCCGCCATGGAGACCATCATGTTCCAGATCAAGGGCGGGGTGGCGAAGGGGGCCTCGATGCGCCAGAAGCGGGCCCAGGCCGACAGCCCGAACATCCGGCCCGCCTCGGTCAGGTCTTCGGGAACCGTGCGCAGCGATTGATAAAAGCTGAAGGCCATGTTCCAGGCCTGGCTGGTGAAGATGGCAAAGACACAGGCCAGCTCGGCGCCGAACACCCGCCCGGGCGATAGCGACAGGAACCAGACCGTCGTGACCGATAAGAAGCCCAGGATCGGCACCGATTGCAGGATATCCAGCAGCGGTACCAGCAAAGTTCCGGCGCGCGGGTTCTTGGCCGCCCAGGTGGCGTAGCTGAAGGTAAAAACCAGCGACACGCCCATGGCCAGCAGCATGCGCAGGCCGGTGCGCAGGGCGTAGCCCGGGAGCAGCGCGGGGTCCAGGCTCAGACGATCGCCGCTGATCACCGACAAAGGCTGGATCAAAAAGCGGCTGGTATCGGCAAAAGCGATAATGAAACCAAGCACCAGCGCCGCCGCCAGCAAGTCCCAGCGGCTGGGCAGCAGGCGGCGTGCTTCGATCGAGACGGGCGGCAGGATCTTCATGTCCGGCGGGCCTCGAGGGCGGCAGTGGTTGAGACGATTATGCAGCTGCCCCGATAGGCGGGTTCGCTGTGCGTGGCAACCATTTTGAGGTGCTTCCGCAAGGACGTGCCCAAGCCGACACCTGTATTCGCTCCCATGGTCCCGCGAACCGCCGCGGTTGGCCGTCAACCTGTTGTTTACGCTGTCAATTTAAGCCTGTGGGCAGGACCGCTATTCTTTGGGATGGGTGCCGTTGCACTTGCACCACCCCACAAAATCAGCGTAAAACCGCGCAAACGCTAGGAAAAACGGTGGTTTATCCGCAGGTTACCGGGCGTCTCGTATCGTACAAATGCACGGGCGGAACGGCGACAGGTCAATGACGCAAGGCGCGTACAGACAGGGCACGAAGGGCGGAATTTCCGCCCGCGTGTTTGCGCGCGCCTACAATCAGCCCCGTCCTTCCCTCGGTTCTTCGCAAGCACTTCTTCTTAGCTGCCCCTAGGCGCTGTTTGCTGCGCGAATGGTTCGCGCATCCGGTGTTTAGGGGGCAACAGGAGAATGGAACCGCTGCTTGCGGCGAACAGAAGGACTACTGTCATGACCGGCAACATTAACGTTACGACACCGATCCAAATCTTCGACACCACCTTGCGCGATGGCGAGCAATCGCCGGGCGCCGCGATGACGCATGAGGAGAAACTCCAGATCGCGGAACTGCTGGACGAGATGGGCGTCGATGTGATCGAGGCGGGCTTTCCCATTGCCTCGCCGGGCGATTTCAAGGCGGTGCAGGAGATTTCCAAGATCGTCAAGCGCGCATCGGTCTGCGGCCTGTCGCGCGCCGGCTTCAAGGATATCGACCGCGCCGGCGAAGCGCTGAAGGGCGCCCATCGTCCGCGCATCCACACCTTCATCTCCACCAGCCCCGTTCATATGAAGCACAAGCTGAATATGGGCGAAAATGCGGTGCTGGAAGCGGTCGGCGCCAGCGTCACACGCGCCCGCAATTTCACCGCGGAGGTGGAATGGTCGGCGGAAGACGCCACAAGAACGGTGCCGGATTTCCTGTGCAAATGCGTGGAAGTGGCGATTCACAGCGGCGCCACGGTGATCAATGTGCCCGATACGGTGGGCTATTCCACGCCCCAGGAATTCTTCGACATCATCACCATGCTGCGCGCGCGCGTGCCCAATGCCGACAAGGTGATCTTCTCCACCCATTGCCACAATGACCTGGGCTTGGGCGTCGCCAATTCGTTGGCCGGCGTGTTGGCGGGCGCGCGTCAGGTGGAATGCACCATCAACGGCATCGGCGAGCGCGCCGGCAATGCCGCGCTGGAAGAGATCGTGATGGCGCTCAAGGTGCGCAAGGACATCATGCCTTTCACCACCAACATCAACACCACTTTGCTCAACCGTGCCTCCAAGCTGGTGTCGAACGTCACCGGCTTTCCGGTCCAGTACAACAAGGCCATCGTCGGCAAGAATGCCTTCAGCCATGAGAGCGGCATCCATCAGGACGGCATGCTGAAGCATGTCGAGACCTACGAGATCATGCGTCCCGAGGATGTGGGGGTGAACGCCAC
>DATEIA010000115.1:0-2285 GCA_035279305.1 Rhizomicrobium sp.
GCTCTCGCGCACATAGGTCAAGCCGTCGAACATTTCGGTGGGCTTGCCCTCGGCCACCACGGTGCCCACCCCGGTGCGGGTGTAGAAGGCCGGAATGCCCGCGCCGCCGGCCCGGATGCGCTCCGCCAGCGTGCCTTGCGGGTTTAATTCCAGCTCCAGCTTGCCGGTGAGATACAATTCCTCGAACAGCTTGTTCTCCCCGACATAGGAGGAGATCATCTTCTTGATCTGGCCATTGTTGAGCAGCACCCACAGGCCCAGCCCGTCGGCGCCGCAATTGTTGGCGATCACGGTGATGTTTTTGACGCCGTCATCCTTCAGGGCGGTGATCAGGTTTTCCGGATTGCCCGACAGGCCGAAACCGCCCGACATCACGGTCATGCCGTGGAAGGTGAGGCCTTTGAGGGCCGTGGCCGCATCGGGATAGACTTTGCTTTCGGCCACGGGAGAACGCTCCGGAATGTTTTGGTTAGTTCGCACTGCAACATGGATCAGTGCAAGCGGTAAAGCAGTCGGCTTGTAAGTATTTGATTTATATTGTTTTATGGTGGGTGCGGGGCGGTTCCTTGCCGCCGGAGCAAGTGGCCGGTACAACCCCCGCCAATTCCCAATCCCAGCAGATTCCGAAAAAATGCGTTCGTCCAAGCAATCCAAACCAAAGGCCAAGCTGCCGCGGGGTTTCCGCGATCGCGGTGCCGCCGAGATCATGGCCGAGCAAAAGATGCTGGCGACCATCCGCGCGGTCTATGAAAGCTATGGCTTCGAGCCGCTGGAAACGCCGGCCTTCGAATATACCGATGCGCTGGGCAAGTTCCTGCCCGATGTCGACCGTCCCAATGAAGGGGTGTTCTCGCTCAAGGACGATGACGATCAATGGATGTCGCTGCGCTATGATCTGACTGCGCCGCTGGCGCGTCATGTCGCGGCCAATTTCCAGAACTTGCCCAAGCCGTTCCGCCGTTATCAGACCGGCACGGTATGGCGCAATGAAAAGCCGGGTCCTGGCCGCTACCGTGAATTCACCCAGTTCGATGCCGATACGGTGGGCAGCGCCAGCGCTTCCGCCGATGCGGAATTGTTGATGATGCTGTCCGACACGATGGAGGCGCTGGGCCTGAAGCGCGGCGACTACATCGTCAAGCTGAACAATCGCAAACTGCTGGACGGCGTTCTGGAAGCCAGCGGCGTGGCGCTGGAAGACCGCGTCAAGCGCGGCATTGTCCTGCGCGCCATCGACAAGCTGGACCGGTTGGGCGTGGACGGCGTGTCGGCCCTGTTGGGCGCGGGCCGCAAGGATGACTCCGGCGATTTCACCAAGGGCGCGGGACTCTCCGCCGATCAAGCCCATCGCATTCTGGCCTTTGTCGCCCCCGATGCGGCGGACGAGGACGAACATCTGCGCCAGATCGGAACCCTGGTCGGCGCCAGCGCCGTCGGCGCGGCAGGGCTGAACGAATTGGAACAAATCGTCAGGCTGCTCCAGGCCTGCGGCTATGGCCCCGACCGCGTGATGTTCGACACCGGAGTGGTGCGCGGATTGGACTATTACACCGGCCCCGTGTTCGAGGCGCAGCTGACCTTCCCCGTCCAGAATGAGGAGGGCGACGAAGTCGTGTTCGGCTCGGTGGCGGGCGGCGGGCGTTATGACGATCTGGTGGCGCGTTTCACCGGCCAGGCGGTGCCCGCGACCGGCGTATCCATTGGCGTGTCGCGCCTGATGAGCGCGCTGATGTCGCGCGGCCTGATGGCGGCGGCCAAGGCGCCGTTGGTTGTCGTCACGGTGTTCGACAAGGCCGAGGCGGCGGCTTCTTTCGCCATCGTCCAGGAATTGCGCGCGGCGGGTCTGCGTGCCGAGGCTTATGTCGGCAATGGCAAGATGGGCGATCAGTTCAAATATGCCGACAAGCGCGGCGCCGCCATCGCGGTGATCGAGGGCGGCGATGAACGCGCGCGGGGCGAGGTGACGCTCAAGGATCTGGCGCTGGGCGCCGAACTGGCCAAGTCGGTGGAAAGCCGCGAGGCATGGGTGGGCAATCGCGAGGCGCAGAAAAGCGTCAAGCGCGGCGATCTGGTGGCGGAAATCAGGGCGATGCTGAAAGGCCCTCCAAAGGGAAATCGCTGATGGCCGCCTTTCCCTATTACGACACAAAAGCCATGCAGGCGCTCAATGCCCAGGCGGCGGCGCTGCTGGGCCTGTTTGTCGCGCGCGGTTATGCACGCGAGGAGCCGGCGGTGCTGCAGCCGGCCGAGATATTCCTCAACCGTTCGGGCGAGGAGATCCGCCG
>DATEIA010000116.1:0-19098 GCA_035279305.1 Rhizomicrobium sp.
GACAGGCTGATCGCCAGTGCCGCGCCACCGGCGATGACGCGCACGGTGTACAAAAGCGCCAGCGCGAACACGTCGGCCGTCGACCGGCTTTTCAGGACGAAGGAATAAAGATTGGTCAGGGCCAGGTAGCCGGCGACCAGCAAGGTGAACTTCCAGGGCAGGAAAGCGACGGCCAGCGCCAGGCCGGCAATGGGCAGCAGGATTGCCCCCAGTGGGCCATAGAGGATCGGCAAGTCCCCCGATGCCAGCGGGCGGCGGCGCTTGGTGCGATGCGCCCGGTCCGCGTCCAGGTCCAGCAGGTCGTTGAGGAAATAATGTCCCGAGGCGCAAAGACCGAAGGCCAGAAAGGCCAGGAACGCCAATCCCAACAGATGAAGATCGCGATAGCTGTGGGATGTGAACAACGGCACGAACACCAGGGTGTTCTTGGCCCATTGGTGCAGCCGCATTTCCTTCAAAAAGGCGCGCCAGACCGGAGGGCGGCTTTGAATCACCATCTCGGCCCTGCCTGATTGCGTGGCGGCCCTGACGTCCTTGGAAGGCGCATTCACCAGGATTTCCTTTTTCGACGCCGCCCATATCGGGCGGTCGGCGGCGGAGTTGCCAGCATAGACGAACTCCCGTCCCTGGTTGAGGGCCTGGATTCGCGACAGTTTGGTGGCGCCCTTGAGATTCAGCCTGTTGGAACTGCCATACCCGCCGCCCGGCAAATCCAGATGCTCGGCGATCCGGTTGGCATATGTCTGGTGCGAGGCGGTTATCAGGACGGTCCGGCCGCCTTGCATCTTGCGCCGGGCGATCAGGTCTGTCACCGCGCTCTCATAGGGGAGCGTGGCCGGATCGAACTGGATTTTCCTGGCCAGGAAGGTCTTCAGGGGCGCGGGACCTTTGAGCGCCAGTCTCAGCAAGGTGAAAATCCGCCATGGCGCGGTTTTGACATGCCGCCAGGCGGCTTCGTGCAGCAGATCGGTGCGCAGCAAGGTGCCGTCGATATCGACATACAGGTCGTAGGGGCCGCTTGCGCTTCCTCCTCGTTCTTCGGGCATCTCGGTCATCACGCGGGCCATTTGCGGGAAACGGTCATTCTTGGCTCCGGGAAGATGCGGCAGGGGACTGAAGAACAGATAAATGACGCTGCCGCGCGCGTATACTTGTTATGGAATTTCTTCATGCGCCAGGCAACAGAGTGGACGGGCCAGAACCCTATAACACTCTGTTATTTCAGGAAAAAATCAAACTTTCGGGGTCCTTGTCCAAGACCCTAATAGGTGGTGCGCCCGCCCGACGTATCCAGCGTATTGGCGGTGGTGAAGGAACATTCCTCGCTGGCCAGCCAGCACACCGCCGCGGCGATTTCGCTGGCGGTGCCCAAGCGCTCCATCGGAATCTTGGAGCGCATATAGTCGATATGGCTTTGCGGCACCTGTTTGAGGATCGGGCTTTCAAAGGTCGCCGGTGTCACGGCATTGACGATCACGCCCTTGGTCGCAAGCTCCTTGCCCAACGATTTGGTGAAGCCCAGCACCGCCGCCTTGGACGCGGAGTAGGAGCTTGCATTGGGATTGCCTTCCTTGCCCGCGACGGACGAGATGTTGACGATCCGGCCATAGCCTTTCTCCACCATCAGCGGCGCGATAAAGCGGCAGCAATAGAAAAGCCCGTTGACATTGACGTCCATCACCTTCAGCCAGCTGTCGATGGGGTAGCCAATCACGGGATGGGTGGCGCCGGTAATGCCGGCGCTGTTGATCAAGATATCGATCTTGCCCAGAGATTTTGTCGAATCGGCAACGGCGGCTTCGACCGCCTTGGCGTCGCTGACATCCAGCGCCACGCTATGGACGGCGGCAGTTTCTTTTTTGGCGGTGGTCAAGGTTTCGGGGTTCAGATCCCACAGACACACGGTGCCGCCTTCCGCGACAATGCGCTTTGCGGCCTCCAGGCCAAGACCGGATGCGCCACCGGTAACAATGGCGTTGCGCCCCGAAAAGCGTCCCGCATAGATCATGGGCTTCCCCTTGTCTGAACGCGCCGGTTATAGCGGCAAAATTGGTTGGTGCAGTGCAATATCCGCTGCGGCCGCGCGCTGCGATGGCGATGCCAACTTGCTCTAAACTGCGTGCCTCGGCGATTACCGCCAAAAGTCATCCTGAAGATAGAGTTATAAGAACCCGCCATGACCAAAAGCTCGCTTCCCTCGCCGCAAAACTTTATGCCGCAAGACTGGCGCGACGCCGTGCTGGTGGGCCGTATCGACATGGGCGATGGCCCGACACCGGTGGTGGTGAAGCAAGGCCGGGTGTTCGATGTCAGCAAGGTCGCCCCCACCGTGTCGGTGCTGCTGGAAAAATGGAACGGTGTTCCGCAAGGCAGGGACCTGGGCGACATCAACGATCTTGGCCTTGAGACGGCCTGGTCGAAGGACGGCAAGCCCAAGGTCAAGCTGCTGCCGCCGGTGGATCTGCAATGCGTCAAGGCGGCCGGCGTTACCTTCGCGGTCTCCGCGATGGAGCGGGTGATCGAAGAACGCGCCAAGGGCGTGCCCGGCAGGGCGCAGGCGATCCGCGAGGAACTGGCGGCACGTATCGGCAGCGATATCGGCAAAGTGGTGCCGGGATCGCCCCAGGCCGCCAAGCTGAAGGAGGCGCTGATCGCCGACGGGCTGTGGTCGCAATATCTGGAAGTGGCGATCGGCCCCGACGCCGAAATCTTCACCAAGGCGCCGCCTTTGTCCTCGGTCGGCTGGGGCGATTATGTCGGCATCCGCAGCCAGTCCATCTGGAACAATCCCGAGCCCGAGATTGTGGTGGCGGTGGATCGGGGCGGCAAGGCGGTGGGCGCGACCCTGGGCAATGACGTGAACCTGCGCGACTATGAAGGGCGCAGCGCGTTGCTGCTGGGCAAGGCCAAGGACAATAATGCCGCCTCGGCGCTGGGCCCCTTTATCCGCATGTTCGATGATAAATTCACCATCGATGACGTGCGCCGGGCGGTGGTCGCGCTGGAAATCATCGGCACTGACAATTACCGGCTGGAAGGCCGGTCCGCCATGGCCGAGATCAGCCGCGATCCGCTGGAACTGGTGAAACAGACCATCAGCGAGCATCAATATCCCGACGGTTTTGTATTGTTTCTGGGCACCTTGTTCGCACCCACCCAGGACCGCGACGTCAAGGGCGCGGGCTTCACCCACAAGGAAGGCGATGTGGTACGGATCTCCACTCCCAAGCTGGGCGTGCTGGAAAACCGGGTCACCACCTCCAAGGCCGCGCCGCCGTGGAATTTCGGCATTTCCGACCTGATGAAAAACCTTGCCCGGCGGGGGCTTTTGACCGTCTGATTTTTTGATGGTCGCGCCGGCAGGCGCTTCGCGTTGCCGGTCGCTCCTGCCTGCGACCTATACTCCCACGGCACTTCCGGGGTTGGATTGGCTTGACCAAACCCTTAAATACACCCGACCCCGCTAGTGTCCCGATTCCGAAATTCGCATGATCTCTATATCGACTTCCGTACGAATTTCGGAATCGAAGGACACTAGCAACTTATTGATTCCTAGTGTCGTTTCGGTTTCGAAGTTCGCTAGGAGCCTGATATCGATGATAGTGCGAACTTCGAAACCACGACACTAGGAGAGAATTGATGACCGAGACCCTGACCCATTTCATCGGCGGCAAGCAGATTTCCGCCCCCGGCGCTCTCGAAAGCACCAATCCCTCCAACACCAATGAAGTGATCGCCAAGTTCCCCGATGGCGGTGCCGAAGAGGTCAACAAGGCGGTGGAAGCCGCGCGCACCGCTTTCCCGGGCTGGGCCGGGGCGACACCGGAAGTCCGCGCCGATCTTTTGGACAAGGTCGGCAGCCTGATCATCGAGCGCAAGGATGCGCTGGGCAAACTGCTCGCCAGCGAAGAGGGAAAGACTCTGCCGGAAGCCACCGGTGAGACGGTACGCGCCGGCCGCATTTTCAAATATTTCGCCGGCGAGGCGCTGCGCCGCCATGGCCAGAATCTGGAGTCGGTGCGCCCCGGTGTCGAAATCCAGACCTATCGCGAAGCCGTCGGCGTTTATGGCCTGATCACGCCCTGGAACTTCCCCATCGCGATCCCGGCCTGGAAGATGGCCCCGGCGCTGGCTTTCGGTAACACTGTTGTTCTCAAGCCCGCCAATCCCACCCCCGCCACCGCGCATGCGCTGGTTTCCATCCTGCATGAAGCCGGCGCGCCGGCCGGTATCGTGAATCTGGTTCTGGGCCGCGGCGTGGTCGGCGATGCGCTCTCCAAACATCCCGACGTCAATGCCATTACCTTCACCGGCTCGCAGACGGTGGGCGCCAAGGTGGCGCTGGCGGCGGTGTCGCGTCAGGCGCGGGTGCAGATGGAAATGGGCGGCAAGAATCCCCTGCTGGTGATGGATGACGCCGAATTCGATCGCGCCGTGCAGATCGCGGTGGATGGCGGTTATTTCGCCACCGGCCAGCGTTGCACCGCCTCCAGCCGCGTGTTCGTGCAGGAAGGCATCCATGACAAGTTCGTCGCCGCCATGGCCGAACGCGCCAAGGCGCTGAAAGTCGGCAATGCCCTCGATCCCGCCACCCAAATGGGCCCGGCGGTCACCGACACCCAGCTGGCCGGCAACCTCAAATATGTCGGCATCGCGCTCCAGGAAGGCGGCCGGTTGCTGGCCGGCGGCGCCGAGGCGCTGAAGCTGGCGACCCCGGGCCATTACATGTCGCCCACCCTGATCGTGGACACTCAGCCCGGCGACACCATCAACCAGGAAGAAGTGTTCGGCCCGGTTGTGTCGGTGGTGAAGGTCAAGAATTACGAGGAAGGCCTGGCGCTGTGCAATGCGGGCAATTTTGGCCTCTCGGCCGGCATCGTCACCACCAGCCTCAAGCATGCGCGCCACTTCCAGCGCAATGTCAAGGCGGGCATGGTGATGATCAACCTGCCGACCGCCGGTGTGGACTATCACGTGCCGTTCGGCGGTTCGCGCGGGTCCTCCTATGGCGCGCGCGAGCAGGGTTTCGCGGCGGTGGAGTTTTTCACCCAGATTAAGACGGCCTATTCCTTCTCCTAAGTGCCAATCTCAGACTGTGAGGGGCGGCGAAAGTCGCCCCTTTCTTTTTGCGCCGCACACAAGCTAGATTTCCGCCGGAATATTAGCGGGTGGCTTCATGCGTGCATTCTTGCTGGCGGCAGCTTTGATTCTGTTGCCTTTCGCGGCTCAGGCCGAGATCGCCATTTCGT
This sequence comes from Rhizomicrobium sp., assembly GCA_035279305.1. Taxonomy (GTDB): domain Bacteria; phylum Pseudomonadota; class Alphaproteobacteria; order Micropepsales; family Micropepsaceae; genus Rhizomicrobium. Next base: position 5,250 of record DATEIA010000116.1, read on the forward strand.
CCAATGACGGCAAGCAGCTGCGCCCCGGCGACGGGTTGCCGATGAAGCCCACGCCCGACAGCGTTTCCGTCATTGCCTTTTCCAGCAGCTCCCCGCCCAAGGTGATCGGCCAGATCGCGGTTTGCGGCACCTTGAGCGGCCCGCCGGTGGCGGTGGCGGTGGCGCCGGACTACAGCTTTGTGCTGGCCAGCTGTGCGCAGAAGATCGACAGCGACAACAAGCTGTCGCCGGAAGACATTGTTTCGGTGATCGGGCTGGACGACCCCACCCATCCCAAGCTGCTGCAGACCGCCCATGCGGGCCTGGGCGCCACCGGCATATTCCTGAACAAGAAGGCGACTATCGCCCTGGTCACCGGCGTGGCCGACGATACCGTCACCCTGTTCACCATCAAGGATCGCCATCTCACCCAGGCCAGCCAGGTCAAGCTGGAAAGCAAGGCGACGCCGCGCGACGTGCTCCTAGCGCCCGATGGAAAAACCGCCTGGGCGCTGCGCTTCGGCGATGCCAAGGTGACGAAGCTGAAAGTGGAGGGCGATCAGCTTACGCGTCTGGCCGATTATGACCTGGGCATTCAGCCCAATAACGGCGCCATCACGGCCGATGGCCGCTACCTGATCAACACCAATTTCGGCGGCGTGCCCGGCAAGACCGCCAAGGCCGCGATTTCCATGCTGGACATCAGGACCGGCAAGATCGTGGATGTGCAGGAGATAGGCTCCGTGCTGGAGCATGTGGTGTTGTCGGCCGACAGTAAATATCTGGCGGCGGTGGTGCTAAACGGCGCGGCGAACGTGAAAACGGCCGCGAATTTCGCTACGGTTTTTGCCAAACTGTCGGTGTTCAAGGTTGGCAAGGGCAAGCTGGAACATGTGGCGGACACGCGGCTTGGTCATGCCTGCCAAGGGGCTGTGTGGAGCGATGACGGCAAGGCGCTGCTGGTGCAATGTTCGGTGGAGCGGGACATTTCCTATATCCATTTCGACGGTTCGACCCTGGTCAAGGATGAAAGCGCCACCCTGAAATTCGAATCCCGGCCCGGCGCTATCGCGACCGCCAAGACGCGCTAAAATTCCGCTTGCCTCGCGGCCTCCTGGACCGCACATAGCGGCCCATGAAGCCGCTTTTGCATCTCAAGGATATTGTGGTTTCGTTTGGCGGCCAGCGCCTGCTGGACCGCGCCGAACTCAGCGTCGGCGCGGGCAACCGGCTATGCCTGGTCGGCCGCAACGGCTCGGGCAAGTCTACTTTGTTGAAGATCGCGGCGGGACTGACGGAAGCCGATGGCGGCACGCGCTTTGCCCAACCCGGCGCCACCATCCGCTATCTGCCGCAGGAGCCCGATCTGGGCGGCTATGCCACCACCCGCGACTATGTCGAGGCCGGGCTGAACCCGCACGAGGATCCCAATCGTGCTTTCTACCTGCTGGGCAATCTGGGTCTTTCGGGGGCGGAGAATCCCGCAGCTCTCTCGGGCGGGGAGGCGCGCCGCGCCGCGCTGGCCCGGGTGCTGGCGCCGCGCCCCGACATTCTTCTGCTGGACGAGCCCACCAATCATCTGGACGTCCGCGCCATCGAATGGCTGGAAAGCGAGATCAAGGCCAGCAGATGCGCGCTGGTCCTGATCAGCCATGACCGGCGCTTCCTGGAAAATCTTTCCCGCGCCACGGTCTGGCTGGATCGCGGCCAGACCCATCGGCTGGAGAAAAGCTTTGGCTCTTTCGAAAGCTGGCGCGACGAGATGCTGGAAAAGGAAGACGTCGAACGCCACAAGCTGGAGCGGCGCATTGCCGCCGAGGAGGATTGGGTGCGTTACGGCGTCTCGGGCCGGCGCAAGCGCAATGTTGGGCGCTTGGAGCGGCTGCGCGGCCTCAGAACCGAACGGCGCGAACAGATTCGCGCCTTGGGCTCCGTCAAAATGGACGCGGCGGAAGGGGCGGGCAGCGGCACCAAGGTGATCGATGCCAAGGGCGTGGCCTTTTCCTATGGCGAACAGGAGATCGTGCGCGACTTTACCCAACGCATCCATCGCGGCGACCGGATCGCCATTGTCGGCCCCAATGGCGCGGGCAAGACGACCCTGCTCAAGCTGCTGACCGGCGAGCTTTCGCCGCAAAAAGGCAATGTGAAGCTGGGCCAGGGCTTGCTGATGGCCAAGCTGGACCAGAACCGCAGCAAACCGCATCCCGAACAGTCGCTGGCGGCGGCGGTGACCGATGGCAGCGGCGACACGGTCATGGTGGCGGGCAAGCCGCGCCATGTGATGAACTATCTGCAGGACTTTCTGTTCACGCCGAGCCAAGCGCGCACGCCCGTCAAGGTCCTGTCGGGCGGCGAGCGGGCGCGGTTGCTGCTGGCCAAGCTGTTCGCCACGCCGTCGAACTTTCTGGTGCTGGACGAGCCTACCAATGACCTGGATCTGGAAACCCTGGACTTGCTGGAAGAAGTGATCGCCGACTATCCCGGCACCGCCTTGTTGGTCAGCCATGACCGCGATTTCCTGGACCGGGTGGCGACCGGCCTTGTGTTGGCGGAAGGCGATGGCCGGTTCACCGAATATGCCGGAGGCTATGCCGACATGCTGGCGCAGCGGGGTGAGGCGGCCCCGGAGCGCCCGCAAGCCCGCAAACCCGCCGCAAAAACGCCGCCACAAAAACGCCCCCGCCTCAGCCCGCCCAAGATGAATTTCGCGGACGCCCACGCCCTCAAGACCCTGCCGGGGAAGATCGCGGCGGCGGAACTCAAGATGGCCGAGCTGGAAGCCATGCTTTCCGATCCCAGCCTGTACACCGGCGATCCCGCCCGCTTCGCCAAATTGTCCGCGGAATTGGCGGATATCCGCGCCCAAAAAGACAGCGACGAAGAGCGCTGGCTGGCGCTGGAAATGGAGCGGGAAGCCCTGGAAAGACAGGATTAACGGTAGCAAAGCTGGAACGAAGCGGTACGGGTTCGCGTTAAAACCATTGAAGTCGGATGGTGCGGGAGAGTTCCATGAAACGCGCTGCTCTCTTTGGATTTGCCGCTGGTGCCGCCATGATGATGGGCGGAGCCTTGGCGGCGGTATCGCCTTTCGATCCCAAGCCGCCCGCCGACAACAATACCGAAATGATGAATCCCATGATCGGCGGCCAAGCCATGCTGCCGGATCGCGACATTATGGAAAATATAGCGGCCTCGCCGATGCATTTCACTTTGGCGGCGGCCTTGAAGGACTCCGGCGTCGCGGCGGCCTTGAAGACCAACGGACAATTCACCGTCTTTGCGCCCACCGATGCGGCCCTTGCGGCGCAGGGTGCCCAGTCTAAATCCTCGCTGGCGCGCCGGATGAGCTATCTGATCGTGCCGGGCAAGTATGACTCCCAGGCCCTTTTGCGCGTCATCAATGAATCGGGCGGGGAAGCCAAGCTGCGCACCGCCGAGGGCGGCGTGTTGCTGGCGCGGATGAACGGGCCGACCAATATCGTGATCCTGGATGCACGGGGCAATATCGCCGATATCGCGATCTATGACGTGCGCGACAAGAACGGCATTGTTCATGTGGTGGACCGGGCGTTGGAGCCGGGCGGCCTGACGCGGCAGGTCGCGCGTAATTAATCTGCGTATTTCGCCAGATAGGCGGCAATCGCTTGCGGCGTCATGTTACGGGCATCGGCGGTCGCGAAGACATTGTCGGCGTTGACCAGCTTGCCCTCTGGGGTGGCGATCAGCAAAGCCGGCACGCCTTTCAGTTTTTTGGAGATGCCGAACCGCGCCGGGATTTGCAGGTTGCGGTTGAAGCGGCCCACATCCACCAGCACTGTTTCATAATGGGCTTCCATGAAGCGGCGCATTTCCGGCAGCTTCATCAGATTGGTCAGAACGATGCAATCGGGGCACCAATTGCCGCCCAGATCGATCAGAACCCGTTTATGGGATTTTTGCGCCCGGGCGAAAGCCGCGGCGACCTGGGCATCGGCATTGGCGGTCCCGTCATAGGGCCGCATGGTCACGATCGGCAATTGTTTCAGCTTGGCAATGGAAAGTTTTGGCGCCGGCGCCGCCAAGGCAGGGCAAGTCAGCAACAAAAAAGACAGAAGAATTTTCTTCATGCCGCCGGCGCGAGTAAGCCGCGCCCCTCCAGCAAGGCTTCGACATGGGGATCGCGGCCGCGAAAGGCGCGATAGGCGGCGGCAAAGTCGCGCGTGCCGCCCGCCGAATAGATGAACTGATACAGACGCTGCGCCGTGGCGGGATCGAAGGGATCCTTGGTTTCCGCAAAGGCTTTGAAGCCATCGGCGTCCAGCACCTCGGACCAGAGATAGGCGTAATAACCGGCGGCATAGCCATCGCCGCCGAACACATGGGTGAAATGGGGGGCGCTGTGCCGGGGCACGATTTCGTCCGGCATGCCGATGCGGGCGAGCGTTTCAGCCTGAGTCTTTCCGGGATCGCCGCCGGGCGTCGATTGTGTCCAATCGACGGTATGAAAATCCATGTCGATCAGCGCCGAGGCGAGGAATTCGACGGTGGCGAAGCCCTGGCCGTAGTTGCGGGCCGCCAGCAACTTCTGGAGCAGCGCTTTGGGGATCGGCTCGCCGGTCTGATGATGCCGGGCAAAGCGTTCCAGCACCGCCGGCTCTTCCAGCCAGTGCTCGAAAAGCTGTGACGGCAATTCCACGAAATCGCGCGCCACATTGGTGCCGGACAGGCGCGGGAAACGAACCTTGCTCAACAAGCCATGCAGGGCATGGCCCATTTCATGGAACAGGGTCACCGCATCGTCGAAGGACAGCAGGCAGGGGTCGCTTTTGCTGAAGTTGGCGTTGTTGGTGATGATGGGCAGGACGTCTCCATCCAGCGTCTGCTGGTCGCGGAAGCTGGACATCCAGGCCCCGCTTTGTTTGCCCGGCCGGGCAAAATAGTCGCCGTAAAACAGCCCGATCACCGCATTCTCACGCCGGACCTCCCAGACCCGCACGTCGGGATGGTAGACCGGGATGTCGCGGCGCTCGTGGAACGACAGGCCGAACAGTTTTTGGGCGGTGAAGAAGGCGGCCTCTATCAGGTTGGAAAGCTGGAAGTAAGGCTGCAATTGCTCGGCGTCGAAGTCGTATTTTTCCTGGCGCAGCTTCTCGGCATAATAGCGCCAGTCCCAGGGCGCCAGGCGGAAGTTCAGGCCTTGGCGCGCAATCAATCCTTGAAGCGCATCGCGTTCCTCCAGCGCCCGCTTGCGCGCCGGTTCCCAGACCTCTTCCAGCAAGGCGCGGGCCTTTTGCGCGGTGCCGGCCATGGAATCGGCGAGCTTAAAGGCGGCGAAGTTTTCATAGCCCAACAAGGCGGCCCGTTCGCCGCGCAGCGCCAGCATCTCGGTGATGATGGCGGTGTTGTTGCGGACATTGTCATTGCCGCCGCGCGCCGTCCAGGCGCGCCACAGCTGTTCGCGCAGGCCACGATCGTCGGCGAATTGCAGGAAAGGCTCGGCGCTGGAACGCGACAAGGTAACGGCATATGGCGCGTCCAGTTTCAGCGACGCGGCGGTGGCGGCGGCGGCGTCGCGCACGGCTTGCGGAACGCCGGCCATTTGCGCCTCGTTCAGGGATAAGGTCCAGCCTTCTTCCTCGCCCAGCACATTTTGATGGAACTGGGTACCCAGTACGGCCAGGCACTGGCCGATGGCCGCCAACCGCTCGCGGCCTTGGCTGTTCAGTTGGGCGCCGGCCCGCACAAAATCGAGGCGATAGCGTTCCAGCACGCGCAGGCTTTCCGCATCCAGGCCCAGGCTGGCGCGCCTTTGGTACAGCGCATCCAGCCGCGCGAACAGAACCGGATGCATGGTAATGGCGCTCCAATGCGCCGACAGGCGCGGCGCCATTTCCAGCTCGATCGCCTGCAAGGCCTCATTGGTCGCCGCCGAGGTCAAATTGCCGAACACGCCTTCCAACCGGGTCAGCAGCTTGCCGCTTTTTTCCAATGCCAGAACGACATTGTCGAAACTGGGGGACTCGCGATTTTCCGCGATTGTCCCGATCTCGGCGCTGTGCTCGGCCAAGGCCCGGTCATAGGCGGGCGCAAAATGCTCGGGCTTTATCCGGTCCAGCGGCGGCGCGCCAAAGGGCGCGGTCCAGTCTTCGAAAAAGGGGTTGGTCATGGACCCAATATAGGGGCTTTAGCGGATTTCCCACACTATCGAAACATTGGCCGTGACACTTTCCTCGCCCGCCGCCACCGGAACACTGCGTTCGGCGGCCATGGCCATGACCCGGTACAGCGGCCGGGGCGGTTCGCCACCGCTTTCGCTGATGCTCTGCACCGGCCCCAGGGTGACGCCGGCCGCCTTGGCATAGGTCTCCGCGCGGGCGCGCGCATCGGCCACGGCCGCGGCCCGCGCCTTTTCCAACAGCGGCGCCGGTTCGCGGATGGAGAAATGGATGCCGTTCATCTGGTTGGCGCCGGCGGTGACCAGCGCATCCAGCGCCGCGCCCAGTTTGGAAACGTCATCCAGCCGCACCGAGACTTCATTGCTGACCTGATAGCCGGTCAGGCGCGGGCGCTCATTGTTGGCGCCGCCGGTATATTGCGGCGACACCGAGAAATTGGTGGTCTGGATCGCACGATCCGGCACGCCCATCTTCCGCAAGGCGTCGAAAACATCCTTCATACGGGCGGTGTTGGCGGTCAGCGCAGCGGCGGCGGTGGCGGCGCTGCTGGTGACGCCGGCATTGACCTGAACCTGATCGGGCACGGCCCTCATCTCGCCATGGCCGGTCATGGAAATGGTGCGCGCCGTCTGTGCCCAAGCGGGGGCGACAGCCAGCAGGCCCGTCAAGACCAGAGTGAGAAAAACGGCATTTTTCATGGTCTTTTGCTTTCCAAATCGGGCACCCGTCCGACAGCGATCTTGGTGGAAAACCGGGGCGAAATCACGGCATACCGCTATTTTGGATGGCGGGTTGGCGGGCGGGAAAATCCTGTTATACCCCCTTTTCTGGAAGGGCCTGTAGCTCAGTTGGTTAGAGCTGACCGCTCATAACGGTTAGGTCGCAGGTTCGAGTCCTGCCGGGCCCACCAGCCTTCGCTCGCGAAGCGAGCAAGGCTGCCGCGCCGGGGCCCGCAGGGCGAAGGCGGGCCTTGCATCCGCGAGCTACGGCTCGGCAAGCCGGGAGACGTCGCGTGACGTCTGTATATACCTCCGCAGTCTGGAAAGTATCGGGCGCTATTATGTCGGCGTCACAGCCGACTTACGCTCTCGTCTGCGCAAGCACAATGCGGGTGAGGTGTCGCATACGTCGAAATATGCGCCTTGGGCGATCAAAACTTATGTCGCGTTCGCCGACGAGCAGCAGGCCTTCGCGTTCGAAAAGTATCTCAAGTCGCCGTCGGGTAGAGCCTTTGCGAAGAAGCGACTTTAAGCAAGGTGGAAAAAATTGGGCACTCCGATATCAGCTTCCGAGTGCGAGCACCTTAGGTATCGTACTGGCCTGCCTCCCACGGAGGATAGAATGACAGCGTATTCCCCGGCATGAACTCAACTCGTCGGATTCAGTCTTACGAGGAATAAGCCCAAACGCCGCTCCGTTAGTTTCGGCGCTGAATGGTCGCACCCGGATGTCAGCACAAACTCGGTCCCCCCCAGCGCCACGGAATCCGCGCCTTGACAATCCAGTACTCAGATTTGTCCTGCCGGGCCCACCAATATTTGTTCTTCTAGGTTCGCGGCGCAATGACGATTTCCGCGCGTGCCAAGCGTCTCAGAATATTGCGGTGCCGGATGATCGGCCACCAGTCGTATAGAAAAATCTCGATCGGCCGCCAATTCGCCACCCATCCCAGGATGACCAGGCCCTCGTTGAGCAAGGGGCCGAACTCACCGGACCAGGGCGAGCGCAGAATAAGGCCGCCGCTGGCGATACAGGCGGCAAGCACCACAAGTCCCACGCAAAGGGAATAGCGGCCGGCACGGAACAGTTCCCTCAAATCTTTGGCCAAGACGCCGGCTCGATAGCTGAAGTATCGGCCGACCGCCTGGCCCAGCATCTGCGCGTGGTCCCCCGAAGCTTCGGAGGCCGGCATATGGATCAGGATGCGGATGGGGGCTTTGCGCGGCAATTCACGCGCCCAGCCGACGATATAGTCCTCGGCTGCGCGATCCAGGTCTTTCTCCCGGAAAGGCATGGGGTCGAGAGTGTCGAATAGCTGTCCGACCTTCTCGACCTGGACTTCGATGACGGCCGGTTCCTGTCCCATGATCCTATCGCTCCTGAATCATCTGAAGCCTTGGGCGGCCTCGCCGCCCTGATCCAGATCAAGATCATACCGCGAATAGGTGTTTGAGGGCGATCAAAGCGCCCTTGCGCATCGCCGGCTAACAATGCCCGCTCAGTCACGAGAGAGGCGCACATGATCCGGCAGATTCTCCTATCGCTTCCTAGCTATCCGGACCGCTCACCGATGCAGGTTCTCGAAGGGGCTGCGACCCTGGCGCAATTGCTGGGGGCATCGCTCACGGCCCAGATTCCTCAACTGAGCGGCGACCAGAAGACCTGGCCCCCCATCATAGGCGCCTATCCGCTGGATTTTCCCCAATTGATGAATGAGGCCGTTGTGCAGAGTGAACGCAACGCGGCATCGCTGACCGAGGATATCGGCAAGGCCTGTGCCAGCTTGCGCGTGCCATTGGACATACGCAGAAGCCTGGCGAACCTTATCGATTCTCCCGATCATCTGGTCGATCTCGCGCGTCTTCACGATCTCACCATCGTGCCCTGTTCCGAAACGGACATGCTGGGCGGCACCGTCACGGAGGCTGTCATTTTCGGCACCGGCCGCCCGACCTTGCTGCTGCCTTCGGGAAACGGGACAAGATCCCTGCAATGGCTGGATAGCGTGGTGGTTGCCTGGGACTATAGCCGGGAGGCTGCCCGTGCCATGGGCGATGCGCTGCCCATTCTGGCCAGGGCAAAGAAGGTGCACGTTCTTTCGGTGCTGGGTGAAAAGGGCATCCACACGACCTGCGCCCTTGGCGATCTGGAGAAATATCTCGCTGCCCATCAAGTGAAATATGTACTCGACGAAGTTCTGCTCAAAGGCATAACGATCAGCGACTGCGTGATGTCATACGCCCGCGAGGTCAAGACTGACATGCTGGTTATGGGCGCCTATGGCCATTCCCGCTTGCGGGAATTCGTCCTGGGTGGCGCAACCCGCGGCGCGCTTTCCAATCCGAAGTTGCCCGTTTTCGTCTCCCACTGATCCATCAAGGAAATCGCCGCATGACCAAGACAATTCTGGCTTCCTTAACCAGTTACTTACGCAGGCTGAAGATATAGGCCGAAACCTTTCGAATCTCATCGCGCGTCAGATTGAAGTCCGGCATTCTTTGGTGCGATGTGCTGAGCCAGGCCGGGAGCGTGGTTGACGTCACCCCCTTCTGGTTGGCGATCCAGGAAAAGGACAGCAATCGGTCGGACCCTATTGCCGGGCCGCTGGCATCCACCATGTGGCAATTGACGCACAGAGTACGCGCAATCCGGCCGCCCTCCGTCACCTCGAGTACCGATTGGCTTCCTGATGCGGTGTTATCCGCCTTGGCCTGCTGCATTGCGCCGAACATTGCCCATAGGGCCACCGCCGACCGGCTCAGCGTTTGGCGCCTCACCAGGAACATGAATGACCTCCGAAGGATTGATGGCTAGGCATGCTCCTGCCAGCAGAGCACGGAAATCCGGGTGGCGCCTTGATGCGGATCAAACGGCTTGCGGGTACGACCGGCCAGGTTATCCCGCGCTGAAAACGACCGCGGCCCCCGCGCCGAAAGCCAGCAGCGCCATTGCGCTCAATGCCAATCCAAGCCGTGGCCCGCCGAAGATGATCGCCAGCACCGACTTCGCCAGCCCGTTGGCGGCGGCCGCGATCAGTATGGTGGAGACGGCAACCTCGGATGTGATCCCCGCGCCCGCCAGCTGCGCCATCGAAAGCGTTATCGGGTCCACATCCAGCAGACCCGTCAGGCCGCCCAGCGCGAATAGGCCTGATGGACCCGAAGACAGTATTTTGGACAGCAGCATGATTGCGGCCACCAACACCGTGAACCGCAACATCAGCGGCAACTCGAAGGGGTCTTTGAGAGTCAGTCCCTGCGCTCCTGTCTTTCCTGCCGCGCGATAGGCCAGAGCGGCGGGGATCGACAGCAGAATCGATGCCGTAGCGATCGGGGCGCCAAGCGGCGCCAATAGGCTGGGCGCTATCACGACCGCGATCGCCGTCATGCGCAATAGCGAGACAATCCAGGCCGCGAGTATGGCCGCCATCACTTCCGCAAGCGCGGCGGGATTTCGTTTGACCAGCCGCGCGAACGTCCAGGTTACGGTGGTCGAGGTTGCAACACCTCCCGCTATGGCGGCGAACAGCAAGCCCCGGCGCGCGCCGGCAATCCGCACCGCGATATAGCCGGCATAGGATACCGCGCCGACCAGGACCGTCATGAGCCATATCTGGTGCGGATTGAGGGCGTTCCAGGGGTCAACCGTCCTGTTTGGCAGGGCGGGAAGCAACACGACTGTCATCGCCAGCAATACAAGCGCGGCGCGCAGCTCAATCCATTTCAGGTGCCGCAGGAAGGAATGCATGAGCTGGCGTTCGGCCAATATGGCGGCCACGACCACGCCGCCTGCCGCCGCCACCACCATGCTGCCGCGCGCCGCATAGGCGCCCAGGGCAAAAGTCAGAAGGCCGGCGATAAAACCGGTCGCGGAATAATTGTCCGCCTCCTTTGCACGTTGCCATTCGAAGGCGCCGAAGGGAATCGCAAAACCGGCCAGACACAGGCCAAGCGTGACGGTGCCGGGCAGCAGTCCGCAAATGCCGCCCAAGCCGCCGATCAAAGTGAAGGTGCGAATGCCGGCGACACGCGCGCCGTCTCTTGCTTGCCGTGCCTGCCAGCCCCGTTCGATGCCGATCAACAGGCCGATAGCGGCGGCAAGGCCTGCTCTTTGGAGAATTTCAAAATCGTCCATGCCGTCTCACGTAACCCCAAGGTGCCGGCGTCTATTGGGTGTCCCTGCCGGGCCAGCGTTTTCCGCGCCCGCCATGCATGGTGGCTCCGGCAACCAGGATGGCGGCGACGGCAAAAAGCAGCAGGATCAAATCACCTTTCATAAGGGTCTCCTAGTGTCGCGGTTTCGAAGTTCGCATGCCCATCGATATCGAACTATATGCGAACTTCGAAACCAAAACGACACTAGGAATCAATGTGTTGCTAGTGTCCCGATTCCGAAATTCGCCCAGAGCCAGATATCGAGATCATGCGAATTTCGGAATCGGGACACTAGGGATGAATGAGGGTGCCGTTGCTTGTGTCAGGAGGCGGCGCTGGTTCGGGCGGAGCCGCGATCTTTCCAATCCAGGTGATCAGAGGCGGCTTGCGGGGCACGGGGGGCGGCATGGCTTTGGGATAACCGACAATGATCGGCGCGACCACGCGGCTTTGCCGTGGAAGCCCCAAAAGGTTGAGCCCTTCTTCGGTGTTGAGCCAGCCCTGGGCGAAGCCGATCCAGCAGCTGCCCAGCTTCTGTTCCAGTGCCGCCAGCATCATATTCTGTGCCGCCAGCGCACAGTCTTCCGCGCGCCATTGCCCTTCGCCCGGAACGGAAATGACGATCAGCGCGGGCGCATGGTAGAAAATATGGAAGGCCGGATCGGTCAGGAGGTCGCGAAAGTGATGCGGCCGGGGCATGGTTGCGACTTCTTTCAGCATCCATTCTTTGGAACGCTGCGAAATCTCATCCAACAATGCCGCATCGGTGACGACCGTGAAATGCCAGGGCTGTTCGTTCATGGCGCTGGGCGCCCAGCTGGCCGCCGAGATCAAGTCGCGCAATAGCGTGGCGGAGACAGGCGCCTGGGTATAGTCCCTGACCGCGCGGCGGAGCCGGATGGCAGTTCGCAGTTCCACGGTCACCCTGTCGGATTTTGCACAACAAGCCGGATGTCCAGCATTTTTGCCGGCGGTTTTTTCGTCATTTGCGGTTGCGGCGCAGCCTGCGGGATTCGTCCCAGGACGCCCAGCCCAGCACGCCGCCGAACAACGACATGGCTGCGACAACCAAAGCGACAATTTCGATATCGTTGACTTGCATGTGATCCTCCTTCGGTTGGGAAAGCTCGCATTCCCCCGCACTATTCGCGTTGATTTCGATCAAGGCGGCGGCGGTCAGGCGGCCAAATCTTCCAAGGCGTCGGTGTTGAGAATTTTTACCTGGCGGGCGCCAGGCAAGGCAATGACGCCGTCGCGCTCGAACTGGGTAAGGCTGCGGGAGACTGTCTCAATGGTCAGGCCCAGATAATCGGCGATGTCCTGACGGGTCATGGCGAGCTGCAACACGCGCTCGCCGTCCGAATGCTTGGCCCAGTCCAACAGGAAGGAGGCGACCTTCTCCGCCGCGCCGCGGCGGCCCAGAAGCAGGGAGTGGCTTTGCGCCTGCGCCAGATTCTGCATGGCATATTGGAACAGCTGGTGGCTGACCGTCTGGTCCTTCTGGGCGAGCGTCTGGACGCTGTGGCGACGATAGGAGATCAGGGTGCAGTCGGTGACCGCTTCCGCCGACATCAGCCGCTCCTCGCCCAGCTCAAAGCCGAACAGGACTCCGGCGACATGGAAAGCTTCGATCTGACGGCGGCCATCGCTGAGAAACTTGCAGGCCCGCACCACCCCGGAAACCACCTTGTAGAAGACATCGGTGTCGCCGCTTTCGGCAAAGATTTCGCGGCCCTGCGCCACATGGATCACCGTGCCGGCGGTGCGAAGGGGTTCGCAAGCATTCTGCCCGGCCATCCGGGCGGTCCGAGCCCTGGTGGCCGGGGCGGGAGAGGAAGGAAGGGCGCGTAGAGCCAATTGTGCCGTCATTTCTGTCTCCTGAAGCGGGTTTACCCCTCTTTTCTAGCGACAGGCCGGCGGTGGAAAAATTCGGTTTGATCCTTAGGGACTCTACGTAGTCAGGGGCTGATAATGACCTTCAAGGCATGGGTTTCCGCCGCCCGGCCAAAGGTGTCATAGGCATCCAGGATGCGGTCCAGGGTGAACCGGTGGGTGATCAGGGAGCCGGCATCGACCTTTTTGGACATCACGGCCTTCAGCAAGGTTGGGGTGCTGACGGTATCGACCAAGCGGGTGGTGATCGTAATATTGTGAGACCATAGCCGTTCCAGATGCAGATCGGCCTTGTGCCCATGGACGCCCACATTGGCGATAGTGCCGCCCGGCGCCACCAGCGATTGGCAAAGCTCGAATGTGGCGGGAATGCCCACCGCTTCAACCACCGTGTCCACGCCGATGCCGGTCAGCGCCATGACCTTTGCCGCGGCGTCTTCCTTGCCGCTGTTGATGGTGTCCGTCGCACCGAACCGCCGGGCCACCTCCAGCCGGTTGTCGTCCAAATCGATCATGATGATCCTGGAAGGCGAATAGAACTGGGCGGTCAGCAGGGTGGCCAGGCCAATGGGGCCGGCGCCGACGATCGCCACCGTCGCGCCTGGCTCAATTTTGCCGTTCAGCACGCCGCACTCAAAACCGGTCGGCAAAATGTCGCTGAGCATGGTCAGCGCTTCCTCATCCGCGCCGGCCGGCAAATGGTACAGGCTGGTGTCGGCGTGCGGGATGCGAACATACTCGGCCTGGGTGCCGTCGATGGTGTGGCCCAGAATCCAGCCGCCGCTGCGGCAGTGGGAATACATGCCGCGCCGGCAATAGTCGCACTTGCCGCAGGACGATATGCACGAGATCAACACATGATCGCCAGCCTTGAAGGATGTGCAGCCGGGACCGGCGCTGTCCACGATGCCGACGCCCTCATGGCCGAGGATGCGTCCGGGGGCG
>DATEIA010000117.1:0-6370 GCA_035279305.1 Rhizomicrobium sp.
ATGCAATTCCTTGGCCAGGGTCTTGAGGCCCTTGGTGACTTCGGTGATTTCCTGCACCCGGTTGTCGTGGCGGCGCGACGGTTCCACCAGCTGCAGATAGTCGATGATGATCAGCCCGATATTCTTCTCGCGCTTCATGCGTCTTGCGCGGGCCGCGATCTGGGCGATGGAGATACCGCCGCTATCGTCGATATAAAGCGGCAAGGAGGACAGGTCCTGCATGGTGAGGACGAACTTTTCCCACTCGCTTTCGCTGAACTTGCCGTTGCGAATCTTCCACATCTCGATTTCGGTCTGCTCGGCCAGGATACGGGCCGAAAGCTGCTGCGCCGCCATTTCCAGAGAGAAGAACAGAACCGGCGCCCCGCGCGGAAACTCCGCCCCCGATTCCAGGTCCTGCACCCAGGTCCGCGCGGCATGGAAAGCCATATTGGTGCCCAGCGCGGTCTTGCCCATGCCCGGACGCCCCGCCAGGATCAACAGATCGGAGGGCTGCAATCCACCCAGCAGGCTGTCGATATCGCTAAAGCCGCTAGTGACGCCGGAAATGCGCCCGCCCCGGGCATGGGCTTTTTCGGCGGATTCCACGGCGCGGCGCAGCGCTTCATGGAAATCCATCGCGCCTTCGCCATATTTGTTGCTCTCGGCGACGGCATAGAGCGCCTTTTCGGCCTCGGCGATCTGGTCCTTGGAGGAATTTTCGGTGGGCGCGTCATAGGCGGTGTTGACGATATCCTCGCCGATGCGGATCAGGCTGCGGCGCACCGCCAGATCGGCCAGGATACCGGCATAATCCTTGACATTGGGAATGGCCGGAGCCGCCGCGCGCAAGGCATCGAAATAGGCCTGGCCGCCGGTCTCGATCACGCCGGGATCGGACTTCATGGTGGCGTGCAAGGTCAGCGGCGTCACCACCACGCCACCGCGCTCGATCATCTGCGACATGGTCTCAAAGATGCGGCTATGCAGCGGATCGTAGAAATGGTCCGGCTTGATCAGCGCGCTGGCGCGTTCCATCGACCGGTTGTCGGCCAGGATCGCGCCCAGCAAAGCCTGCTCGACATCGATGTCGTAGGGGACGTGGCGATAGGCTTCTTGTTCCATTGTTTTTCGTCAGCAGGGGCCGCGCAATCAACAAGGTGACGATAGGTCAAGCAAGTGAATTGCAAGGACTGTTCACAGAACCGAATCACTAGCACTACAGTTTGTGGCCCGGGGATTTTACTCCACCAAACGCTTCACATCTTCATGGAACTTATTTTCAAGACAGGCCTTGCTTCTTCCAGCTTTTCTTGCCGTAGCGCATCGCGGTTTTTGGCGGCGCGTTTCCGCGCCGCGCTAATGGGTGAGCGCGCCGACCGCCAGATAGGTGACATGGCTGCGATAGCGTTCGGCGCTCCAGCCGCGTCCGATCACCAGCTCTTCCCACAGCCGCGGCGACGTCAGGGTCGACAGCAGATCGGCGGCGGGATCCAGGGACAGATGCGGCGCCAGGGCACCCTCTTCCTGAAAGCGTTCGGCGACGGCGTGGCAGGTATCGCGCCAATGGGTCAGCCGGTTCTGCCAAACCGCGTCCACCGACGCGTCGCTCTGGCGCAAACTGTCGAAGATCTGTGCCACCGGCCACAGGCCGGGATTGTCACTGGCCTGCAGCGCCACCATGGCCGCCACCGCCGCCCGGGCGCTGGGGGCCCTGGCGATGGCGCTGAGCTTGGCGGCCAAGCCGCGGGCCTCATCCACATGATGGACAAGCGCCATCAGCAGAGCGGTGCGGTCGGCGAAGTGGAGATAAACGGCCTGGCGCGAGACCCCGGCCTGGGCCGCGACCTCGGCCATGGTCAGGCCGGCGCCCTGGTTGGCGCGCAACCTGGTCATCGCCGCCTCCAGGATCCGACCACTTGTGTCACTGGGACTTGACATAGTGTAAAGTAACTTCGCCAAATAACTTTACATACTGTAAACTTAGAAATATGACAATAGGATCAAGGCGATTTCGGACCACCTGTCCGGCCAGTAGGGATGACACCTTCCAAGTCCGGGCATAGGCTGGCGCCCAGAACGATCACGGGGAGGCAGACATGAGCCGCAGGCTTGCCGCGGAATTCATCGGAACGGCCTGGCTGGTGTTGGGCGGCTGCGGCGCGGCGGTCCTGGCCGCCGCCTTTCCCGAACTGGGCATCGGTTTCGTCGGCGTGTCGCTGGCCTTCGGCCTGACGGTGCTGACCATGGCCTTTGCCATCGGCCATGTCTCCGGTTGCCATCTCAACCCCGCCGTGTCGGTGGGGCTGTGGGCGGGCGGACGTTTTGCGGCCCGTGACCTGCCCTTCTATGTCGCGGCACAGGTCGCGGGCGGGATATTCGGCGCCGCGCTGCTCTATGTCATCGCCAGCGGCCATTCCGGCTTTGACGTCTCCGCCGGCTTCGCCAGCAACGGCTATGGCGAGCATTCGCCGGGCGGCTATGGCCTGACCACGGCGCTGGTCTGCGAAGTGGTGATGAGTTTCGCTTTCCTGTTCGTGATCCTGGGTTCCACCCATGGCCGCGCCCCGGCCGGCTTCGCACCCATTGCCATCGGCCTGTGCCTGACCCTGATCCACCTGATCTCCATCCCGGTGACCAACACCTCGGTCAATCCGGCGCGTTCCACCGCGCCCGCTTTGTTCGTGGGCGGCTGGGCGCTGCAGCAGCTATGGCTGTTCTGGGTGGCACCCATCGCGGGCGCGGTGATGGCGGGCTTTGTCTATCGCTGGCTATCCACGGACAAATAGCCCCGAGCAGGAATGCCGTGACGACGATCTATGGAATCAAGAACTGCGATACCATGAAGAAGGCCCGCGCCTGGCTGGAGGCGCACAAGGTCGCGCTTCAGTTCCATGACTACAAAGTCGCTGGGATAGACAAAGCGACTCTGGAAGGCTGGGCCAAGAAAGTAGGCTGGGAAATCCTGCTCAACCGCGCCGGCACCACTTTCAAGAAATTGCCGAATGCCGACAAGGAAAACATCACCGAGAAAAAGGCCATCGCTTTGATGCTGGCACAGCCCTCGATGATCAAGCGGCCGGTACTGGAGGCCAAGGGCAAGCTGACCGTCGGTTTCAAGCCAGAAGAGTATAAAATGCTGTTCGGCTAACCTCCTCACCCTTCGACAGGCTCAGGGTGAGGAATTAGCCAAACTCCTCATGCTGAGCTTGTCGAAGCATGAGGGGCAAATAATCTAAGCGGTGTAGTGCAAGAATACCTTGCCGTTTTTGAAAGTGCGGCTGTTGGCCAGTTTAAGCACCGGCCGGCCGGGAAGGCCGTCGAACAAGGTCCGGCCGCTGCCCAGGATCACGGGACAGACCATCAACTGGTAATCGTCGATCAGGCCCGCTGCCGCCAACTGTTTCACGATGCTGCCGCTGCCCAAAATGGTCAGGCCCGGGCTGTCCGCGCGTTTGAGCTTGGCAATTTCCGGGACAGGATCGCCGTTCAGCACCGTGGTATTGGCCCAATCTGCCTTTTTCAGGTTGCGGGAAAAGACAACCTTCTTCGCCCGGTTCATGCCTGCCGCCACCTCCGGCATCTGCTGCGCCGCCGCCGGGGTGGGCCAGAAGCCGGCCATCATTTCATAGGTGACACGGCCGAACACCAGCGCGCTTGCGCCCTTGGCGTTGCCGGCGACAAATTCCTGGAAATCGTCGGCATCCTCGCTGCTGCCGGCATGAGCCCAGCTGATATCGTTATTGGAGTCGGTGAA
This sequence comes from Rhizomicrobium sp., assembly GCA_035279305.1. Taxonomy (GTDB): domain Bacteria; phylum Pseudomonadota; class Alphaproteobacteria; order Micropepsales; family Micropepsaceae; genus Rhizomicrobium. The sequence goes on from DATEIA010000117.1 coordinate 3,737, forward strand.
ATAACCGTCCAGCGAAACGCTGTTGAACATGTTCAGCCTGGGCATGACTCACTCCCTGCCGGTCAGCCGGTTACGCTCCGGCATAGGCATCTTCCAGTTTTTTTACATCGATTTTCTTCATGGTCATCATCGCCTGCATCACGCGCGTGGCTGCGGCACTGTCGCCGCTGCCGATCATTTCGGGCATGCGCTTGTAATTGACCTGCCAGATCGGGCCGAAACGGTCCTGAACCCAGCCGCAAGCCTGCTCCTTGCCGCCGCCCGCCAGCAGCTTGCCATAGAGTTCGTCGATCTCGGCCTGGCTATCGCACCAGATGAGCAGCGACATGGCGGCGCTGTGCTGATATTGCGGCCCGCCATTGATGGCGGCGAATTCCTGGCCGTTGAGAACAAAGCCTATCGACATCACACTGCCCTTGGGGCCCGGTCCGGCATCGCCATAGCGCGCGATGGCGGTGATCTTGGAATTGGCGAACAGGGAGACATAATAGTTGACCGCCTCCTCCGCGTTACGGTCGAACCAAAGATGGGGGATGATCTTCTGATTGATGGTCATGGAGACATTCCTTTGTTGCGCGGCGATCAGAGCGTCTTGGCCAGGGCTTCGAGCTGATCGGCGCAAATGCCCCAGCCCTTATGAAAGCCCATTGCTTCATGCTTCTTAAGGTCCGCTTCGTTCCAGTGGCGGGCCACCGCGGTGTAACGCGTCTTGTTGCCTTCCGGTTCAAAGGTGATGGTCGCCACCATGAAGGGCGCGCCGTCCTTAGGCGCCCAGTCGCCGATGAAGGCGTCGGTGAAAACCAGTTTGCGGTTGGAGACCACTTCCAGATACTGGCCGGGACAGGGGATTTTCTGGCCTTCCGGGCTTTGCATCACCACCTTATTGGCGCCGCCGGGCCGCAAGTCCGTCTCGACGATCGGGGTGGTATAGGGCTTGGGCGCGAACCATTGTTTCATCAGCTCCGGCGTGGTCCAGCAGCGGAACAGCTTGTCGGCCGGGGCATCCAGCAGACGGGTCAGGGTCAGTTCATACTGGCTCATTTTGTCCTCCAATGCGTCGGTTCTGGCCCAAGGACGGTGGAAGAGAGGCCGGACCGACAAAGACCTGCATAATTATATTTTCATAGACCTGTCGGCCCAGGGCATACTCGCCCGTCCTCGGAACAAATCAAGGAAAGCCAATGCTCTACACCCTGCTCTGCTACAACAAGGAAGATGTCGTCTGGTCCTGGAGCAAGGAAGAAGACGATGCCGTGATGACCCGCCTGTCGACGGTCCATGAAAGGCTAGTGCAAGAAGGAAAGCTCGGCCCCAGCCTGCGCCTGCTCCCCACCACCGCCGCCACCACCCTGCGCGGCGGCATTGTGATCGACGGCCCCTTCGCCGAGACCAAGGAACAGTTGCTGGGCTTTTATGTGATCGATGTGGAAAATCTCGATGCCGCGCTGGTTGTGGCCAAAGCGCTTTCCGCCGCCAATCCCACCAGTGTTTATGAGATACGGCCGATCGCACTTTACGTGCCTGAGGCCCGGCCCAATGCCCCCACCCAGATGATCAAAGCCTATTGAGATGACGGACCTTGGCTGGATCCATGGCGCCCTGACGGCCGCCCGCCCCCAGGCGGTGGGCGCGCTGCTCAGATATTTCCGCGACATGGACCGGGCCGAGGAAGCGTTCCAGGATGCCTGCCTGCGCGCCTTGAAAAGCTGGCCGGAAAAAGGCCCGCCGCGCGATCCCACCGCCTGGTTGATCCTGGTGGGGCGCAATGCCGCTTTGGACGGAGTACGCAAGCAAAGCCGCACCACCCAATTGCCGCCGGAGGAGGAGATTTCCGATCTGGAGGACGCGGAAAGTCAATTGGCCGAGCGGCTGGATGGCTCGCATTATCGCGACGATGTTCTGCGGCTGCTGTTCATCTGCTGTCATCCCGACTTGCCCGCCACCCAGCAGATCGCGCTGGCCTTGCGCATCGTCTCCGGCCTGAGCGTGGCGCAGATCGCCCGCGCTTTTCTGGTCAGCGAGGCGGCGATGGAGCAGCGTATCACCCGCGCCAAGGCCCGCATCGCCAAAGCTGATGTCCCGTTCGAGGCGCCAGCTGCGGCCGAGCGCGCCGAACGCGTCGCGGCGGTGGCGGCGATGATCTATCTGTTGTTCAACGAAGGCTATAGCGCCGGCAACGATCCCCAGCGCGCGCCTTTGTGCGATGAAGCCATCCGCCTGGCGCGATTGTTGTTGCGCCTGTTCCAGACCGAGCCGGAAATCATGGGCCTGACCGCGCTGATGTTGCTGCAGCAAGCGCGGCTTGCCGCCCGTTTTGACTCTGAGGGTGAAGTTATCCTGCTGGACGATCAGGATCGCAGCTTGTGGAACGACAAGCTGATCGGCGAAGGATTGGCGCTGGTGGACAAGGCGATACGCCACAACCGGCCCGGCCCCTATCAGGTGCAAGCAGCCATCGCCGCCACCCATTCCCGCGCCGCCGCGGCGGCACAGACCGACTGGGCAGGGATCGACGGCCTCTATTTGGCGTTGGAGCGGATGCAGCCGTCGCCGGTGATCACGCTGAACCGTGCCGTGGCCGTCGCCAAGCTGCACGGACCCGCCGCCGCCCTGGAAATGATCGAACCGCTGGAA
>DATEIA010000118.1:0-13839 GCA_035279305.1 Rhizomicrobium sp.
CCTGACCGTGCGCCCAACCGGCAGCGCGAAAGGCCATCGGGGATGAGGGGGTATCAAGCGCGATGACCGGGTTGGTCCAGCCGTTCATTTCGACGGTTCCAGGGTCGCTCGACAGCAAGGGGCGGGTGTGCATTCCCGCGACCCATCGCCATCTCTTGGTCGCGCAGAACACCAGCGGCGTTTATGCCTGCCCCAGTTTCATCGATCCGGCGCTGGATGCCTTCGGCCAGGATCTTCTCGACCGCATCAATGCGCGCCTCGCGGGTCAGGATCCGTTTTTCTCCGCCAGCTATGACGATGAAGCCACCGCGCTGATCGCACGCACCCAGTCCTTGCCGATCGACGAGAATGGCCGCGTGCGTCTTCCCGACGCGATGATCGCGCATGCCGGGCTGAAGGACAAAATCGTCTTTGTCGGCAAGGCGCAGAAATTCCAGATCTGGGATGTCGAGCGTTATGCGCCCATCGAGGCGGAGGCGATCGCCCGCGTGAAGGCCAAGATGGAACGCGCCCGCAATGGAGACGCGTCATGAGTGGGCACATTCCGGTGATGCTTGCGGAAGTTTTGGAAGCGCTCAGCCCCCGCGATGGCGCGCAGTATGTCGACGGGACGTTTGGCGGCGGCGGCTATGCCAGCGCTATCCTGGAAGCCGCCGATTGCCGCGTGCTGGGCATCGACCGCGATCCCGACGCCATCGCGCGCGGCCAGGCGCTGGTCGAACGTTTCGGCGGACGGCTGACCCTGGTGCAAGGCGAATTTTCCCGGATGGATGAATTTACCCAGGCGACCGACGGCGTCGTGCTCGATCTCGGCGTCTCGTCTTTCCAGTTCGACCAGCCGGCGCGGGGTTTTTCCTTCCGCGAAGATGGTCCGTTGGACATGCGCATGAGCCTTTCGGGTGAAAGCGCCGCCGATGTCGTCAACGGCGCCGACGAACGCACGCTGACCCAGATCATCGCCCGCTTCGGCGAGGAAAAGAACGCCCGCCGCATCGCCCGCGCCATCATCGCCGCGCGCCCTATCAATGGCACGGCGCAACTGGCCGCCATCATCTGCCAGGCCCAGGGCCCCGCCGCCTTGCGCCATGCCATTCATCCCGCCACCCGCACCTTTCAGGCCCTGCGCATTCATGTGAATGACGAGCTGGGCGAGTTGGAGCGCGGTTTGGAAGCGGCACTCAATATCCTCAATCCGCAAGGCCGCCTGGTGGTGGTTTCGTTCCACAGTTTGGAAGACCGCATGGTCAAGCGCTTTCTCACCGAACGCTCCACCGCCGCACCGCGCGCCTCGCGCCACGCACCTGTTGGGACGCCCGCGCAGCCCGCCAATTTCAACTTGCTTTCCCGCCGCATGCCGTCGGCGGAGGAACTTGCCAACAATCCTCGTGCCCGGTCCGCGACCCTGCGGGCCGGCATCAAACTGGCAGCATAGGAGACACCATGGTTCGCATTTTGAACTTCTTCTGCGTGGCGCTGATGGGTTTCTCGATCCTGGCGCTCTACCATGTGTCGGAAAAGACCCGCGTTGCCCATGTTCAATTGAACCAGGTCGCATCCCGCATCGCCCAGGAACGCAGTTCCATCGGTGTGCTGGAAACCGAATGGCAGCATGTCGCCTCGCCCGAACGCGTTCAGCATTTGGCCCAGACCAAATTGGGTATGGCCGACACCTCGTCGGTTCAGCTGAGCTCGTTTGAACAGTTGCCGCGCCGCGGCGCCGATTCCGCGCTGCTGAACAACACGCCGCTGCACAACGCCAGTGCCCAGATTCCCACGCCTGAATCCGGCATGTGAGGACATGAACGAGGCACCCACTGTCTTTCAGCGGCGCATCATTATCGGAGCGGTGTTGTGCATCGCCGCTTTCGCTCTGGTGGGAATCCGTCTCGTCCATGTCACCCTGCTGAAATCGCTCGACGGCGTGCGCGCCGCCCGGCAGGTGGTGGCCCGCGCCGATTTGGTCGACCGCAATGGCGAGCTTCTGGCCCGCGACCTGCCGGTCAAGGATCTCTATGCCCGCCCGAAAGTCTTCTGGGACAAGGAAGAAGCCGCGCGCGGCCTGGCTGAGGCCACCGGCGCCAGCCAGGCCCGGCTGCTCAATGGCTTCAACAATGCCAAGAATCCTTATGTGCTGATCGCCCGCCAGATCACGCCCGACACCGAAGCCAAGGTGATGCATCTGGGTCTGCCGGGGCTGGAATTCGAGCCCGGCGGCAAGCGTTACTATCCCGACGGCCGCAATGCCGCGCAGCTTATCGGCGTCACCGATCCCGACAATAACGGCGTGTCGGGCCTTGAACTGGGCTTGCAGGACGAGATCCGCGCCGCCGCCGGCGGCAAGGTGGCGACCTCCATCGACACGCGGGTGCAATACATCCTGGCGCATGAGGTAAGCGCGGCGCGCGAAATGTTCCGCGCCAAGGCCGGTGCCGGACTGGTGATGGACGTCAATAACGGCGAAGTGCTGGGCCTGGTATCGATCCCCAATTTCGATCCCAACACCCGGCGGCTTTCGGCGGGCGATTCCACCCGCAATGCCATCGCCCAGGACATTTACGAACTGGGCTCGGTGTTCAAGATTTTCAGCTTCGCGCTGGGCTTTGAAGACCGCACCATGCGGCTGGATGAGACTTTCGCCATCGGCCAGGGCTACAAAATCGGTAAATACACCATCCATGAAGCCGAACGCATGCCCACGGCCTTGCTGGGCCGCGACGTGCTGGCGCAGTCCTCCAATATCGGCACCGCCCAGATCGCGCTGCGCTCTGGCGGCGCGCGTCAGCGCGAATTTCTCACGCGCTTGGGTCTGCTGCGTCCCGTGCAAAGTGAATTGCCGGAGACCGCGCGTCCGCTCTATCCCGGAAATTGGGGCACCATCGAAACCGCCACCGTCGGCTTCGGTCACGGCATCTCGGTTTCGCCGCTGAGCTTCGCCACCGCCGCCGCCACTGTGGTCAATGGCGGCCGCCGCATTTTACCCACCTTCATCAAGCAATCGGCCAGCGATTTGCGCGGCGAACAGATGATCAAACCCGAGACCAGCGCCCAGATGCGCGCGCTGTTGCGCTATGTCGTCACCGACGGCACCGGTAAGAAGGCCGACATTCCCGGCTATGACGTGGGCGGCAAGACCGGTTCGGCCCAGGTGCCCGGCCCCAATGGCCGCTACATCCCGCATGCCTTACGCACGTCCTTTGTCGCGGTCTTCCCCGCGCACAATCCCCGCTACATCGTGTTTGTCACGCTGGATCAGCCACATGGCACCAAAGAGACAGGGGGCTTCGCGCTGGCCGGTTATACCGCCGCGCCCATGGCCGGTCGGATTGTCCAGCGCATCGCACCGCTTCTGGGTGTCCCCAACAATGCGCCGCCGACCAAGTTGGCCTCAGGTTACCCCTAATGACGCCATATTCGGATTCTATGCTGGGTCATAAGGCAAGAAATACCGCCATGTCAGGCGTGAAAGATTTTACCGGCATCACCAGCGACAGCCGCAAGGTCAAGCCGGGCTATTTGTTCGCCGCCCTGGCGGGCAGCAAAACCGATGGCGCGAAATTCGTGAAAGATGCCGTGACGCGGGGCGCCGTGGCGGTGCTGGGCGCGCCCGCGCTGGCGCAAGATGTTGCCGCCTTGGGCGTGCGTTTCATCGCCGAGGACAATCCGCGTGCGGGCTTGGCGCATTATGCGGCCGCCTTCTTTCCCGGCCAACCTGAGATCGTCGCCGCCGTCACCGGCACCAAGGGCAAGTCTTCCATCGTCGCCTTCCTGCGCGAGATCTGGACGGCGCTGGGCCTGCCTGCCGCCAGCCTGGGCACAGTGGGTGTCACCGGACCCAAAGGCTCGATGCCCTTGTCGCACACCACCCCCGATCCGGTGGAGATTCATGAATTGCTGGCCAAGCTGAAACAGGACGGCGTGGATCATCTCGCCATCGAGGCTTCCAGCCATGGGCTGGATCAGCACCGGCTGGACGGGGTGACGATTTCCGCCTGCGGCTTCACCAACATCACCCGCGACCATATGGACTATCATCCCACCTTCGAGAATTACCTCGCCGCCAAGCTCAGACTGTTCACCGAAGTGGTGAAGGAGGGTGGCGTGGCGGTGGTCAATGCCGATGCCGCCCATGCCGAACGTTTCATCGATGCCGCCAAGGCGCGCGGCCTGAAACTGATCACGGTCGGCCGCAAGGGCGATACCATTCATCTCGACCGCCGCGAGGATCGGGGCGGTGCTCAGGCGCTGACCCTGCATTACAGCGGAAAGATTTTTTACGTGGAACTGCCGCAGGCCGGAGAATTCCAGGCTTCCAATGCCCTGGTGGCGGCGGGATTGGCGATCGGTCTAGGGGCCGACGCAGCAAAAACATTCGCCGCCTTGGAAGACCTGAAAGGCGCGCCGGGGCGGATGGAAAAGGTCGCCTTCGCCAAGTCCGGCGCGCCGATCTATGTCGATTACGCCCATACCCCCGACTCCCTGGAAAAAATCCTGGAGGCGCTCAGGCCCCATACCGCGGGCCAGCTGCATGTCGTGTTCGGCTGCGGCGGCGACCGCGACAAGGGCAAGCGCCCGCTGATGGGCGCCATTGCGGTGAAGCTGGCCGACGATGTGATCGTCACCGACGACAATCCCCGCGGTGAAGACCCTGCCGTGATCCGTGGCGAGATCATGGCCGCCGCCAAGGGCGCGCGTGAGATCGGCGACCGCGCCGAGGCCATCCATGCCGCGGTGAAAGCGTTGGGCACCGGCGATGTACTGGTGATCGCGGGTAAGGGTCACGAGACCGGCCAATATGTGAAAGGCGAAGTGCATCCTTTTTCCGACCGTGAGCAGGCGATTGCCGCGGCGACGCAAATGGGAGGACGGGCGGCATGAGCCTGTGGACCTCCGCCGAAGCAGAAGCCGCCACCTGTGGAAAGGCCAGCACGCCTTTTGCAGTGTCGGGCCTGTCGATCGATACCCGCACCCTGAAGGCGGGCGACCTGTTCGTGGCGCTGAAGGGCGACAATCGTGACGGCCACGACTTTGTCCGCGCCGCTTTTGAAGCCAAGGCGGGTGCGGCGCTGGTCACCCATGCGCCCGACGGCGTGAACGGACCGCTCTTGATCGTGGGCCATACCCAGCGCGGCTTGGAAGATTTGGCGCGCGCCGCGCGGGCCCGCAGCAACGCCAAAATCCTGGCGGTCACTGGTAGTGCGGGCAAGACCACCACCAAGGAAATCCTGCGCTTGGCTTGCGACGCCTTGGGCCGCACCCATGCGTCCGCCGCCTCCTACAACAATCACTGGGGTGTGCCGCTCAGCCTGGCCTCGCTGCCGCGCGATGCCGAATACGGAATCTTTGAAGTGGGCATGAACCATTTCGGCGAGCTGCGGAATCTGGTGTCCTTTGTGAAGCCGCATATCGCGCTGATCACCACCATCGCGCCGGCGCATCTGGAATTCTTCGGCAATTGCGAATCCATCGCCGATGCCAAGTCGGAAATCTTTGAAGGCTTGCTGCCCGGCGGCGCGGCGCTGATCCCCACCGACAGTCCCTATGCCGAGCGCCTCAAAGCCCGCGCCCGGCAGGCCCAGGTCTCGCGCATCGTCACATTCGGAACCACTGGTGACGCCAGGCTGATCGCCTGCAAGCCCGATGGCTCCGGCATCCGGATCACGGCGGACATTCTGGGCCATGCCGTGGAGTGCCATGTCGGCGCGCCCGGCGCCCATATCGCCCTGAATGTGGTGGGCGCGCTGGCGGCAGTTGCCTTGCTGGAGGGCGATGTGTTCAACGCCGCGGCGGCGTTGAAGGATTTCACGCCCCTGAAGGGCCGGGGAGCCCGGTTTAAATCGGGCGGCATCGATGTGATTGACGAAAGCTACAATGCCAATCCCGCCTCGATGGCGGCAGCCTTGGCGCTGCTGGGTGGCGCAAAGGGCCGCAAGATCGCGGTGTTGGGCGACATGCTGGAAATGGGCGAGGGCGGTGTCGCCCATCACGCCGGCCTGGTCCAGCCCATCGAAGCCAACAAGGTGGATTTGGTGTTCGCCAGCGGCAGCCAGATGAAAGCTTTGTGGGACGCACTGCCGGCTTGGCGGCGCGGCGCCTATGCCGAGAACGCCGCCGGACTTGCGCCCAAAGTGATGGCTACGGTGAAGGTTGGCGACACGGTGCTGGTGAAAGGCTCCAACGGCGCGAAAATGTCAGTGATCATCGAAGCGCTCAAGGGGAAGGCGGCCTGATGCTTTATTATCTGTCGCTTCTCACCCAGACGGACGAACTGGCCTTCTTCCGCCTGTTCAAATATCTCTCCTTCCGCACCCTGGCGGCGGTGGTGACGGCGCTGATGTTCGCCTTCCTGCTCAACCCCATGCTGATCCGCTGGCTGAAGGTGAAACAGGGCAAGGGCCAGCCGATCCGCAGCGATGGCCCCAAGCGTCATCTCATCGAAAAGGCCGGCACGCCCACCATGGGGGGGCTGTTGATCCTGATCCCCTGGGTGGGAGCGACCCTGCTCTGGGCCAATTTGTCCAACCGCTATGTCTGGATTGCGCTGCTGGTGACGGGCGCCTATGGCCTGCTGGGTTTCCTGGACGATTATTATAAGGTGACCAAGCGCACTTCGGACGGCCTTTCCAGCCGCATGCGGCTGTTGATCGAGTTCGGCGTGGCGGCGCTGGCCACCTGGCTGATCATGGGCTCGGAACCGGCGAACCTGTCGGGCGTGTTGGCGGTCCCCTTCATCAAGACGGCGCTGCTGCCGTTGGGCATTTTCTTTGTGGCTGTCGGCGTTTTTGTCATTGCGGGGGCGGCCAATGCGGTGAACTTCACCGACGGGTTGGACGGCCTGGCCATCATGCCGGTGATGATCGCCGCCGCCACCTTCATCCTGATCGTCTATCTGGTCGGCAATGAGCGCTTCGCCACCTATCTGCAAATTCCCTATATCGAATATTCCGGCGAGTTGGCGGTGTTCCTGGCGGCGCTGGTCGGCGCCGGCCTGGGCTTTCTTTGGTACAACGCGCCGCCCGCCGCCATTTTCATGGGCGATACCGGTTCTCTGCCTTTGGGGGGCGCGCTCGGCGTGGTCGCGGTCGCCGTCAAGCATGAGATCGTTCTGGGGATCGTCGGCGGACTTTTTGTGGTGGAGACCGTGTCGGTGATGGTGCAGGTGATCTCCTTCAAGCTCACCGGCAAGCGGGTGTTCCGCATGGCGCCGATCCATCACCATTATGAACAGTTGGGCTGGACCGAGCCCACCATTGTGATCCGCTTCTGGATCGTGGCGGTGGTGCTGGCGCTGCTTGGCTTGGCCACCTTGAAGTTGCGGTGAGCGCATGATCCCCAGCCGCGCCTTTGCCAACAGAACTGTCGCCGTTTTCGGCCTGGCCCGCACCGGGCTGGGTGCGGTGCGTTCGCTGGTGGCCGGCGGCACCTCGGTGATAGCCTGGGACGACAGCAGCACGGCGCGCGACCTGGGCGGCCAGGAAGGGGCGCAGTTGATGCCGTGGCGGGAATGGCCGTGGGAAAATATCGCCGCGCTGTTGTTGTCGCCCGGCGTGCCGCTCACCCATCCCGCGCCGCATGGCGTGGTGGAGCATGCCAACCGCGCCAAGGTGCCGGTGATCGGCGATGTCGAATTGTTCGCCCATGAAATCCGCACCCAGGCGGATCAGCCCGGCAAGGCGCCGGTCATCGCCATTACGGGCACCAACGGCAAGTCCACCACCACCGCCCTGGTGGGACATATCTTGAATCAATGCGGCTTTAACGCCCAGATCGGCGGCAATATCGGCAAGTCGGTGCTGGAACTGTCACCGCCCACGGCCAAGACCATTTATGTGCTGGAAATGTCGAGCTTCCAGATCGATCTCTCACCAAGCCTGAAGCCGGATGTGGGCGTGCTGTCCAACCTGTCGCCCGATCATATCGACCGTCACGGTTCGATGGAGAATTACGCCGCCATCAAGGCGCGGCTGATGAAGCAAACCGCCAAGGATGGCCAGGTGGTGATCGGCGTGGACGACGGCTACGCCTCGGCCATTTTCACCCAATTGTCGGCGTCCGGCGGCGCCCAGGCACAGCCCGTTTCGGTAGGCAAGATTCTGGGCCGCGGCGTCTTTGTGGTCGATGGGATTCTGTACGATGCCATGGGCGTGAACGCCGTCAAGGTCATGGATATGACGGCGGCTGCCCGTCTTCCCGGCGTGCACAATTGGCAAAATGCGGCCCTGGCCTATGGCGCGGTCCGGCGATTTTCCGCCGATACAAAAGCGATCGCGGCGGCCATCGCCAGTTTTCCCGGCCTGGCGCACCGCATGGAAGATGTCGGCCATATCGGCAAGACTGTGTTCATCAACGATTCCAAGGCCACCAACGCCGACGCCACGGCACGCGCGCTGGCGGTCTATCCCGATATTTTCTGGATCGTGGGCGGCAAGCCCAAGGAAGGCGGCATCGAAAGCCTTGCCGGCTTTTTCCCGCGTATCCGCAAAGCCTATCTGATCGGCGAAGCGGCGCCGCAATTTGCCCGCACTCTGGACGGCAAGGCACCCTATGAAATGTCCGGTGCGCTGGAAAAAGCCGTGGCCAGCGCCTCCGCCGATGCCGCCGCCTCTTCGACGGCTGCGCCGGTTGTCCTTTTGTCGCCGGCCTGCGCGTCCTATGATCAGTTCAAGGATTTCGAGCAGCGCGGCGATACTTTCCGCGGCCTGGTCGCCAAATTGCCTCGCGACCAAATCTCCAGAGCCGCGTCATGAACCGGGCGGACAAAAGCGGTTTTGCCAATTGGTGGTTCACGGTGGACCGTGTCGCCTTGCTGTGCATCCTGGTGCTGGCAGGTATCGGGTTGATGCTGACCTTCGCCGCCAGCCCGGCCATCACCGGCGGCCCTCAGACGGCGGGCGATTTCCGCTATTCGGCGCGCCAGGTAGCCTTTGCCTGCTTTGCCATCGGCATTCTCTGCAGCGTGTCGCTGCTCAACCTGCGCCAGATCCGCATTCTGGCGGCGGTGACTTTTGCATGTGCGCTGATCGGTTCGTTCCTGGTTCTGTTTTTCGGCGTCGATGTGCTGGGCGCGCGGCGCGAATTGGATTTCGGCGCTTTCTCCTTGCAGCCGTCGGAATTTCTCAAGCCCGGCTTCGCCATTTTGGCCGCTGCCATCCTGGCGGACCGCCAGCCTTTGGCGGTGCCCAAGCCGGTGGCGACCTTCCTGCTTCTGGTGCCTGCGCTGGCCATTCTGATCCGTCAGCCCGATGTGGGCCAGACCGGGCTGTTGCTCTGCCTTTGGGGGGCAATGCTGTTCTTCTGGGGTATGTCTTTTGTCTGGGTCGGCACGGGCCTGGGCGCCGCCGGTGCGCTGGGCTTCATCGCCTATGAAATCTTTCCGCATGTGCATCACCGGGTCGACCAGTATCTCAGCGAATCCGATACCGGCTACCAGGCCGGCCTGGCGCTGAAAGCCTTCGCCCATGGCGGGTTGACCGGGGTGGGGCCGGGCGCCGGCACCATAAAGTACCGCATTCCCGAAGCCCATTCCGATTCCATCTTTGCGGTGGCGGGCGAGGAGTTCGGGCTTCTGCTTTGCGGCCTGATCGCCCTGCTGTTTTGCATTCTCACGGTGCGGCTGCTGCTGCGTTCGGCGGCGGCGCGCGAGCCCTTCGCCCAGCTGGCGGGCGCCGGCCTGGCGATCGTCACCGGTCTGCAAGCCTTCATCAACATGGGTGTGGCGGTGTCGTTGCTGCCCGCCAAGGGCATGACCTTGCCTTTCATCTCTTACGGGGGTTCGTCGCTGTTCGCGGTGGCGCTGACCATGGGCTTTGCCTTGGCCGTGACAAGGCAGCGGCCGCAGATTCGTCTCGCCATCCGTGACGATCCCGGCTTTTTCGCGGGTAGCGTGGCATGAGTGCTATCGTCCTTTCGGCAGGCGGCACCGGCGGGCATCTGTTTCCCGCCCAGGCCTTGGCGGACGCACTGGCGCTGCGCGGCCGCGACATTGTGGTGATGACCGATACGCGCTTTTGCAACTACGCCACGGCCTTTCCCCGCGCCCGAATCCAAACCGTGCCATCCTCCCCGCTCAACACCCTCACCGCGCCGTTTAAGATCATGGCCGGTGTTGCCATCGCGCTCGCCAAATTGCTGAAACTGAAACCCGCGGCTGTGATCGGCTTCGGCGGCTATCCCAGCGTGCCGGTGATGCTGGCCGCCAGCCTGGCGCGCCTGCCCACCGCCATCATCGAACAGAATGCCGTGGTCGGCCGCGCCAACCGCTTGGTGATGAACCGGGTGCAGGTGGTGGCCGCGGCTTTTCCCTTGGCCCGCTTCGCCCCCGCCGATACATCCAAGATCGTGCTCACCGGCAATCCCTTGCGCCCTGAGGTCGAGGCTTTGTGGGGCGCGCCCTATAGTGTGCCGCAAGCCGATGGGCCGCTTCGCCTGCTGGTATTCGGCGGCAGCCAGGGCGCGCGCGCCATGAGCGAGATCGTGCCCGCCGCCCTGACCCGTTTGCCGCATGATGTGAAGAAACGCTTGTCGGTGGTGCAGCAATGCCGCCCGGAAGACATCGAGACGGTGCGCCAGATCTATGCCAATGCCGAGATTCGCGCCGAGCTGCAGAGCTTCTTCTCCGATCTGCCGCGCCGCATGGCGGAATGCCATCTGGTGATCGCGCGCTCGGGTGCCGGCACCGTGGCCGAACTGATGGCGATCGGCCGTCCCGCCATCCTGGTGCCGCTGCCAGGCGCGCTGGACGACAATCAGACGCCCAATGCGCAGCTATTGTCGCGTGCCGCCGCCGGCTGGTGCGTCGCCCAGTCCGAATTAAGCCCGGATTTCTTGGCAAAAATGCTGATGCGGATTTTTGCCGATCCGCTGTCGCTGGCTGCCTGCGCCACCGCGGCCCACAGTCTCGCTACACCGCATGCGGCGGAGAAGCTGGCCGATGTGGTGGATAATCTCGTCAAGAGGGCCGCCTGATGGTCACGCCGACTCCTCCTATTCAGGTCACCACCCGCGTTCCCTTGGGCATCGGCGCCATCCATTTCATCGGCATCGGCGGCATCGGCATGAGCGGCATCGCCGAGATCATGCACAATCTCGGCTACAAGGTGCAGGGCAGCGACGCGGCCGAGAATGCCAACGTCAAACGGTTGCGCGGCATGGGAATCAAGGTTCATGTCGGCCACGATGCCGGCAATCTGAAAGACGTGGACGCGGTGGTCTATTCCTCCGCCGTCAAGCCCGGCAATGTCGAGTTCGACGCCGCTCGTGCTCTGTCGCTGCCCTTGGTGCGCCGCGCCGAAATGCTGGCCGAGATCATGCGGCTGCGCTCCTGCATCGCCATCGCCGGCACCAATGGCAAGACCACCACCACCACATTGGTCGCCTCGCTGCTGGATGCCGGCGGCATGGACCCCACCGTGGTCAATGGCGGCATCATCAACGCCTATGGCACCAATGCCCGGCTGGGCGCCGGCGAATGGGTGGTGGTGGAGGCCGATGAAAGCGACGGTACCTTCCTGCGCCTGCCCGCCACCGTGGCGGTGGTGACCAACGAAGACCCCGATCATCTGGATTTCTACGGCACGTTTGAAAACATGCGCGACGCCTTCCAGCGCTTTGTCGAGAATGTGCCCTTCTACGGCTTCGCGGTTCTGTGCATCGACCATCCCGAAGTGCAGGCCATGGTGGGCCGCATCACCGACCGGCGCATGATTACCTATGGTTTCAGCCCCCAAGCCGATGCCCGGGCGGTGAATGTGAGCTTTTCGGAAGGCGCCTCGCATTTCGACTGCGTCTTCACCGACCGCCGCAAGAACAGCGAGGAACGGCTGGAGGGCATGCGTCTTCCCATGCCGGGCGAACACAATGTGCAGAATGCGATGGCTGCCATCGTGGTGGCGCGTCAACTGGGCGTGCCCGATGCCGTGATCAAAAAGGGCTTGGCGGAATTTCGCGGCGTGGGCCGCCGCTTCACCAAGGTGGGCGAGGTCAATGGCGCCGCCATCATCGACGACTATGCCCACAATCCTTTCAAGATCGCCGCCGCGGTGCGCGCCGCGCGCCAGGCCTATAAAGGTCCCATCGTCGCGGTGGTGCAGCCGCATCGCTATACCCGCCTGCGCGACACCTTCGAGCAATTCGCCACCTGCCTGAACGATGCCGATGTCGCGGTGATTGCGCCGGTCTATGCCGCGGGCGAACAACCCATCGAAGGCATCAATCGCGACAGCTATGCCGAGGCGTTGCGCGCCCATGGCCACCGCAATGTCATCACCATCGAAGGCGAGGACGATCTCGCCGCCGCCGTGGTGCCCTATGTCAAGCCCGGCGCCGCCATCATCGGCACCGGCGCGGGCTCGATCACCGGCTGGATGAACAATCTTCCCCAGATTTTGGCGAAAAAACTGGAAGGTCTGACGTGATGATGGCGCGGCCCTGCGACATGCTTCCGCCGGTGCGTGGCTCGATTGTCCGCGGCGCGCCGCTGAAGGATCTGGTCTGGTTCCGTGCCGGCGGTCCGGCGGAGGTCCTGTTCCGGCCCGCCGATGCCGACGATCTTGCTTCTTTTATCGCGGCAAAGCCCGCCGATCTGCGAGTCTCGGTGATCGGCGTCGGTTCCAATCTTCTGGTGCGTGACGGCGGCATTCCGGGTGCGGTGGTGCGGCTGAGTTCGGCCTTCGGCAAGATCGAGATTATAGATAATGAAGTGGGTGGCATGCGCGTGCGCGCGGGCGCCGCGGCGCTGGATGGCGCGGTGGCGCGCGCCGCCGCCGATGCCGGCATCGCCGGCCTGGAATTTTTGCGGGGCGTGCCCGGCACCATCGGCGGCGCCTTGAAGATGAATGCCGGCTGCTATGGCAAGGAGATCAAGGACGTCTTTATGGAAGCTGTGGCGATTGACGGAAAAGGCAATAAAATCAAGCTTTCCAGCGCCGATATGGATTTTGAGTACCGCAAGGCCAAAGGCGCCGGCGACGATCTGATTTTCATTGAAGCGGTGCTGGAAGGCACCAAGGACGATCCCGCCGCCATCCGCGCCCGTATGGACGAGCTTTCCGCCAATCGCGAAGCCAGCCAGCCCATCAAGTCCAAGACCGGCGGCTCCACCTTCAAGAATCCGCCCGGCCACAAGGCCTGGCAGTTGATCGATCAGGCGGGTTGCCGGGGATTGAAAATCGGCGGCGCCCAGGTCAGCGAAAAGCACACCAACTTCCTGATCAATACCGGCGATGCCACGGCGGCGGAGCTGGAAGCTTTGGGCGAGGAAGTGCGCAAGCGGGTGAAGGAAAAATCCGGCGTGACCCTGGAATGGGAAATCAAGCGGGTGGGAGTTGCATGACGGCTTACCGCAAAATCGCCGTGCTGATGGGCGGCCGCTCCGCCGAACGCGAGGTCTCGCTGTCGTCCGGGCGGGGCGTGGTCAAGGCGCTGCGCGAGGAAGGTTTTGACGCCAGCCCGCTGGATCCCGGCGACAATCCCGGCCAGCAATTGTTCGAGGCGAGGCCCGATGCGGTGTTCAATGCCCTGCACGGCCGCTTCGGCGAGGACGGCACGGTTCAGGGCCTGCTGGAATTGATGCGGATTCCCTATACCCATTCCGGGGTTCTGTCCTCGGCCCTGGCGATGCACAAGGAACGCACCAAGGATGTCTACCGCGCCGCCGGCCTGCCGGTGGTCAAGTCCATCGTCGCCGACCGCCGCACGGTGGCAAACGCGCATCTGATGGAACCGCCCTATGTCATCAAGCCGGTGAATGAGGGCTCGTCGGTCGGCATCTATATCATCCGCAAGGGCGACAACCGCCCGCCGGCCGAA
Organism: Rhizomicrobium sp.; assembly: GCA_035279305.1. Taxonomy (GTDB): domain Bacteria; phylum Pseudomonadota; class Alphaproteobacteria; order Micropepsales; family Micropepsaceae; genus Rhizomicrobium. Next base: position 13,804 of record DATEIA010000118.1, read on the forward strand.
TTGGGCGGCGATACATGGAATCTTTCCAATGAGATG
>DATEIA010000119.1:0-4184 GCA_035279305.1 Rhizomicrobium sp.
GGCCATTGGCGCTAAATCCGATTGAAGAAAAACGGCTCCGGTATCCGGAGCCGTTTTTCTTTTGCTGCTGACAAACAATCATTGTTTGAGGTTGGGTTCGCCCGCACGCCGCGATAGAGTTCCCGCACCAATTGGCTTGGCGCGGAGGAGCAGATGAAAAAGATGATGTTCGCGGCAACCGTCGCCATGTTGGGCGCCGCGCTGACGCCGGCCAGTGCGCAGGATTACGGCTATCGGCGCAACCACAATTATGCCAATCCCCAAGCGCCGCGTGCGCCCCAAGCACCCCTGGCCCCGCGCGCTCCGCGCGAAAATGAATCCGGGCAGGGCTTCACGCCCTATCAGCCAAACCAGCCCTATCAAGGCATCAAGCCGCCGCGCCATTACAATATCTATACGCACCAGTGGGAATGATTAACCGCTTGTTAACCGGCGCGGCAGGGTAGAAGCGGGTTTTTCGTAGTTAAGGAATTGGCAACGCGCACCCGGCAATAGTTGCCGCCATGACCGACCGAATCTCCACCCTGACCAAGGCGCTGCTGACCCTCAGCATGTTCTTTGTCTGCGCCACGGTTGGCGCGGCGCTGGCGCTGTTCACCGGCTGGCCGGTGGCGATCCTGTCCGGCATTGTCGGCTTCATCTGCATCCAGCAGGGCATCGGCAGTTTTGCGCGCCGCCGCGACAAGCGCGCCATCGCCAAGGAAATGGCGCATCTGCGCAAGAGCCATCTGGAATTCGAGACTGCGCTGCATGAAACCCGCGCGCGGCTGGGTGAGATGAGCGCAGCTGTCGAACAACGCGCCACCAGCCAGGAAAGAAAGATCGTCGCCGAACTCCAAGTTTTGGAAAGTCTGATGCGCGACTTCGCGGGCAAGGTTTCCCGCAGCGCCGCCCAGATCCCGCGCGGCCCGCAAAAGGACCAGCGCGGCCCGGCCAGCGCCTATCTCAACACCATGGCGGACCCCAATTCCGTCGCGGACAGGGATGAGCTGTTGGAGACGGTGCGTGCCAGCCTGGAAGAAAACCGCGTCGACCTTTATCTCCAACCCATGGTCAGCTTGCCGCAGCGCAAGCTGCGCTTCTATGAGGCGCTGTCGCGGCTACGCGACAGACACGGCCAAATCATCATGCCGTCGCAATATATGCAGGTGGCCGCGCCCGCCGGGCTGATGAGCGTGGTGGACAATCTGCTCTTGTTCCGCTGCGTGCAGATCGTGCGCAAGCTGACCCAGAAGAGCCGCGACATCGGCATTTTCTGCAATATTTCCGGCGATACCTTGGCCGACAAGGAATTCTTCCCGCAATTCCTGGACTATATGCGGGTCAATCGCGACCTGGCGGGCCAGATCATTTTCGAATTCAACCAGCAGGACGTGCTGAAGGCCGGCAGCGAGGGCGAAAAGAATCTCACCGCCCTGGCGACCATGGGTTTCGCGCTGTCGATGGATCATGTCGAAAGCCTGGCGCTGGATTTCCTGCGCCTCAAGGCAATCGGCTTCCGCCACTTGAAAGTGCGTGCTTCCACCCTGACGCGCGGCATGAACGGCGCGGGGGCGGCGGTGGCGGCGGAAGACTTCAAGAAACTGCTCACCCGCCACGGCCTGAACCTGATCGCCGAGCGGGTCGAGGACGAAAAGACCGTGGTGCAGTTGCTGGACTATGCCGTGGACTATGCCCAGGGCTATCTGTTCGGCGAGCCACGCGCGGTGCGGGAAGATTCGCTCAAGCCCATAAGCGCCGTGGAACCGGCGGCGGTGGTGCCTTTCCGCAGGGCCGGTTGACACGACTTTATCTTTGATGACGCCGGCATGACGGTCCCGCGCTTTGCGGCATTGACCTGGGACGGCGCGCATGCGACCGCTTCGGCGCATTTTTCCGTGTCCGCGCATGTCCCGCCTGATTTCCGGCCCCAGACTTATCAATGGATTGAGTGAAATCGCCCCCGGCCACGACGCCTTGATCTGCGACGTTTGGGGCGTGGTGCATGACGGCCATCGCTACTATCCCGCCGCCGCCGATGCGCTGTACCGGTTCAAGCAAAAGCACGGCCCGGTGGTGCTGCTGACCAATGCGCCGCGCGTGCCGGCGGAAGTCGCGGCGCAATGCGCCAGCTATGGCCTGCCGCCCGATTGCTATGACGCCATCGTCAGTTCGGGCGGCGCCGCGCGCGAAGAGCTGGAACGGCGCAGTGCTTCGCGCACCCTGCCACTTTATTATATCGGACCCGACCGCGACCTGCCGATGATCGAGGGGCTGGACATTGCCCGCACCGGCATCGCGGAAGCGGAGGTGGCGCTGGCCATCGGCCTTCGCGACGACATGACCGAAACGGTTGAGGATTATACCGGCGAACTGGCGGCGATGCGCACACGCGGCCTGACCATGCTCTGCGCCAATCCCGATCTGGTGGTGCATCGCGGCGAGCGGCTGGTCTATTGCGCCGGGGCGCTGGCCCAGGCCTATGAGACGTTGGGCGGCGCGGTGATCTATTACGGCAAGCCGTATCTGCCGGTCTACCAATCGGCCCTGGCCCAGTTGGGAGCATTGCTGGGGCATGCGCCAAAACGCCCCCTGGCGGTGGGTGACGGGCTTTTGACCGATATCAAGGGCGCAAATGCCGCCGGTTTGGAGGCCCTGTTTATCGCGGATGGGGTTCATGGCGAGGAGATTGCGCCTTATACTGACGAACATCTTGCAGCCCTGTTCACCCGTTTTGGGGCAATGGCGGGCAGCGCAACCCGCAAACTGTCCTGGTAGGGGCCCGACGCAATGACCAGCGTTTATCTTGACGAGCTGCAACCGGGCATGTCGGCGACCATCGAGCACACCGTCACCGAGCGCGACGTTCAGCTGTTCGGCGAGGCCACCGGCGACATGAATCCGGTGCATTTCGACGAGGAATTCGCGCGCAAGACGGTGTTCCGGGGGCGGGTGGCGCATGGCGCGCTGAGTATCGGATTTATCTCCGCCTTGCTGGGCACCAAGCTGCCGGGCGACGGCTCGATCTTTCTTTCCGCCAGCATCGTGTTCAAGACGCCGGTGCGGATCGGCGACACGGTGGTGACCACCGCGACGGTACGCGAGATCAACGGCCGCGCCGTGGTGATGGACTGCGTCTGCACGGTGGACGGCAAGCAGGTGCTGGAATCGGAAGCGCATGTGCTGGCGCCGCGCCGCCCGGTCGGCGGTAAAGACTAGCGTGCGGATTTTCCGGCATTTCGAGGAAGTGCCTGCCGCCTGCCGCGGCGCGGTCGTGGCCATCGGCAATTTCGACGGCGTGCATCGCGGCCATCGCGCCTTGATCGCGCAAGCCAAGGCGCAGGCAAGCGCGCGGGCCGCGCCCTTGGCGGTGCTGAGTTTCGAGCCCCATCCGCAGGAATATTTCCGGGCTCTTCGTCAGGAAGGCGGGCCAACGCCCGTGGGGCCGGAATCCTTCCGCCTCACGCCCTTGCGCACCAAGGCGCGGTTGCTGGCGGATCTGGGCGTGGATGCGCTGTTCGCGCTGACCTTCGATGGCGAGATGGCGCGCCGCGCCCCCCAGGATTTTGTGCAGACTGTGTTGGTCGCGGGCCTTGGCATCAGCGGCGTGGTGGTGGGGCATGATTTCGAGTTCGGCCAGAAGCGCGCCGGCAATCTGGCGACCTTGTCGCTTCTGGGTGAGAAGGAAGGTTTCAGCGTCACCGCTTTCGACACCGTCACCGCTTCCGGCGATGAGAAAATCTCCTCCACCCTGATCCGTCAGTTGCTCAAACAGGCAAAGCCCGAGGACGCGGCGCGGCTGTTGGGTCATGCCTGGGCGGTCGAGGCGCGGGTGGAGCATGGCGATGCGCGCGGCCGCAAGATGGGCTTTCCCACCGCCAACATGCATCTGGGGCATTGCCTGGCGCCGGCCTTCGGCGTCTATGCCGTACGGGTGGCGATTTTGGATGGCGACAAGGTGGTGTCGCGCCATGACGGCGTCGCCAATTTCGGCATCCGGCCGATGTATCAAGTGGACGTGCCGCTGCTGGAAACCCATCTGTTCGATTTCGACGGCGATCTGTACGGCAAGTATCTGTCGGTCGAGCTGATCCGCTACATCCGTCCCGAGGCAAAATTCCCCAGCCAGGAGGCCCTGATCGCCCAGATCGCCGCCGACGCGGTCAAGGCGCAGGAAATCCTGGGAAAAACGCCCCAATAACGGG
>DATEIA010000120.1:0-2635 GCA_035279305.1 Rhizomicrobium sp.
GTGGCGTTGAGCCGAGACGATTTTTCCAAGACCTCCGACATGGACGAGGCCGCCCACGACAACATGTATGACGGCGAGCCGCGCAAGGCCGCCGAGGGACCGCAGTCCGGATCCCTGACCGACTGGACCACCGTGAAGTCCGGCAATGCCTATGACGGCGAGGACAGTCTGGAATCCACCATCGCCGCCGACGCCTCGCTCAAGGATCATCTGGAAGGTCAGCTATCCATCGCCGCTTTGCTGCCGGAAGACCGCATGATCCTTTTGGCGTTGATCGATGCGGTGGATGAGACCGGCTATCTGCGCGCCGAACTGTCGGACGTCGCCACCCGCCTGGGCTGTGAAATCGAGGATGTGCAGGCGGTGCTGGGCGTGTTGCAGGGCTTCGATCCGGTGGGCGTGGGCGCGCGCGACCTGGCCGAATGTCTGGCGCTGCAATTGAAGGCCAAGGACCGGCTCGATCCCGCCATGGAAGCCTTGCTGACGCGCCTGGATCTGGTGGCGCGGCGCGATATGAATCAGCTGACGGCGCTGTGCGGCGTGGATGCCGACGATATTTCCGACATGATTTCGGAAATCCGCCAGCTCAATCCCAAGCCGGGCTTGGCGTTCGGCTCCGAACCGGTGACGCCGGTGGTGCCGGATGTTTTCGTCCGGGTGGGACCGGACGGCGGCTGGCTGGTCGAGCTCAATAGCGATACCCTGCCGCGTCTTCTGGTCAACAACCAATATTTCGGCACGGTCTCCAAGAACGCCCGCGACAAGGACAGCAAGAACTATCTGGCCGATTGCCTCAACAATGCCAATTGGCTGATCAAGAGCCTGGACCAGCGCGCCCGTACCATCCTGAAAGTCGCCAGCGAGATCGTGCGCCATCAGGATGCCTTCCTGGCCCATGGCGTGCGCCATTTGCGCCCGCTGAACTTGCGCATCATCGCCGACGCGATCTCGATGCACGAATCCACGGTCAGCCGCGTCACGTCCAGCAAATACATCTCAACGCCGCGCGGGCTGTTCGAGCTGAAATATTTTTTCACCGCCTCCATCCAATCGGTCGATGGCGCCGAATCGCACAGCGCCGAAGCGGTGCGCGACCGTATCCGCGAAATGATCGAGAATGAGGAGCCGCGCGAAATTCTGTCCGATGACCGCATCGTCGCGCTGCTCACCGCTGACGGCGTCAATATTGCCCGCCGCACGGTGGCCAAGTATCGCGAAGCCTTGCGAATCCCCTCATCGGTGGAGCGCAGGCGCTTGAAGGCCGGGGACGTCCCGGCCCATGCCAGCCGCTGACGCGGGCTTTTTTACCAGTCCTTGGGGCACGTATGTTTCCCTATCCCCGTCAAGATTGACATTGCTGGGGGCCCGGCCTATGAACCCGCCGCTTTCGGGCAAGGCCCCTGGATGGGGCCCGGATTTTTCCGCGACACGTCACCGGGATTCTTGATGAACATCGCCGACCTGCTCGCGCCCGATGCCGTTCTGCCGGGCCTGAAAGCGCAGTCCAAGAAGCAATTGTTGCAGGAACTCGCAGCGCGCGCCCATGGCCTGACGCGGCTGCCGGAGCGCCGCATTTTCGAAACCCTGGTGGAACGCGAGCGGCTGGGAACCACCGGCGTCGGCGCCGGTATCGCCATTCCGCATGGCCGCATGGCGGAAGCCAAGACCATTACCGGCATCTTCGCGCGCTTGGAAAATAGCATCGATTATGAGGCGGTGGACAATCAGCCGGTCGACCTGGTGTTCATGCTGCTGGCTCCCGAAAATGCCGGGGCCGATCACCTCAAGGCCCTGGCGCGGGTGTCGCGATTGCTGCGCGACAAGGCGACGTGCGAGAAGCTGCGCGCCGCGAAATCGCCCGAAGCGCTTTACGCCATTCTCACCGGCGACAAGAACGGCGCCGCGACGGCCGCCTAGGCGCTTGCCTTTTGCGTCGTGAGTTCGTCGCGCCTTCGCTCACGTACGTCTTGTACGCATCGCTCGGCGCTCCTGCTCACGCCACAAAATTCTGCGCGCCCACTATTTGAGCAATGTCACTTTTTTTACGACGACGGGCGTCACCGGCTCCTGATCGGGCATAGGCCCCTTGCCGCCGCCGGTGGGCACATTGCCGATCGCATCCACCACCTCCATGCCCGATTCCACCTGGCCGAACACGGCATAGCCGGTGGTGTTGCCGGGATCGTCGGGTTTGTGGTCCAGCGGCGTGTTGTCGGCCAGGTTGATGAAAAAATCGGCCGAGGCGCTGTCGGGCGCTTCGCCGCGGCCAAAGGCGACGGTGCCGCGCAGATTGCTCAAGCCGTTATTGGCTTCCAGCGGTACCGGGCCAGGGATGATACCGCGCCCTTTGCCATTGGAATCCCAGCTGCCCATCTGGATCACAAAGCCTTTGGCGACCCGGTAGTAGGCGGTGCCGTCATAATGCTTCTTTTTCACATAGCGCAGGATATTGGCCACGCTCTTGGGCGCGCGCACCGAATCCAATTGCAGGGTGATGTCGCCCATGGAGGTGGCAATTCGGATACGCGGTCCGGTCATGGGGGGATTGGTGGGCGCTGGCGTCACGGCCTGGGGCACCGGCGCGTCCGCGTCTATCGGCGGCGGCTGTTGCTGCTCTTGGGCCAGGGCAGGGGCG
>DATEIA010000121.1:0-13020 GCA_035279305.1 Rhizomicrobium sp.
CGTGCTGTATGAAAGCCTGATCCATCCCGTCACCATCATCTCCACCCTGCCTTCGGCCGGCGTGGGCGCGGTTCTGGCGCTGTTGATGTTCAAGACCCAGTTCGATCTGATCGCCATGATCGGGGTGATCCTGCTGATCGGCATCGTCAAGAAAAACGCCATCATCATGATCGATTTCGCCATCGACCTGCAGCGGCGCGAAGGCTTGAATTCCCGCGACGCCATCTACAAGGCGTGCTTGCAGCGGTTCCGCCCCATCATGATGACGACCACAGGCGCGATCCTGGGCGCGCTGCCGCTGGCCATTGGCCTGGGCCAAGGTTCGGAGCTGCGCCAACCCTTGGGCATTTCCATCGTGGGCGGACTGTTCCTCAGCCAGATCCTGACGCTTTACACCACGCCGGTGGTGTTTCTTTACATGGACCGGTTCGGCGATTGGACGAGCGGATTCTGGAATCGGTGGTACCACGGAATCATGGGCGACAAGCCGGAAGATCACGCGCCATCGGCCACACCTGCTGAGTGAGCGTCGCATGCTCGCTTGCGCTCGCATAGGGCAAGCTTTTCTAATTCGCTACGCTCATAAGAAAAGCTAAGCCAACGCGCCGAGCTTAGGCGAGGCGCAATATCACAGATTCGGCAGATCGTCCGCGGCGCCAGCCTTGCCGTCATTGATCTGGGCATTGCGGCTTTGGCGATACAGGTTGCGGGTGGTCGCGTAGAAGTCGATGGACGAACGTTCGATAGACTCGATCGCGTCCAGCTGCGAGGTGCGGCTGTCGACAATGGCGACGCCGAACTTCACCACCATCCAAGTGTCCTTGCCATGGAAGCGGACATAGGTCAGCGGATCAAAGGCCTGGTCGACCGCGGTTCCGAGCAGGTCGCGGGGCGGTTTCGGGCCGGCGAAGGGCAGCACCAGATAGGAGCCTTCGGCAATGCCGTTTTTACCCAGGGTGATGCCGAAATCATTCTCGTGACCGGGAATGCCGATCTTGCGGGCGACATCGATCAGTCCGCCGATGCCGACGGTGGAGTTGATCACAATGCGGCCGGCGGTGTTTGCGGCCTTGCCGCCGTCGCCCTGCAGCACATCATTGGCTAGCACCACAGGCTCGTTCAGGTTGGTGAGGGCATTGTGGATGCCGTCGCGCACCGGCTCGGGCACGACGGCGCGATAGCCCTTGGCGATCGGGCGGGCCACGGCGTGGTCGACCCGGACGTCAAAATCGAAAATGTCCCGATTGGTTTTTTCCCAAGGGTCGTTCTGCGCAAGGGACTCGGCGCTGGGCGTGCTGCAAGCACCCAGCATCGCGCTTAAAGCAAGCGCCGAAATCACCGGAATCGAGAATTTCATGCCGTCCAAATACCAAAGATTGAATAAAATACCGTTACCGGTGAGTCTAAGTTAACAAAGAATATCGGCATTCACACCGCGCCGCACAAGGGGTTCCCCAATTTCGTCCCCTGCGGCGGACTGCCCTGCCGGCCGGGGCTCAGCTCGACAGTTGTACGATGGGACCTCATCCTGGATCAGGGCGTCAGCCGTGGCGAATTTGCTACAGTTTGTGTGCCACCAAAGGGCGGCAAAACAGGCACCGGTACGTCCCTCAGACTGACATTTTGATAAACTGTCGATACCGCCAACGCTTGCCCAAGCGTTGATTCCGGAACCGGCTGGTCCATAACCAAGGGGGGCGTGCGCAAGGTCGCGACCCCAAAGCCCAAACCGCAGATATTCTGCCCCAGGAAACAGGCGCGCATTTCCCCCTCCGGCTTGGAAGTGAAAACGAAGCTGGTGGCAAAACGCTCCGCGCGCCCCCCAAAAAACATCATTCTTCGAAAGCCGTCCGGCCCGAATTTACCCCCGGCCAAAAAGGGGCATTTTGGTCGCCATGATGGTGATGAAGGGGACGTTGGATTCCAGCGGTAGCCCCGCCATATAGACCACCGCCTGGGCCACATGGTTCACGTCCATGCGGGGCTCCACCGCAAGCTTGCCATCGGGCTGAAGCACCCCCTCGGTCATGCGCTGGGTCATATCGGTGGCGGCGTTGCCGATATCGATCTGGCCCCCGGCGATGTCGAAAGGCCGCCCGTCCAGGATAATGGATTTCGTCAGCCCGGTTATGGCGTGTTTGGTGGCGGTATAGGGCGCGCTGTGCGGCCGCGGCCGGTCGGCGCTGATGGAGCCATTGTTGATGATGCGCCCGCCGCGCGGCGTCTGGGCCTTCATCATCCGGACCGCTTCTTGGGTACAGAGGAAGGCGCCGGTCAGGTTCACCCCCACGATCGCCTGCCACTGCTCGAAGCTCAGCTCTTCGATCGGAATGGCGGGGGTGCTCATGCCGGCATTGTTGAACAGCATGTCCAGGCGGCCGAACTTGTCCTTGATCTGGGCGAAGACAGCTTTGACCGCCGCCGGGTCGCCGACATCGGCGGGCGCGATCAAATGCTCGCCCATCAGGCCCTTGGCGGTTTCCTCCAGCACCTCGCGCTTGCGGCCCACCAGCGCCAGCCGCCAGCCGTCCTTCGCCAGCGCCTGGGCGACTGCCCGCCCCACCCCGCTGCCCGCGCCGGTGATCATTGCGATTTTCGTCATCTTTTCCTCTTGCATCTCATGGTTGGCGGCTCCCCCGGGATAGCCCGCGGCGTCTTATAGGGAAATTTTCCCGATTTGGCGCTAGTCCGTCACATTACCTTTATCCGGTCTGGCATTTCCGTTAGAGCATCGGGCGATTTCAGGCAGCGCAAGGCGATGGAAAAACGCCAAGCCGGCGCGCGCCCGCCGAAGGGATATTAGGGGAATAGCATGTCCAATCGTCTGCTCGCGGCCCTTTTGACCGCCTTCAGCTTGGGTGCGGCCGGTCCTGCCTTCGCGCAGGCGGACGCCGCCGCCGGTGCGCCGAACCCCAATTCCTCCGGCAAGACCGAAGTGGCGGGCCTGGAGAAGGTCGTCGTGACCGCCCGCAAGCGCCAGGAAGACCAACAGGCGGTGCCGATCTCCATCACCGCGCTCACTCAGGCCGACCTGGACAGATTGAACGTCAAGACCATCGAAGACCTGAAATATGTCAGCCCGTCGGTTTATATCGCGCCTACCTCCTTCCGCCAGGACGTACTGAACGTCACCATCCGCGGCCAGCGCAATTTCGACGCACCCGGAGGCGGCGGCAATCCAGGCCTTGCCTTCGACACCGCCTCGGCCGTCTACAAAGATGGGGTCTATTACGCCCGCGCCTTGGGCCTGACGGGCGCGCTGTTCGACTTGGATAGCGTCGCCGTGCTCAAGGGCCCACAGGGCACTTTGGTGGGCCGCAACTCCACCGGCGGCGCCATTCTCTACAACAGCCGCGAGCCCAGACCCGAGTTCGGCGGCTATGTCCAGGCGACGCTGGGCGATTATGCCCGGGCGGGGCTACAGGGCGCCATCAATGTGCCGCTGGATAACACCTTGTTTCTGCGCGTGGCGCTGAATTCGGAAAACCAGAAGGGTTATATCGCCAACTACTTCTTCGATCCGGCGTCAGGCCGTCGCAATACCCAGGCCGCCATGGGCTTCAAGAAGCTGGCGGGCGTCTTCTCCCTGAAATGGCAGCCGGATGACAGTTTCAATCTTCTGCTGCGCGCTGACATCTCTTCCGAACATAACACCGGCTCGACCTATCATGACTTGGGTTATTTCGTGGGTACATTGCCGTCCGCCGGACGCACCTCGATCTGCAATATTCCGGTCACCTGCCTCCCATTCACCGATCTGCGCGGCCAGGTCATGCAGCCTTACTACCTGACCGCGACCGCGACCGGCGTTTCCAATCCCAATCCCTCGCCGCAGGCCTATAATGCAATCCTGGCGTCGGTGTTGCGCCAGCAGAACTACAGTTTCTGGTCGGCCGAGCAGGACATTTCCAACCTCAGCGCCGGCGATTACGGAACCTATTCGGCCACCGCGAACAAGCAATTCGGCGATATCGATGTGCGCCTGATGGCCGCCTATCGCACCTTCGACAGTGTCGGAACCGCCGTCAGCCGCGGCCTGCCCTTTGAAAGCAACACCTACAAATATGATTTTCCCAATTATCAATCCTGGCAGAGCGAGCTGACCGTCAACGGCAAAAGCTTTGACAACAAGCTGCAATGGACCGCGGGCCTGTTCTTTTTCACCGAACGCAGCCCCAATGACGGCGGCTTCCTTTATCAATTCCTGCCTTCCGCCGCCGGACCGCCCACCGCGGCGGCAACCAAGCAATTCAGCATCACCGACTGGAGCAACAACAGCGAGGAAAACAGCTCCTACGCCGCTTACGCGCAGGCGACCTATAACATCTGGTCCGATACAAGGTTCACGGCCGGTGTGCGGTATACGTATGACGAACGCTTCGCGCATGTCGCCAGCCAGACGATACGCACGCCCGCCAGCGTGGCGACCAACGCGCCCGTGACCAACGCGGTCTTCAATCCCGCGCCTTTCATCTATAACGGCATCAGCTATGCCGGGCAGAGCAATATCTGTGCGCTCACCAATCCCAATGGCGTGACCTTGCCGCTGTCGCAATGCGCCGCGGACATCAACAAAAGCTACCATAAACCCACCTGGACGCTGGCCCTGGATCACGACCTGTGGGAAGGCACCATGGTTTACGCCACTATGCGTTCGGGCTATCGCTCCGGCGGCATCAACACCCAGGCGCTGAATATCGCCGCCATGACCGCATTGCCGGAAAATGTGCTGGACTATGAGATCGGCGTGAAGTCGGATTGGGCCGTGGCGGGCATGCCGCTGCGCACCAATCTGGCGCTGTATGAAACCAGCTACCACAATATCCAAGTGCAGCAGCAGGTGCCCAACGTGACTCTGGCCACCGCCATTGGCGGCGGCCAATGCACGCAGACCGCGTTCAATGCCGGCAACTGCGCGGGCTTTCTCAACGAGAACATCACCCTCAATGCCAAGTCGGGCAAGATCTATGGCGTGGAATGGGACGTGACCTTGCTGCCGACGGATTGGCTGACGCTCAATGCTTCGGGCAGCTATATAGACCCGCGCTATACCGACTTCTCGTTCCTTGTGCCGGCCGGCTATTTGCAGCCCAGCAGCGGAACCAATCTGTCAGGCACGCCCATCCCGGTCCCGGCCTGGCAGACCAACGAAACCGCCACCATCAATTTCGGCACCGACCTGGGCGGATTGCCGCTGGGCGATACCGTATTCACGGCGCATTATTATTGGCAGAGCCGCTATCTGGCCGATATGCGCGCCTTCAATCCCGTGCAGCGCACATTTGCCTATGGCTTGCTGAATTTGCGGCTGCAATTCACCGATGCGGGGCATACCGGCGCCGATCTCGCCATCTTCATGAACAATGTCGCCAATAGCCAGGCCTGTTTGCCGGAGTATAACGGCGTGCTGGGTTCCGCCCCCCAAGGCACCTTCGGTTCTCCGACTGCGTCGGGTGTGCTGCAATGCATTCCGCTGGCGCCACGCATGACGGGTGTGAGGCTGGGGTATAAGTTTTAGCTGACCCCCTTCAGCCTTCGCGTCGCAAGCGATGCTACGGCCGCCTCATGCGCGCTTGCGCGCGCGAAGAGGTGAGCATGGCGGCCAAGCCATGCGAACGGCCTGTGTTTATTGCAGCGGAGTTACGGAGCGTATTCGACTTTCGCCAGGGTCATGGTGAACACCAATGTCTGGTTGGGCGGGATAGAGTCGCCCGCGCCGTCGGCGCCATAACCCAGGTCGGCGGGGATCACGATTTCCCAGGTGTCGCCGGTTTTCATCAACTTCAGCACCTCGACCCAGCCGGGGATCAAGCCTCCGGTCTGGAACTGTGCCGGCTCTTCCGGCTTGGTCTGGTCGAAAACCTTGCCGGTAATCAGCGCGCCCTTGTAATAGACGGTCACGACATCGCTGTTTTTTTGAACCTGGGGGCCGGTGCCGGATTTCAGCGCCCGGTACATCAACCCGTCCGGCAGTTTGGTCACGCCGGGACGTGCCGCATAGTCGGCCAGGTAGCGCTGATTGGCCTCAGCCGACGTGTCATAGGACGTGGCCGCGCCGGATTTTTTCTCGCAGGCGGTCACGGCCACCACCGGCAGCAGGATCAGAGCCAAAATTCTCAAAGCGCGCATGGAATCCCCCAAATGGACGCGGGTTTATAACGGCAAAGGCGGGTGGCTGCCACTTTCGGCGACTTGATCGATGGTTTTGCGGCGCATTGGCGGGATTGTCGCAACCCGCCGCGAATTTTCCGCATCCGCCGGCTGTTTTTGTATATTCCATAGGGATTATAGGGTATTATGCACCGATGATCTCTCAGAAAGCCCGTTATGCCTTGCGTGCCTTGCTTTACCTGGCGGCGCGCGGCGACGCCAGGCCGGTCCAAATTTCGGAAATCGCGGAAAGTGAGCGGATTCCGCGAAAGTTCCTGGAAGCCATTCTGCTAGATTTGAAGAAAACCGGCATTGTACGCAGCCATCGCGGCCGTTCCGGTGGCTATTCCTTGGGCAGGCCGGCCAAGGATATCAGTTTTGCCGATGTGTTGAGGGTTACCGACGGTCCCCTGGCGCTCAGTCCCTGTGTTAGCGTCATGGCCTATCGCAAGTGCGATGATTGTTTCGAGGAATCGATTTGCGCCATCCGCAAAGCCCTTCTGGCCGCCCGCGATGCCACCGCCGAAATCCTGGAATCCAGGAATTTGGCGGCCGCCGCGCAACAATTGCGCCGCTCGGGCGCTTTATAAGCTTCTCTATTCCTGTGGCTTTTCCCCATTTTGCATAAATATCTTAATTCCTATTGACTAGATAGAGATTTAGAGGAATATGACCGTGTCCGGTCCGCCGGTAGGATCGATTTTGACGGGGTACGCATGCATCGGTTTCGCAATGCCATTCTTCTGACCGGCGCGGCGTTGATCGCGCTTTCGGCGCCTGCGTTGGCCGCCGCGAGGAAAACCGCGCCACCGCCGCCGGACCCGCGCATCGGCGTGCTGGAGCAGCAGCTGCGGGACATCCAACAGCAATTGGGCGAGATCAAGGCTGCGCAGGGCGCAAACAATACCAGCGGGGCGGTGGCCGATCTGAAACGCAGCTCCTCCAATCAGTATGCCGATATCAACAATCGCCTGGATGGTCTGAACAAGACGGCGCTCGACAATGGACGGCTGACGGTCAGCAGCCCGAACGGCGCCTTCAGCCTTTCGCTGCGCGGCCTGGTGCAACTCGACGCGGGCTATTTCGCGCAAGGCAAGAACCCCGCCAGCGTGGACCTCAACAGCGGCACCAATTTCCGCCGGGCTCAGATTGGTTTTCAAGGCACCGTGTTCAAGGACTGGGCTTACAATTTCATCTACGATTTCGGCGGCAACGGCGTGGAAGGCCGCGGTTATATCTATAATGCCTATATCCAATATGACGGCCTGAAACCGTTCGGGATCCGCATCGGCGCCTATACCCCGTCCGCAGGTATCGACGACCAGACCGGCTCGGGCGACTTGTTCTTTGCGGAGCGCGCCTCCGCCTCCGACATCGCCCGCAACATCGCCGGCGCACCCAGCCGCGAGGCCGTCAGCATTTTCGTGCAAGACGACAATTACCTCGTCTCGCTGTCCTATACCGGCAAGAAGACCGGGGACGGCACCGCCACGGGTGCCTCCGTCGGCACGTTCGATGCCCAGCAAGCCGTCATCGGCCGCGCGGCCTGGCTGGCGGTCAGCACGCCGGACATCAAATGGCTGGTGGATGGCCACATCACCGAAGTCCTGAAACTGGCCGACGCCACGGCCAGCCCCGCCGCCACCGTCATCCGCTTCAGCAATGGTCCGGAGCTTGCGGTGGACGCCAGCAGAACCGTGGACACCGGCAGTATCGACGCCAACCACGCCCGCGAGTTCGGTTTCGAAACCGCGGCCACCTATCGGGGCTTTTACGGCCAGGGTGGCTGGTTTCGCTATCAAATCGATCGCCGCGCCGCCGTCCCCAATCCGGATTTCGACGGCTGGTACGCTTTCCTCGGCTACTCCCTGACCGGCGAGCAACATCCCTACGATCCCACCACCGGCAGCTTCCGCAATCTGCGCCCCGCCAAGCCGTTGGGCACGCCCGGCGGTTGGGGTGCGTGGGAAGTTCTGGCCCGCTACAGCAGCATCGATCTGGACTACCAACCCTTCGCCAGCGCGGCCAGCGGCGGTATCGCGGGCGGCAAGCAGGATGTCTGGACCATCGGTCTGAACTGGTATCCCAACAACGCCGTCAAGTTCCAGCTCAACTACGACAATATCAAAGTCAATCACGTCAACGCGCCTGCCAACGATATCTCCGCCGACGCGGTGGTTCTGCGCAGCCAGATATCTCTCTAAGGGAGCAAGCGACGATGAAACGCAATCTTTCACTTCTGATCGCCGCCGGACTTTTCTCCGCCACGGCGGCCATTTTTTCCGCCGATGCGGCCTTGGCGGACGTGACCTTGCTGAATGTCAGCTACGATCCGACCCGCGAATTGTACAAGGATCTGGGCGCCGCCTTTGCCGCCGGCTACAAGGCCGACAAGGTCACGATCAACACCTCCAATGGCGGTTCGGGCGCGCAAGCCCGCGCCGTGATCGATGGGCTTCAGGCCGATGTCCTGACGCTCGCTTTGGCCGCCGATATCGATGCGGTGTCCAAGAATGCGGGGCTGTTGCCCGCGGACTGGCAGAAACGCCTGCCGGAAAATTCCGCGCCCTACACCTCGATCATCGTGTTCCTGGTGCGCAAGGGCAATCCCTGGAAGATCAAGGACTGGAACGACCTTGTGAAAGGCGGCATCCAGGTGGTGACGCCCAATCCCAAAACCAGTGGCGGGGCGCGCTGGGCCTATCTGGCGGCCTGGGCCTATGCCGAGAAGGCGCCGGGCGGCAATGCCCAGAAGGCCAAGGACTTCGTGGCCAATCTTTACCGCCATGTCCCGGTTCTGGATACCGGCGCGCGCGGTTCGACCACCACTTTCACCAAGCGCGGCATCGGCGATGTGCTATTGTCCTGGGAAAACGAGGCCCATCTCGCCTTGAAGGAATCGCCCGGCGAATATGAGATCGTATACCCATCGCGTTCCATCCTGGCCGAGCCGCCGGTAGCCGTGGTGGACAAGAATGTCGACCGTCACAAGACGCGCGCCGCCGCCGAAGCCTTTGTGAAATTCCTCTATAGCCCCCAGGCGCAGGAAATCGAGGCCAAGGACTTCTATCGCCCGCGCAATGCCGAAATCCTCGCCAAGTATAAGAGCCAGTTTCCCGCCATTTCGCTGGCGACGGTGGACGGCGATTTCGGCGGTTGGGCCAAAGCGCAATCGGCGCATTTCGGTGACGGCGGTATATTCGATCAGATTTATCAGCCGGGAAAATAGACCGGGCTGAACCGACAATAACGTTCCGGAACCGGCCACAAAAAAGCCGGTTCCGGAGTTTCCTTTGAAGAAGCATGAGCGCAATGGGACTGAAACTGGTGCCTCTTCGCTCCCGGCATGTGCTGCCGGGTTTCAGCCTGTCGCTGGGTTTCACGCTGTTCTATCTGACCGGCCTGGTGCTGATTCCGCTGCTGGCGCTGGTGCTGCGTCCCGCCGAGTTGGGACTGGACGGGTTCTGGTCGGCGATCTCCACGCCGCGAGTCTTGGCCAGCTTGCGCCTGTCGTTCGGCATGGCGCTGGCGGCGGCGGCGATCGACTCGCTATTCGGCTTCATCATCGCCTGGGTCCTGGTGCGTTACCGCTTTCCCGGCAAGGCCCTGCTGGATGCGGTGATCGATTTGCCTTTCGCTCTGCCTACGGCGGTCGCGGGCATTGCGCTGTCCACCCTGTACGCGCCCAACGGCTGGATCGGTTCGCTGTTGATCGCGCATGGCATCAAAATCGCCTACACGCCCTGGGGCGTGCTGGTGGCGATGACCTTCATCGGCTTGCCCTTCACGGTGCGGACCTTGCAGCCGGTGTTGAGTGAGTTGGGCCTGGAAATCGAGGAAGCCGCCGCCACCCTCGGCGCGACACGGCTTCAGACCATCGGGCGCGTGGTGCTGCCGATGCTGCTGCCTGCCATCCTGACCGGCGCGGCGATGGCCTTTGCCCGCGGCGCGGGCGAGTATGGCTCCATTATTTTCATCGCCGGCAACATTCCCGCGGTCAGCGAGATCGCGCCGCTGCTGATCGTCACCAAGCTGGAACAGTATGACTATGCCGGAGCAGCGGCCATAGGCGTGGTGATGCTGGCCGCCAGCTTTGTGCTGCTGCTGGCGTTGAATGGCCTGCAAAGCTGGGCGGCGAAACGCAGATGAGCGCTAAGTTCCGCAAACCCACCGAGGATCCGATTTGGCTCAAGGCGCTGCTGGGCGCCCTGGCGATCGGGTTCATTGCCATCCTGCTGCTTTTGCCGCTGGTGCTGGTGTTCAAGGAAGCCCTGGCGCACGGCCTGTCGGCATTCTGGGCCGCGATGGTCGAGCCCGACAGCCTGGCCGCGGTGCGGCTGTCCCTGACGGCGGCGGCCATCGCGGTGCCGCTGAATACCCTGTTCGGCATCTCCGCCGCCTGGTCCATCGCCAAGTTCGATTTTCCCGGCAAGACCTTCCTGGTGACCTTGATCGATTTGCCTTTCTCGGTGTCGCCGGTGGTGTCGGGCCTGATCTATGTCTTGGTATTCGGCATGCAGGGCTGGCTGGGACCCAGTTTGGCCAATCACAGTATCCATGTCCTGTTTGCCTTGCCCGGTATTGTTCTGGCGACCGTCTTTGTGACCTTTCCCTTTGTGGCGCGTGAGCTGATCCCCTTGATGGTGGACCAGGGCCGGGACGAGGAAGAAGCCGCCGCCACCCTGGGCGCCTCCGGTCTTTCCACTTTCTTGCGCGTCACCTTGCCCAACATCAAATGGGGGCTGCTGTATGGCGTGCTGTTGTGCAATGCCCGCGCTCTGGGCGAGTTCGGCGCCGTCTCGGTGGTGTCGGGACATATTCGCGGCGTCACCAACACCATGCCGCTGCATGTCGAGCTGCTCTACAACAATTATGATTATGTCGGCGCCTTCGCCGTCGCCGCGCTGCTGGCGATGCTGGCGCTGGTCACCCTTGCCCTGAAAACACTGCTGGAATGGCGCTATGCGGATGAGCTGGCCGCGGCGCATCGCCACTAGGAGACGATAATGTCCTTGACCGTTGATTCTGTGACCAAGAAATTCCGCCGCTTCCCGGCGCTCAATGGCGCCAGCTTTGTCGCGCCGCAGGGCGGTTTTGTCTCGCTGCTCGGCCCGTCGGGCTCCGGCAAGACCACCTTGCTGCGTATTCTGGGTGGGCTGGAATTCGCCGACAGCGGCAGCGTGCGTTTTGCCGACTTGAATTGGCTGGACATGCCGGCGCGTACCCGCAATGCGGGATTTGTCTTCCAGCAATATGCGCTGTTCAAGCACATGACCGTGGCCGACAATATCGCCTTCGGGCTGCGGGTGCGGCCGCGCCACAAGCGTCCGTCCAGGGGCGACATCCAGAACCGGGTGAAGGAATTGCTGGGCCTGGTGCAGCTGCCGGGATTGGAAGCCCGCTATCCCAGTCAGCTTTCCGGCGGCCAGCGCCAGCGTGTGGCCCTGGCGCGCGCGCTCGCCATCGAGCCGCGCATGCTCTTGCTGGATGAGCCGTTTGGCGCGCTGGATGCCAAGGTGCGCAAGGAATTGCGGGCCGACCTGCGCCGCATCCACGATCATGCAGGGGTCACCACCGTCTTCGTCACCCACGACCAGGAAGAAGCTTTCGCGGTGGCCGATCTGGTGGCGGTGATGAAGGACGGCCGTATCGAGCAGTATGGCGCTCCCGCCGATGTGCGGCGCAATCCCAGGACGGCCTTTGTTTCCGAATTCTTGACGGCTTAGATTTTTTGGCGGTCGCTCCGGCTTTGCCTACGCTCCTGCGATATTGCGGGCGACGGCTTCGGCAACTTTTATTCCATCGACCGCCGCCGAAAGGATTCCGCCGGCAAAGCCCGCGCCTTCGCCGGCCGGAAACAGTCCCTGTGTGTTGGGACTCTGAAAATCGATCCCGCGCTGGATACGGATGGGCGAGGAGGTGCGGGTTTCCACGCCCGTCAACACCGCATCGGGCCGGTCAAAGCCTTTGATCTGGCGGCCGAAGGCGGGAAGGGCTTCGCGGATCGCCTCAATCGCAAAGTCCGGCAGGCAGGAGGACAAATCCGTCGGCGTCACGCCGGGCCGGTAGGATGGGATCACCGCACCCAGGACGGTGGACGATTTGGCGGCGATGAAATCGCCCACCAGTTGTGCAGGGGCGGCGTAGGTGCCACCACCCGCCGTGAACGCCGCGCTCTCCCACTGCCGCTGAACCGCTATGCCCGCCAGCGGATGGTCCGGATAATCCGCCTCCGGTGTGATGCCGACCACGATGCCGGCATTGGCATTGCGTTCGTTGCGCGAATACTGGCTCATGCCATTGGTGACGACGCGCCCGGGCTCGCTGGCGGCCGCCACCACGGTGCCGCCCGGACACATGCAGAAGCTATAGACACCGCGGCCATTCTTGGCGTGGTGCACCAGTTTGTAATCGGCGGCGCCCAATTGCGGAATACTGCGCCCAAAACGGGCCTTGTCGATCAAGCCTTGCGGATGTTCGATTCGCAGGCCCAGGCTGAAGGGCTTGGCCTCGATGGCGACGCCGCGCTCATATAGCATCTCAAACGTGTCGCGGGCGCTATGACCCAGCGCCAGCACCACATGGCCGCCGGCGATTTCTTCGCCGCTTTCCAGCGTCACGCCCCGCAGCCGGCGGTCCGGAGTCAGCAACAGGTCGCTGACCTTGCTTTGAAACCGGTATTCCCCCCCTAGGCTTTCGATGGTCGCACGCATGCTTTCCACCATGGTTACCAGCCGGAAGGTGCCGATATGCGGATGCGCCTCGGTGAGGATTTCCTCCGGCGCGCCCGCCTTGACGAATTCGGTCAGGACCTTGCGGCCCAGATGGCGGGGATCCTTGATCTGGCTGTACAGCTTGCCGTCGGAGAAG
>DATEIA010000122.1:0-25539 GCA_035279305.1 Rhizomicrobium sp.
TATCGGCGGGAGCGGTGCGCATGCGGATGCCATGGCGATCTGGATTGCGCAGTTCGTGGACCGCGAGATTCGCGTGCTGGACTATATCGAGGGCGTGGGTCAGGTGCTGGCTTATTATGTGGGCGAGCTTCGCGCGCGCGGTTGGGGGCAGACTTTGTGCGTGTTGCCACATGATGGAGTGGCGGAGAACAGCGTCACCGGAAAGCGATACGAAGATCATGTACGGGACGCTGGTTTTGAGGTCCAGGTGATCAAGAACCAGGGCAAGGGCGCGGCGATGATGCGGATTGAATCGGCGCGGCGGCTGTTTCCCCGCATTTGGTTCCATGAAGCAACCACCGAGGCGGGGCGGGACGCGCTGGGCTGGTATCACGAGAAGAAGGACGAGACGCGCAGCGTGGGGCTGGGGCCGGAGCATGACTGGTCCAGCCATGCGGCGGATGCGTTCGGGCTGATGTGCCTGGCCTATGAGGAGCCGGAACGGGTGAAGGAGGAAGTACGAGTCGAGGCGGTGGATAATGGATGGATGGCGTGACTTGAACGCCGATGATCGCATTTGCGAAATGCTTTTTAGGCACTGATCGGCGCAATTTCTAACGATACATCTCAGCAGGTGAAAAAGTGGGAAAGCCCAGTATCGAAACACCCGATGTACCGGATGACTGGAGAGACATCAAAGCCGCAGACAAGCCGGAAGTCGGTGAATATTACCTGCCGGGGGCCGGCAGGACTTATCTTAATCCCGAATTTGCCGGCAAAGTCGCGGACTTGATTCAGAGGGCCAGAAACCAGGGTATTTCTCTGCAATTCAGCAGCGGGTACAGAACCCAAGCCGGGCAAGATGAATTGAAAAATGATCCCACGGCCATCACGCCGGCGCGTCACAGTCTTCATTCCGCGGGCCGGAGCGTGGATGTCAGCAATTGGTCAAAGCTGGGGACGGATGCACAAAACAAGGTGCTGGAAGCTGCGAAAGCCGCCGGCCTGGATTGGGGAGGTCGCTTCAGGAGGCCTGATCGCCCTCATTTTTACTCCGATCCCGGGACAGACAGGCAACGGCTTATTGACAGTTTCGCCCAGTCCATCGCAGCCTTTCGGTCGCAGATTCCGGATCGTTAGGTTTGTCATGCGCCGCATCATCGCGATTTTGGCTTTATGCATTTTTCCAGTCACTTCCAACGCAGCTCCAGAAGAGAGTTTCAGGCTCTATTCTGACATATGCTTTAATGAGGAAGGTGGAGACGCGCTTGGTGTCAGAATTGGCGTCATAAAGTTTACCGAAGCGAGTTATGCATTTCTTCAGTGGTCCAGTGGCTATCCGGAACAGAAGCCGCAGATGAGCGTGGTTTCCGACCCGGACCTCAAGCGTGGGAAACTGGTCTTTTCTGTCCAGAGAGACGGTGAGCCGACCACCTTTCGCGGCACGATTACCGCCAAGGCTTTAACCGGAGCGTTCAGCCCAGCTTACCCTGGTGACCCCAAAGTGTTTCACCTGCGCAGAGTGCCGCCTCTGCGAAAGGGCTTTCCCAATTGCGTTTAGGCCGGGCATTTTCGCGCAGAGGTGCGCAGCGGGGGAGCTGGAGCCGCTACGATGGCCGTGACGGAAGCGTTAGACTCGCCGTTTACGCGGTGAGCTAACATCCTTGATGCCGCTGATTCAGCGGCTTTCTAGTTCAATTTGACAGGTAATCAATGACCGACGAGCAATTGCTTGCCGATGCCCGCGACGCGTTTGCGTTGTGCGAGGAGGCGGAGAGCGAGAACCGGCTGGCGGCGCTGGACGATCTGCGCTTTGCCAAGCTGGGCGAGCAATGGCCGGAATCCGTCAGACAGCAACGCATCAAGGACGGGCGGCCATGCCTGACCATCAACCGCCAGCCGGCCTTTATCCGCCAGGTGGTGAATGAGGCGCGGCAGAACCGGCCCTGCATCAATGTCCATCCGGTGGACAGCGCGGCGGATCCGGCGATCGCGCAGATCTACAACGGCTTGATCCGCAATATCGAGCAGACCAGCAAGGCGGATGTCGCCTATGACACGGCGGTGGATTGCGCGGTCAGCAACGGCTTCGGCTATTTCCGCATCAATACCGATTATGCCGATGACGACAGTTTCGATCTGGACCTTCGGATCGAGCGGATCGTCAATCCGTTCAGCGTCTATGGCGATCCGCACAGCACGGCTTGCGACAGCGCCGACTGGAACCAGTGTTTTGTCACCGAAGTGGTGGGCCATGACGCCTTCCGCGCCAAGTATAAAGGCGCGCAGCCGGTCAATTGGAGCGACAGCGGCTATGAAAAGCTGCCATCGCCCTGGGCGCAGGACAAATGCGTGCTGGTGGCGGAATGGTGGCGGCGTGAACGAGTCAAGCGCAACATTGTCGCCTTGTCGGACGGCACGGTGCTGGACGCCGAACTTTATGCCCGGCAGAAGGCGATGCTGGATGCGCAGGGCATCACGGTGCTGGGCGAGCGGCAAAGCCATTCGCACAAGGTGACACAGACGGTTCTGACCGGCGCGGAGGTGTTGGAGCAGAATGACTGGGCGGGGAAGTATATTCCCATTGTGCCGGTCTATGGCGAGGAAGTGAATGTCGAGGGCAAGCGGTATTTCCGCAGCCTGATCCGCGAGGCCAAGGACGCGCAGCGAATGCTGAATTATTGGCGCACGGCCTCCACCGAGCTGACGGCGCTGGCGCCGCGGGTGCCGTTCATCGGCCGCAAAGGCACGTTCAAGAGCGATGTGCGCAAATGGGCGACGGTGAACAGCCAGAACCATGCCTTTATCGAATATGACGGCGATGCCCCGCCGATGCGCCAGCCGCTGGACAGCGGCAGCGCCATCGGAGCGATCCAGGAAGCGTTGAACGCCCAGGACGATATGAAGGCCATTCTGGGGATGTATGACGCCAGCCTGGGAGCGCAGGGCAATGAGATTTCGGGCCGGGCGATCATCGCGCGGCAGAGGCAGGGCGATACCTCCAACTTCCATTTCCTCGACAATCTGTCGCGCGCCATCGAGCATGGCGGGCGTATTCTGATCGATCTGATCCCCACGGTCTATTCGGGGGAACGGATGATCCGGGTGCTGGGGCCCGACAGCAAGGCGGCGACCGTGAAACTGGGCCAGACGATGGCGGTGCGGGGACCGGACGGGCAGGCGGTGAGCGATCCGGCGACCGGGCTGCCGCTGACACGGATGTGCGACCTGGCGCGGGGCAAGTATGACCTGACGGTGGAAAGCGGGCCCAGCTATGCCAGCCGCAGGCAGGAAAGCGCCGACCAGATTTTGCGGATGATCCAGGCCTATCCGCCGTCGGCGCCGATCTTGGGCGATCTGCTGGCCAAGAATCTGGACTGGCCGGACGCGGAAGAAGTGGCGCGGCGGCTGCATACGCTGTTGCCGCCGCAAATGCAGGAGCCGGCGGGCGGCGAGGCGGCGGCGGCGAATCCGTTGCAGCATCCGGTGGTGCGCCAGGCGGCACAGCAGGCGGTGGCGACGATTGATGGGCTGCAGCAGAAGGCAGCGGTGCTGGGTCAGCAGCTGAGCGCGCTGCAGCAGGACCGGACGATCGAGAACCGCAAGGTGGAGATCGATGCGTTCAAGGCGCAGACGGAACGGCTGAAGGCGGTCGGTGAACGGATCGGGAGAGTCTGATGGGTGCCAAGACACCAGTATTTGCTGGTTGGTCGCGGGATGGTTTGCTGGGTGGAATCGATCTGTCGGAGTCTATTACGGCCGGTCTTTCCTTTCTGCTGGGCCCAACGCAGATCGATGGGGCACCAGCCATAAGCGGGGCCGACAAGCCGTTGGCCGCACCTAGACCGTACCAACGCATGTCGGCGGCATATGACGGTGTATGCCGATTGCCGGATGGATCACTTCATCCCTATGTCGATACGGGGGATGGCTATGCCAACATCTATGGCGCGGGAAATTTGAATACCAACGGCCAGATGGGCTTGGGCTCAACCGCGGGAAATGGGGCCGAACCTACATTGGCCAAACCCGGTGGTGTTGGGGGTGGCGGAAAAAGCGGAAAGTTTACTTCTAGAGCATCGAGCGCGGCGCGAAATTTCACCGGAAGAGCAAAATTCGGGCTGCTTGAACCGATCACCGGCACCGCCAGTATTGGCGGTTCAATCGCCAGGAGCATTCCGATGTTAGGTGGCGCGCTGATGCTGAGCGATTGGTTAGAGCATTACTATGCGCCAGTATGCACTCCCATTTCCGATCCCACCCGTATTTATTGAAGCCGTTTCTTGTCGTATAGTGCGCCGCATGGAAGGCCGGGACAAGATACGCAGGGAGATAGAGGCGTTGCTGGCGCAAGCCGCATGCAGAAAAGCGCCGTTTGCGGAGGACACAAGGATCCTGCAAGATTTGAATATCGGCGGCGACGATGCCGATGAATTTCTGGAAGCCATACATGAGAAGTTCGGAACCCGATTTGATGGATTTGAATTTACCGCTTACTTTCCCAATGAACATGAAGCGCTGGGAGAGTATTGGGTGCGGCGCCTGGGGTTTCAGGATACCCGCAAGCCGGTGACTATGGGACATTTGACGGACGTCATCCAACGTGGTTCGTGGTTTGAACCGCCTGGCCAACCATCGGCGTTTGTACCCAATGGCAATCTTGTGCGCCGGTATGCCGTGCGCGGCATGGTGGCGATCGGAATGCCGATTTGTTATAGCCTCGCGGCTGTTGCGGTGGGCGCGTATGGCTTCGGCCTATCGCCAGGCTCGAGCCTGCTACTGTTTGGCTTTCCCGCCGCTGCCGTTCTAGGCGTGATTATGTGGCGGCGGCTGCCGGCCAACTAGGCGCCGCTGTTGGGCGATCTGCTGGCCAAGAATCTGGACTGGCCGGACGCGGAAGAAGTGGCGCGGCGGCTGCATACGCTGTTGCCGCCGCAAATGCAGGAGCTGGCGGGCGGCGAGGCGGCGGCGGCGAACCCGTTGCAGCATCCGGTGGTGCGCCAGGCCGCGCAAAAGGCGGTGGCGGCGATTGATGGGTTGCAGCAGAAGGCGGCGGTGCTGGGTCAGCAGCTGAGCGCGCTGCAGCAGGATCGGACGATCGAGAACCGTAAGGTGGAGATCGATGCGTTCAAGGCCCAGACAGAACGGTTGAAGGCGGTTGGCGAGCGGTTGGCGGGGCGGGGATAGCCGGGAAATGGCCCAGTTACCGAAAATTCCACCGTGGTGGAATAATAGTCTCTCGCCGCTGAATGGCCAGACTCCAGCGGGATCGGCGCCGATAACAATTGATCAGGTCGATCCGAACCATCTGATTCTCGGCCGTCCAGAGGGCAACTATATCACCGGGGAGGGCCCGGAGGACAACTCGGCCGGGAGCGACCCCATCGCGGATCTTCTGGCGGGAATATCCAGGAGCGAAGGTACCGACGATGCGGCGGTGACCCGGTCGCGCGGATTGTATTCGTCTGGTTATGACGTGACCTTTGGTAACAACCGTTTTGGAACACCGTCCAAGCCGGTATCGCAAATGACACTGGATGAGGTGAACCAGTATCAAAACGACATGCTGAACAATCCCGCCAATACCGGCCATACTTCGGCGGTGGGACGGTACCAGATTGTCGGGCGGACCCTGCGCGGCTTGCGGCGAGAGATGGGGCTGGACGGCAGCGAGATATTCAGCCCGGATCTGCAGGACCAGATGGCGCGGAGGCTTTTGGAGGAAAGTGGTCTTAACGCTTATCAAGCTGGGAAAATAACCCCAGAGCAATTCCAGGACAGATTGGCAAACCAGTGGGATTCCATCGCCACGCCTGGGACAGGCCAAACGCGGCATGGCGGGCGTCTGGGAATGACAAGCCGTCAAGCGCAAGAGTATCTTTCGCGCATACCACGAAACCGGTAGCCTTGGTTCGATGGTTCGTGGGAGGTATCATGGGGAATAGAAGCGGCTTGGCGTGGGCGGCTTTCGCCCTGGTCATAATGCAAGGCAGGGCGAATGCGGCGGAGCCTCGCAACTATGATTTTCTGCGAGCAGAGTTGGTCAAGTCGGGCTACAAGAGCCTGACGATCAAGCACCAGCCGCAAGACCATTATTGCGGCGAAGGTTTTTGCAAGACCTATCCTGAAACGATTTCTTGCAACCAGGGCGGACTGCATTATTGCGGGATGGTTTTTTTCAAACCTTCCGATGGCAGCTATCTGGTGGTCGATACGCTTGGCGAAGTCGAGCACAAGCTCACGGTCGTGCGGCAAAGAAAGCCGGACGAGAGTGAGATGAAGGTCATTCGCGGTCAGCGGGATTTCTAGCCTAATTCGCGGTCATCGAGATCGAGTTTAGGATCGAAATCCGGTCTGCCGCTATTTCTGGAGATCAAGATGGGCGCGCTTGTTCCGCAGTGGCCGGATGACGATGATGCGGGCATGCCGGAAGGATGGAATCCTGACGGTGTGCTGGGTGGTGTGGCGGATATGGGACAGAAGAATAGCGGGCTCGGCTTTTTGATGGGCGACCAGCAACCAAGTGCTGCCGGCATCGATCCAGATGTCCAGGACAGGCTGACAACAAGTCATAATTCTCATGCCATGCAGGGCAGTATCGCAGGTAAAATCTGGAACCTGCCCAACAGCCTGATCGGCTTGGGCTATGGGACGTTGGGTTATTTGGCGGGTTGGCCCAGTCATTGGCTGGGCTGGCAGGAGGCGCCCGGCATCACGACCGGAAACAATGCGGTGCAGTTCACGGACAACCCGTTCGGCGGGGTTGGCGCGATTACGCTGGGCAATGTACAAGTGATGAATGGCAAACCGACCGACCTGGGTAGTGACGATAACCTCGTGGGACCGCACGAAGAGCCGCATACCTATCAGGGCGAGCAGTTGGGGCCGCTATACCTACCGTCCAATATTTTGGGAGGCGCGGCGGGTCTGCTGATTGACGGACGCTGGCATGGGCCGCACAATTGGAACGAGGTCGGCCCGCAACAGCATCCACCGGTGCCCTGGCCAAAATGAGGCGTCCATGAAACGCTGCGGTTTGTTTTTTGCGCTATTCCTCGTGTCGGCGGTTTTCACCGCCTGTTCCAAATTGTTGCAGGTAACATTATTCAACAACACAGGTGAAGCGATTGAGCTGCATGCAGAGTTCGAGACTAAAACAATCGCGCCGAGCCGGTTTGCTCATTTCAAATATCCCGGGCAGGGCGCTAACCGGGTGTTTCGCCTTTCCAGCAACGGTTGTGTTTATCTTTACGAGTTTCCTTCTGAAATCTTTGATTACCAAGTTGAGATGAGATTCGAACGCGGCATACAAGTCCAGGTCGAGAAAGATTTTGGTATCGATCTTTTGCCTATGTCCTACGAGGGCGATGCGCCTGCTTCGCGTGATACGATCCTGCGACGGGAGGGATTTCCGCTCCAGCCCGTGTCGAGGAAGTGCCATTGACGCGTCCGAGAGGAGCAAGTGGCGCCGCTCTATCTGCCGTCCAATACTCTGGGAGGATTGTTAGGAGAATTGGTTGACGGGGAGTGGCACGGACCGCACAATTGGAATGAAGTCGGCCCGCGACAGACCCCGCCAGGGCCCTGGCCAAAATGATATGATCATGAAGTGCTGTGGTCTTTTCTTTGCGTCGCTATTTATGGTGTGTATCGCCGCAGGCTGTTCCTATGTGACGCACGCGACGTTGTTCAACAACACCGGCGACAAAATAGAAGTAGAATGGCAAAGCAAGAAGGCACTGATCGCGGCAAGCGATCATGCCGAGATTGATTATGTTATCAGCTCAACGTTGGAAGCACGCGTTTCTGGCGGGAACTGCGAGTATCTTTATCGGGTGTCGGTGGAGCTGAGAAACTACAGGCCAGACCGGAAGCTCGACCGGGGCATTCAGATCCAGGTCGAAAAAGACTTCAGCATTGATCTCTTGCCTACGGATTATGCGGGTGATGCGCCCGCCACCAGTGCGCTGCTCCTGCAGCGAGAGGGTTTTCCGCTTCATCCCGTGTCGAGGAAGTGCCTTTAACACGTCTTTGCGGGCGCATCGGCGAATTCGACACTAGTCCCGATTGTAATGACCGCGTGTGACGCCGCGCGGCTGATGCCATTCGCGCGTCTCTAACCAAAGGAAACAGAATGACCATCGAGAACGGGGCCGAACAGGCCGCGAACGATACCGCTTTGCAGGATAACCAAGTCGAGCAGGCCGCCGACACACCGCAGGAGGTGGAAGTTGAATATGAAGGCAAGACCTATTGTGTGCCGGCGGAGCTGAAGGATGCGCTGCTGCGTCAGGCCGACTATACCCGCAAGACCCAGGACGTGGCCCAGGCGCGCAAGGCGCTGGATGCCGAGCGTCAGGCACATCATCATGGCGCGACCTTGACGCGGACGCATCTGATGGACGCGGCGCGGATTGTGGCGTTGAGCGACCAGCTGGCGCATTTCGACCGGATCGACTGGCGCACGCTGGAGAGCGAGGATCCGGCCCGCGCCAAGGCGCTGTGGCAGAGTCGCGAACAGATCAGAAATTTGCGGGACCGCGCGGCCCGCACCTGGACCGAAAAGGAACAGGAACACGCCTCCCACTCGCAGCGGGCGACCGCCAGGCGGATGGACGAGGTGATCGCGCACTTGCCGCGGCTTATCGCGGATTGGTCGCCGGAGCTTGACGTGAAGCTGGCGCAGTTTGGCACCGCCCATGGCCTGACCCGCGAGGAGATAGCCCAGGCGACACTCCAGAACCCTGTTTTCGTCAAGCTTTTGCACAAGGCGCACCAGCACGACGAAGCCGGAAAGAAGAAACAAACCCAGCAGATATTCGAAGCCGCGCAGGCGGCCCGCCCGGTGACACGTGTCGGCGGAGGAGGGGGAACGGTATCGCGCCGGACCACCGACTCCAGCGGCGACGCGCTAAGCACCGATGAGTGGGTCAAGCGCGAGCGCGACCGCCTGCGCAAACGCTGAAGGCGCACAACCCCAACCCTTTAAGGATTTCCAATGGCCAATACATTGCTTACCTCCACCCAGGTGACCCGCAAGGCCCTGATGATTTTGCACCAGAAGCTGAATTTTATCGGCTCCATCAATCGGGGCTATGACGACAGTTTCGCCAAGGACGGCGCCAAGATCGGCGATACGCTGAAGATTCGCCTGCCCAACCAGTATCCCGTGCGTACCGGCACGCAAATTTCGGCCAACCCGGACACAACCGAGAATACGGTCAGCCTGCAGGTCGGGACTCAAAAAGGCGTGGACGTGAATTTTTCGTCCAACGAGTTGACCCTGAGCCTGGACGATTTTTCGGACCGGGTGCTGGAGCCAGCCATGTCGGCGCTGGCCGCCAATATCGAATCCGACGCCATGAGCATGTACAAGGACGTCTATCAGCAAGTCTCGAACGCCACCTTCAAAATCGACTTCAACAAGGTGTTGCAGGGGCGCAAGAAGCTGGTGGACAGTCTGGCGCCGCTCAATGACCGGACCTGCAACCTGAACACCCAGGATAATCTGGACCTGGTGGATGCGTTGAAAGGCCTATTCCAAGACTCGCCCAGTATTTCCAAGCAGTATCGCGAAGGTTACATGGGCCGCACTGCAGGGTTCGATTTCATGGAGAACACTCTGTGGCCCAGTCAGGCCCGTGGCGACGCGGCGAGCTATGTCTGTAATACCTCGACCGGCATCACATCGGGCACCGCGACCATCACTGTTTCCGGCGGTTCCGGTACTTTCAAGAAGGGTGATGTATTCACCGTTGCCGGCGTGAACGCGGTCCATCCCGAATCCAAGGTGGACACCGGACAGTTGCAGCAGTTCGTTGCGACCGCGGACAGCACAACATCGATCGCGGTGTCTCCAACCCCGATCAGCGCGGCGGGTGCCACACAGAACATAGTCATCAACTCTCCCGGTGCATCCAAAGCCGTGACGGTTGCGGGTAACGTCTCCACCAGCTACGGCATCTCGATGGCCTATCAGAAAGGCGCCTTCGCCTTTGCCACCGCCGACCTGGTCCTGCCGCGTGGCGTGGATTTTGCGGCTCGCGAGGTTCTAGACGGAATCTCGATGCGTATCGTGCGCCAGTATGACATCGTCAACGATAAGTTTCCCTGCCGTATCGATGTGTTGTACGGCTACAAGACCATTCGACCGCAACTGGCCTGCCGGCTGGCGAACAACTAGGACGTGGTGGCGCCGATGGTAGCACCGGCGCCACTACTTTTTCTGCGGCTTTTGGTGCGAAAATTCCGTCTGTAACTGTATAAAGGAGAACGCATGGCGCTTGATGGAAGCTATAGCGGGCTGAAGGCCAGTATCGCCGATTTTCTCAATCGCAGCGACCTGACTTCGGCAATTCCAGACTTCATCGCCCTAGCGGAAGCGCAGATGACCCGCCGTTTTGTCGGGCGGGCGGGGCAAGGCCTGGCAGTTCCGCGGCGATTGATTCAACGGTCGGATGCAAATATTACGGCCGGGGCGGAGTTTATCGCCGTTCCAAGCGATTTCCACGGTCCGCTCGAGTTGGTACTGCAAGGCAATCCGGAAACCATTCTGGACTATTTGGATTCAGCCACTTTCCAGCAATGGAAGGAAGCCGGCCGCCTTACCGGCCCGGCGCCGGCTTATTACACGGTGGTGGGCGGGGAGTTTCAGTTCTATCCCGTGGCGGACAAGGCCTATATCGCGGAGCTGACCTATATCAGGCGCTTTCCGGCATTGTCGGTTACCAATGCGTCCAACTGGATCCTGGCCGATTATCCCGACGCCTATCTATATGGCGCGTTGGTTCAGTCGGCGCCGTATCTGAAGGACGACGGCCGCGCCATGACCTGGGGCACGCTGTTCACCGCGGCGTTGGACGACATCTGCAATGCCGACCCGATGCCGGGCGACCGTTCCACGCTTCGCACGGAATTTCCGCGCATCCAACTGGATAGCGCCGCCTACAACATCGTCCGCGACAATTAGAGGAAGCCGGAATGGCACTCATAATGACCACCAAGGGCATGATGGACGAGTCAGCCCTGCGCCGCATTGATGGCGAAATCGACAATGACAACGAGCATACGACTTGGGTTGAGTACTACGACGGCGAAGAATTGGTTCACCGCTCGGCCCATGTCCGGCTCAAGAAATCTGTTTTTTCCGAAATGGTAGGAGGTAACCTTGGCTAACGCACAAGCGATCTGCAATTCGTTCAAGTCCGAAGTGCTTTCCGGCATTCATGCGCTGGGAACCACCGTAACGCGCGGTGGTACGGGCGCCGACACCATCAAAGCCGCCCTCTATTTGGCTTCGGCCTCTATCGGCGCTGGTACGACCGCCTACAGCTCGACCGGCGAGGTAACGGGCACAAATTACAGCGCGGGCGGTGTCACCGTCACCAATGCGACCGCGCCAACCCTCAGCAGCTCGACCGCTGTTTGGACCCCATCCGCGAGCATCGTTTTTACCACCGTCACGCTTTCAACCGCGTTTGACTGTGTGTTGCTTTACAATTCCACGCAATCCAACAAGGCGATTTCGGCCCACACCTTCGGGTCGCAGACCATTACCGCTGGTACGCTCACGCTGACCATGCCGGTCAATGACTTTTCCAACGCGCTTGTGAGGATTGCTTGATGGATTAGATGGTTTCTCGCGAAACGTAGTCGCGGCTCTCTTCGTCTGTCATCGGACGATATTGTTTAACGCCACTGACGGTTCGCACCCAGGCAAAACCGCTGACGGAATTGCCGTGAATGTCGATGCGCGGCCACCACAGCGTGGTTGGGCGCCATTCGTGAGACGATCCTAGCCAGAACATGGCGGCATCATACCGCTCGGCTTGACCAAAGCCAATTATTCCGGGAGTGCAGTTAATGGCCACAAATTTCCTTTGGGGAACAGTAGGTTCTGTTGTCCATTTGCTGACAACGGAACTCAATTCCCTAGCCAGCGGCAGCGGGACAGCTTACGGCTCCGAAGTTGGAGCCGCTAATGACCCACAGCTTGGGACGCTATATCTGCACATCGCCAGCAACTCGCTTGCGTTCACATCCAGCTCTTACGTAAAGGTGTTTTTTGTACCCTCTACCACTACGGCGAGCGGCGCGACATATCCAACCTACACATCGGGTTCGTCCTATAAGCTGGCGGAGTCCAACTACCTGGCCGGTGTAATTTATATCAACCCGGCCACGCAATCTTCCAATGTGGTGGATGAGACTTTGCCGAATGTCATTATGCCTGCTGGCTTCTTCAAAACCATTCTGGTGAATCAGGCAGGTGTGATGTTGCCTGCATCGGGCAATACTTTGGACTTCTACCCGACGCCTACGCAGTATTAAGTCATGGCTAGTGGGCTGATTGCGCCGCGCAACAAGCTGGTACTTTCGAGGGGGTATAGAAAGCCGGTAAATCCAGTCCTTGATATCAACCACCCGTTTTCCAAAGGGCTGGTGGGCTGCTGGCTTCTGGGCGACCAGGGGCTTAAAACAAGCAGCGCCAATTTTCTTTTTGTTGATATTTCTCCCAATGCCAACCATGGCACGCTTATCAACAATGGGCTTTCCACCGTCGCGTCTCATCATGGCGGCACCGCGACCAATACGCCAGGATCGGGTAACCAGGGCGTTACAGTCCCTGCGATTAGTGCGCTTAATCTCACCAATTTCACGATTGGTGGCTGGGCACGTATAACGGGCGGTTCGGGAAGTTTCAGAACCATATTTGCCAAATCGAATAACCAGACGACGCTTCGCTCGTTTGATTTGTCCGCCCGCTCTGGCAATGTGTGGGGCACCTATTTTACACAAGGTGGCACATTCAAGGGGTTTGACGGTTCTATAGCCGTTGGTACGAATACCTGGACGCATGTAGTTACCACCTATGATGGCGCGACTTTGCGCCTTTTTGTGGATGGCGTGGCAGATGGTACCGCCGCCGCAACGGGCGCCCCCGACTTCAGCACCAATGCCGCAACAATTGGCGTATTGGGCCCTTCCGGCGCCGAGTTATTTGTAGGTGATCTTGAAGGCATTCGCGCTTGGAATCGCGCGCTTTCTCAGCAGGAAGTTCTTACTTGGAATGCTGAGCCGTATATCGGTATTTTCGACCGGTCTATTCCTTATCGGATCGGCGCGGGTGGTGGCAGTGATGTCACCATTGCGCTCACAGGCATCTCCGCAACCGCGTCGCCTGGCTCGATCGTCAAGACCTCGCTGTTCACGGTGCCACTCATTGGGATCGGTGCCTCCGCAGCGGCGGGAACGCTCGGTAAGTCATCGCTTATCACCAGGGGGATTTCCGGTGCGGCTGCAACCGTAGCGGCGGGCAGTATCGCACCTGTCCGTTCTTTTGGAATTACCGGCATCGCGGCAACTGCCTCGCCCGGCTCGATCGTCAAGACCTCGCTGTTCACGGTGCCGCTCACCGGGATCGGCGCGACGGCTGCGGCGGGAAGCGTCGCCTATTCGGCTGGAAGTGATCTCAGCCTTTCGATCACAGGAAATTCGGCTAGCGTAGCGGCGGGAACGCTGGGCAAGGCGTCTCTTATCGCCATCGGGCTTTCTGGTGCGGCTGCGGCCGCAGCGGCAGGCAGTATCGCAACTGTTCGCTCTGTTGGAATTATCGGCGCTGCTGGTACGGTGTCGCCTGGCTCGATCGCCAAGACCAACCTTTTCACTGTCCCGCTTGTCGGAAATGCCGCAACCGCATTACCTGGGAATGTTGGCGCCACTGGTGACAAGACCATTGTCATTATCGGCACCGCCATGACCGCAACAGCCGGATCAATCGCGGTGGCCGGCGCCGACTTCTGGCACCCGGTTATTCCGGGTGTGGCAACCTGGACACCGCAAGCATCAGCGTCACAGACCTGGACGCCCCTATAGGAAACGCATATGGCTGATACAACCACCACCAATTACGGCTGGACCAAACCGGAAGTAGGGGCCTCAAATAACAGTTGGGGCGTTAAGCTCAACCTCGATCTGGACAACATCGATAGCAAGGTGAAGGAGATTTCGGACGCCTCCAAGGTGGCATCCAACCTGACGTCAGGCACAGTGCCATCCGCGCGCGGCGGTGCTGGTACGGTCAACGGGCTTTTGAAAGCCAATGGATCAGGCACGGTGTCCCAGGCAGTCAGCGGCAGTGACTATGCGCCGGCCACGTCCGGTAGCTCAATCCTCAAGGGCAATGGTTCTGGCGGATTCGCCAATGCGGTGTCTGGCACCGACTACTGTCCGATCAATGGCTCGGGTGCGTCCGGAACTTGGGGTATAAGTATTTCCGGCAACGCGGCAACAGCAACGAGCGCTACGTTAGCGACCTCGGCA
The DNA here is from genome assembly GCA_035279305.1 of Rhizomicrobium sp. Lineage (GTDB taxonomy): Bacteria > Pseudomonadota > Alphaproteobacteria > Micropepsales > Micropepsaceae > Rhizomicrobium. Next base: position 14,302 of record DATEIA010000122.1, read on the forward strand.
AATCAGGTCGCGAACGCCGTCACCTTCAATAATAGCGGAGCTGGCGGCGCACCCGGTTCAAACTTCAATGGATCTGGTGCGCTCCTAGTCAGTTACAATACGATTGGCGCTCCCAGTACTACAGGGGCTGGGTCTTCGGGCACCTGGGGCATTAATATTACAGGCGGTGCGGCATCGGCAACTACTGCCGGCACAGCCAATGCCCTAAACACAGGGAACAATTATCAAGCTGTCAATTTGACCCTGACCGGGGGGCTTTCAGTTGCTGGTGGCACCGCGACTGGCGCTCTTACCGTTACTGGGGCCATCACCGCCACGGGAAATATTACTGCCTTCTCCTCGGACGACCGCCTGAAGATACGCACGGGCACCCTGGAGGGGGCGCTGGATAAGTTGTGCGCGCTGGATACCTTCATGTTCAAATTCAATGAACTGGCGCTTGGCTTCGGTCTGCCGGAGGGCGAACATATGGGTCTGTCGGCGCAACAGGTTCAGGCCGTTTATCCATGTTTGGCAACAAAATCCGCCATCCCAGGAGATTTCCTGACTCTCTTCTATCAAATGTTCGCGCCAGCGATCATCGAGGCCCTTAAGGAATTACGGGCGGAGGTGCGTGACATGAAGGGGATGGCATGACCCTTCCCAGCTCCGGCCCTCTATCCTTGAGCGCCATTCAGGGCGAGTTCGGCGGCTCCAATCCGATTGGCCTCAGCGAATACTATGCTGGCGGGGGACTGGTCCCATCAGGAACCACGAGCCCCGTGGCGGGGGCGGTGCCGTCAAGCGTCGGAACCCCAATCTCAATCTACAATTTCTACGGCACCACAAAGTTTACAGGTCGTGTGGACGATCTGACTTCTCCGGGAACGACAGATGTTCAGGTGCCGTCAGGTGCTGTGTCTGTGCTTATCGAGTGCGTTGCAGGGGGCGGTGGCGGGGGTAATGGTGATTATGATTTAAATCAGGATCTAATTATTGGTGGTGGTGGTGGGGCCTCGGGTAGCGCCTGTATTAAAACCATGTCGCTCAACGGAACCGATACCGGAGTGAACATACACTGTGTTGTTGGCGGGGCTACTACGAACAGCACCGTCACAGCTACTTTAAGTTCTGGTAGCGTGAATATGACAGCAAATGCGGGTGGCTATGGTGGTAGTGCTTCCGTGCCAATTCCTGGAACTGGTGGTATTCATGGTTCAGCCACGGGCGGCGATACCAATATCGATGGTAGCGATGGAGGTGACGGTACTGGGGGTAGCTCGGGAGTTGGAGGCTCCGGTGGGTCATCTGTTCTTCTAGGTGCGGGTACAGGAGGAGATGGCGGAACCCCCTTTGGGCCCGGTCCCTATGCGGGCGATGTTGGCAGGATCAGGCTGACCTTTTCATAGTGAGATAGTATGATGGCCCTGTTTCCAATTTCAATTCCTCCCGGAATTAAAAGAGACGGTACGGAGTATGGCAGCAAAGGACGTTTCTATGATGCCTTCCTGACGCGCTGGACGGAAGCCGGGACACTCAGGCCTGTGCTGGGAAATCGCCTGCGGTCTAGCAATCCCGCCAATGTCGTGACCGGCAGCGCCCGCTCGATCATCACCTGGGCGGATAATAGTTCGACCACCGTTTGGATCGGGATTGGTACCCATTCCGGCTGGTTCATCCAAGAGCGCAACGGCGATGTTTCCGACATTACGCCCGTTGGGTTCATCAGTGGTTATGAGGACGCGGCTGCGGAAGGCGGCTATGGTGCGGGCAAATATGGCGATGATGATTACGGAACGCCCCGCCCGGATTCCACGCTGATCCGGCCCGCAACGCAATGGACCCAGGATACCTGGGGCGAGGACTTGTTGGGCGTCAGCCCGGATGATGGCAAGATTTATCAATGGACGCCGCCCAGCACTGGCACCCATGGGGTCGCGGTTTCCGGCGCCCCGACCTGCAAAGCCATTGTGGTGACGCCGGAAGGGTTTCTGTTCGCCTTGGCCAGCACCGATCCGCGCACGCTTTCTTGGAGCGATCAGCGAGATAATACCACCTGGACTCCGGCGCCGACCAACCAGGCCGGCGATTTTACCCTGCAGACGCAAGGCAAAATCATGTGCGGCAAGGTGGTGAAGGGGGGCACCCTGATTCTGACCGATCTGGATGCGCATTTCGCCACCTATATTGGCGGAAACGACGTCTACAGCATCGACCGCGTCGGCAAGGCCTGCGGCGCGATTTCCCGGCAATGCGTGGCGGCGATCGACACCCAAGCGGTGTGGATGGGGAAGAAAAGCTTCTGGCTTTACAATGGCGGCACGGTTTCCCCGTTGCCGTGCGACCTTCAGGACTATGTGTTTTCCGACTTCAACACATTGCAGGCCTCAAAAACCTATGCCGTTTCCAACAGCGTCAATTCGGAGGTGGAGTTTTACTATTGCTCCGACGCCTCAAAGGAAATCGACCGCTGCGTGATCTGGAACACCAAGTTTGGCTATTGGAACATCGGCCGGCCGCCGCGGACCTGCGGAACCGACAGCGGTGTTCTGGAGTATCCCGTCATGGTCAATGCGGACGGCGAGATTTTCGAGCATGAGGTGGGTTTTGATTATGGTGCCGACACGCCCTATGCCGAAACCGGCCCCATAGAGCTGGGCAACGGCGATCAGATGGTGACATGTCTTGGCATGATTCCCGACGAGAAGACGTCCGGACAAGTCTCGGTCAGCTTCAAAGGCAAGTATGAGCCGAACGGGAGCGAATATGGTTTTGGCCCTTATGCGCTCACGGCAAAAACCGATTTTCGGATTCAAGCCAGGCAGCTCAAGATGCGTTATACCGGCGTTGTTCCGGCTGATTGGCGCGTCGGCGATTCCCGTCTTGATATTGTGCCCGGAGAGATGCGCGGATGATCCTGCCCAAGGCGCCCGCGAGCTATGATTCGGGGGACGAGCAACGCACCCGCCATGCGATCACGCAAGAAGACAAGTTAAATCGAAAGACCACTTCCGATGTCGAAGTCGGCAAACAGCGGCTCGTCTTGACATCGCCGAACGGCAGCCGGTGGAGCCTGAGCATAAGCAACGGCGGTGTTCTGAGCACCACCGCCCTGTGACGGGGCTGGCGGTCGATCTCGCCGCGCTTTTCGCGCGGCAAGAGCGCGTGCATATCGCGTTTTCCGGCGGCCGGGATTCGGTGGTGCTGGCGGATTTGTGCCGGCGCTGGCGCGCGCAGCTGACCTTGATCTGGGCCGATACCGGCCTGATGTGGCCGCATATGGCAGAATTTGTCCGCGGCTATGGCGGCGAATTTCGTTTGATCGAGGCCGCGCCCCAACGGCACTTCGCGGAAGTCTGGCGGGAAGATGGTTTGCCCGCCGATGTTGTGCCTGTCGATAACATGTTGGGACGTCGTTGGCCCCGGATTCAACCCTGGATTTCCTGCTGCGCCACGCTGAGAACCAAGACGATTTTCGATGCCGCTGTGAAGGATGGCGCGACCGTGCTGCTGCATGGCCAGCGCGCCAGCGATGCGCACTTGTTCCGTTCGCATGATTGGATTGCGGGCATGCCGGATGGATTGGAAATGGTGGGACCGATCTGGAACTGGTCGGACATCGATGTCGCGGCCTATGTCGAGCATCGCGAGCTGACGCTTCCGGAGCATTATCGCAGCCTGGCGTCCAGTCTGGAATGCGCGATTTGTCCGGCCAATAGCGGCCGGGGCGAGAACGCACTGCGCATGGCGTTGAGCCCGCCGCTGGCGGCGGTAGCCCGGAGCCTGGGGCGGACTGTGCGCAAGGCGGCTGCCGGCATTCTGGTGGGACTTGAGCGCGATCACGTTGAGGAAAAGAGACCGGCGCGATGGGATGCGGTGGAACCCCTGATCCGTTCGGCACTGGCCTATGACACGGGGGAAAAGCCGTTGACCCAGATACGCCGGGACTATCTGGAAGGGCGTTGCGAGCTGTTCGGGGATGAACGGGCGGTTCTGCTGACGGAATTCCGGGATCTGGGGGAGGGTAAAACGCTCTACGGCTATCTGGCGGCGGGGGAAATGCGTCTTCTGACGGATGTTCTGCGGCCGCAGGCCGAACTGTTCGCCATCGCGCATGGCTGTGTCGCGGCCTTCATCAGTGGGCGCAGGGGCTGGATGAAGGTGCTGCGCCGTCACGGCTATGCGTTTCAGGGGCGATCGGAAAAGCCCCATTCCTGGACCATGGCGAAATCCTTGTTGGCGGCATGAGCCCGGCCCAGATTCATTGGGCACGATGCCGGGCCTGGATCGAGGCGGCGACCTTGCAGGGGCCGCGCCTGGAAAGCATCGAGGATGTCGAGCGGAGAATTGCATCGGGCCAATACAGCTTTTGGCCCGGCCTCAACTGCGCCGCGGTCTGCGAGATACGACTATACGACAACAAGAAGGCCCTGGTTGTCGTGCATGGCGGCGGCGATCTGACGGAGCTCTTGGGACAGATTGAGCCCATGCTTTGCGCCTATGCCAGGCGCCAGGGATGCGACGTCGTGATGGGCGAAGGGCGCAAGGGCTGGGAGCGCGCGGCGCGCGGTAGCGGCTATCGCTTCGGCATGATCACCATGATGAAAAATTTGGAGAATTGACATGAGTGGCGGCGGCACAACCCAGGTTCAGAAGAACGAGCTCGATCCTCAGCTCAAGGCGCTGTATATGCAGAACTATGGCACCGCCATGAATGTGGCGAATACGCCGTTTCAGGCCTATAGCGGGGAGCGGGTCGCGCCTCTTAATGTCACACAGAACAGCGCGAACGATCTTTTCCGCAGCATCGCCGGCAACAATGTCGGCAAATCGATGCTCGATCAGGCGTCATCGGCCATGGGTGGGATGCTGTCGTACCGGCCGCAAACCATCAATGCCTCTCCCATCGCGGGCCGGTCCATCGCTCCAACCCCTATTGGCTTCAATCCCATCACCCCCAATTCCATCACCGCCGATCCGATCACGGCTGGGATGCTGAAAGACACCGATCTTTCGCCCTACTTCAACCCATATACGCAGAATGTTATCGATACATCTTTGGCCGATCTTGCCCGCGCCCGCGATATTCAGCGGGTGGCGGACAATCAGCATTCAACCTTGGCAAAGGCCTTTGGCGGGGGGCGGCAGGGTGTTGCGGACAGCCAAACCAATGACAATTATTTCCGCAATGTTTCCAGAACCAGCGGGGAACTTCGCAATGCCGGATACAACGCCGCCGTCAATGCCGCCACGGCCGATATCAACCGCAAGCTGGGTGCCGATCAGTTCAATTCCGGGCAGCAATTCGGCGCCGATCAGTTCAATGCAGGACAAAGGCTGACGGCAGACACCTTCAATTCAAGTCAAAAATACGGTGCCGATCAGTTCAATTCCGGGCAGACATTCGGCGCCGATCAGTTCAATGCCAATCTAGGCTTTGCGGCCGATCAATTCAATTCGGGCCAAGCCTTCAATGCCGCCCAAACCAATGCGGCGAACGACATGGCGGGAGCCGGATTCCGCTCCAATGCGGCTAGCGCGCTTGCAGGCTTCTCGGATCAGGAACTTATGCAGGCCTTGCAGCGCGCGGGCGCGCTGGGCACGGCCGGAAGCATCGAGCAGCAGAATCGGCAGGCTATGGACGATGCCGCTTATGAGGAGTTCCTGCGGCAGGCCGCCTATCCGCAGCAACAGCAGGATATCCGCAATGCAGCTTTGGGGATGATCCCTCTGGAACAGACCCAGACCGCGACAACCCGCAATAGCCCAAATGTTGCGGGCATGATCGGTACGGGCCTTTCCGCGGCGGCAATGGCCTAAGGAGATTGAAATGGGATTTTGGGACTCACTTTCCGGTTTTGGCGACGGCGTGTCGGATTGGCTCACCCAGCCTTTGGATACCCCCGATCCGGGGTTCAACCGTCTTGGTGTGCTGGGCGCGGCATTGCAGGATTTCGGTGCCGCCCAGCAAGGAGGCCAGGGCAACGCGCTGGCGAATTTCGCGCAGCAGCAACGCCGTGCGGCGCAATATCCGCGCACGGACGCGGCCGATGGGGGTGCCGACGGCTTGCTCGGTTGGTTCACCAGGCCTTTGGAACCCTCTGCGGGGTTCAATCGCCTTGGTGTGCTGGGCGCGGCGTTGCAGGATATCGGTGCCGCCCAGCAAGGACGGCAGGGCAGCGCGCTGGCGAACTTCGCCCAGCAGCAGCGTCAAGTGGCGCAATATCCGAATCCGATGGGCTCCTACGGGCGCGCGGGCGGCTATGCCTACCGGCCGGCAATGCGCACCGGGCCCTACTGGATTTCGCCGCCGGCCAGGCTGGAGACAATTCCGAACGTTTCGGTTCATCCGGGATTTCCGGAGCAAACTCTGATCTAGCCATTGACGGCGGTCAACGAGAGTATCGCAGGGAGATGCTCTGGCGGGAATGTTTGTTCCCTCGGATATGACGGCAAGCCCGCGCCTTGTAGAATTTCTCAAAAGTTATGAGAAAAGTCCAACTGGCGGACCTGGATTGAAGCCATACCGCTCGCCTGAAAGAGGCAGCGACACGGTCGGTTGGGGGCACAAAATTCTGCCGGGCGAGGATTATTCCCGTGGTCTTACGGTAGCCGAAGCCGATCAGCTTTTTTTGAAAGATCTCGCCCGGCACCAGCGACTGGTACAGGAACGGGTGAAGGTACCGCTGACGCAGCAACAATTTGATGCGATGGTATCTCTGGCCTACAACTTACCAGCGGCTTTCAATCCGGGTCCCCTAAATACATCAACGCTTTTAAGCAAACTCAATGAGGGCGACTACACCGGCGCAGCGGATCAGCTACCGCGCTGGGATCGCGGGGGACCTAAAAAAGAGCGCATGCCCGGGCTGACCGAACGCCGCGGTTATGAGCGGGACATGTTCCTGAACGGTGTTTACACCAATCATAAATAGCAATAGTTTTTGGCCCGAAGGGGCCTTTGATGTTCAAAAAGACGCTCGTTGGGCTGCTCTGCTGTGTCTCGACCGCAACTGCGGCTGCCTGGCCGAAGGACATGTGTCCGACGGGGGCAGATGGTCTCTGGGTTGTTGTGTCTACTCATCCCTATAGCGATATCACCGCACTGAGCTGGGATGAGGCTCACGCCTATATCGGTAAAAAGGTGTTCGTCTCGGACCGCAAGGTCATTTACGCTGGTGTGCAGTGCGAAGTGGTGAAAAAGAGCATCGAGAATATCTCCAAAATGCCGACCTTCGATCCTTCGCTTGATGTATTCGATCCGAAATTTCCTTATTCCATTGGATACGGTTGCCGCGACAACGTATTTGTGTTCGGTTTTGGCATCGGAAGGTCTTGCGACCGGATTACCAGTGGCGGCGATGGTTGGACATTTGACCTTCGCCGGGTGAAGACGAAGTAGAGCGACAGACACGCTCTTGAGCCGTTAGAGCGTTTACCCTGGCGCTATGGGGCTAACTTTTTCTTAGAAATATTGAGATGACCATGGCGCGGACCATCAATGCCGCAGGGCTGGCGCTTGAGTGCCACGGTTAGCCTGCGTTCGGCAATCAAATCGGAAAGGTTGTTCTATGCCCGGTTTTTCAAGCCTTTCGCTTCCGCGATGGCCTGAAGAGGATGCGCCGCTGGTTCTTCCGCCCGGCTTTCATCCGGATGGGTTGCTGGGTGGGTTGAATCTAGGCGCGCCGGGCGCAGACATCGATTCTTGGGCGAACGGCACGCATTCCTTGGGCTCTTTGAATCTGTCCGGTGGTCAGCCAAAGGACCGTGCAGAGGGCATAGCCGATGCCTTGGATGCTACCGAAACGACGGTCGATACCGTGCATGGGGGCATAGACCAAGCATTTAGATCCTTTGGTAAATCGCTACCCGGCGACAAAACGGTCCTGCACCGGCTGCCTTACGTAACTCATGCGATCACCGTTCCGCTGGCTATGGGGGCAGGGATCGCAGACACCTTCAGCGACATCAATAAGGGCGCGCCGCGCGAAGAGGCGATTTTAGGTAATATCGCGCGGACCGGGCTTGGGTACGGCGCTGGACTGCTAGCCGGAGCTATCCCTTATGTCGGCTTTGCTGCCGGTCCCTATACGAGCTATTGGATGAACGAACATTTGCCGAGAGGGGCCGAAATGGGGCACAGTATGATGCGCCAACTCCGCGATCCACAGCAGGCCACTGCGCTATTGTCGATGCCCTGAACCGATATGATTGCCAGATTTTCTCCCGTCAAGACGGCCGGGCTCAGCGTTTTTATGCTGCCATTCATTATCTTGCCCTGGTGGCTTCTTCTTACTGGTCTGGGCTCCTCTGAGCAAGATCGCCAAACAGTAATCCATGATTGGAGCAACTGGGGTCTTATCTTGTTGTCGCCAATTATGCTTCTGGTGATCGTTTTGTTCGCTCGGAATCTGTTATTCGAGCAGGGCCGGGCAGTGTGGTTGGACGGCGACAATTTGGTCTTCATGCCCATGTTTTGGAGTGGACGCGGCTTGTTTCGGTCCATACCGCTGCGAGGTATCGACCGATTTTCGATAGACGTTGTGGGTTTCAGTTTGGCCAAAGGTATTTACATTTATCTGAAGGATGGAACCGAGGATGCCATTCCGTCTCATCTTCTAGAAGAACCGCGCGATGTCGTGCTGACGCGGCTGAACGAGGCGCTGGCGGCGAGCCGCAGCTAGCCACTCCCATATTCATGAGGTGCCGTGGCGCGGACCGTCAATGCCGCGGGGCTGGCGCCCGAGCGTCCCGGTTGGTCTGCGTTCGGCAATCAAATCGGAAAGGTTGTTCTATGCCCGGTTTTTCAAATCTTTCACTTCCACGATGGCCTGAAGAGGATGCGCGGCTGGTTCTTCCGCCCGGCTTTCATCCGGACGGGTTGCTGGGTGGGTTGAACCTAGGCGCGCGGGGCACCAACATCGACGCCTGGGCGAATGGCACGCATATCCTATCGCCGCTATCTGCCACGGTGCGCAGCGCACCAGATCATGACGGGTCCCCCGAGCGCGCCGAGGGGATTAGCAAGGCCATGGAAGGGACAAAACTTGCAGCGGAGGGCGCGCATGGCTTTGGTGCCATGACAGCCCTCGCGGCCGGAGCGAGCCGCGCGGCACCGGCTATCGAAGGGTTGGAAATGGTCAACAAGGGCTTTGTCTACCCCCTGACCATCGGCAAAGGCATTGCAGACACATTTGGTGACGTCCACAATGGTGCGTCGCTCCAGGATGCGATCCTGGGCAACGCGGTTCGCTCTGGGCTGGTGTTGGGCGCAACCGCGTTAGGACAGGCCATCATACCTGTCCCGATTGTGGGCGGTGCGATTGGTGGTTATGCTGCAGACTTGCTTCTGCCATCTGGTTCCTCCATGGGCCACGGCATTATTCAAGGAATGGCCGATCATCGGCCCCAACCGCTGGACTATCTTTGAGTCTGACATGGTACTGGCTCGTTTTTCGTATCCCGTCGCGGTCACGTCCCTGGTTTTCGTCGTTCTTATGCTTTGCGCTTTTGCCAATATCTATTTCAGCAATGCCCCGGACTTTCGTTTCTGGATTCTGTTGCCAACCCTTCCCATTATTGTCCTGTATGCGTGGGATCTGCTGCGCCAGCTTGTGTTTCACGGGGCACGCGCGGTTTGGATCGCCAACGGCAAGCTGATCTTCCTGCCCTATGGTTGGCCGAAATCCTTTAAGACCTTTCTTTATTCCGTTCCGTTGGAGACGGTCGACCATTTCTCAACCGCGAACATGGAAACGGGCAGTTTCGTCACCTGGCTCCAGGGTATCTGGGTGCATCGGAAGGCGGGTGGATATTTTCAAATCCCTACCTATCTGCTGGTTGAACCGCGCGATGTCGTTCTGGCGCGGCTGAACGAGGCTCTGGCGGCGAGCCGCAGCTAGTCACCCCTATATTCATGAGGCGCCATGACGCGGATCATCAATGCCGCGGGGCTGGCGCTTGTCAAAGCCCATGAAGGGCTGAGGCTGGAGGCCTATCAGGATACGTCCGGCATCTGGACCATCGGCTATGGCCATACCAAAGGCGTCAGGCCGGGCGATAGCATCAGCGCCGAGCGCGCCGAGCAGCTGTTGGAAGCCGACCTAATGGACGCCGAGCGGGCCGTGGCGGCGCTGGTCAAGGTACCACTGACTGACAATCAGTTTTCCGCCCTGGTGAGTTTTGTCTTCAACCTGGGCGAGGGGGCATTTGCCCGCAGCACGCTGCTGCGCAAGCTCAATGAGGGCGGCCATGGGCTGGTGCCGGCCAGTCTCAAGTCCTGGATTTTCGACAATGGCAAGGTGCTGCAGGGGCTGGTGAAGCGCCGCGCCGCCGAGGCCGCGCTATGGAGCATGACATGAGACAAGTCTTTTGCGCTCTGCTTATGCTGCTGAGCGACTGCACTCTGCACCTCGTTCTGCGCGAAGGCGTTCCCTGGAGAAAAAGCACATGAAGCTTGTCGATAACTGGCGGCAGTCCTGGAAGTGGTTCTCGGTGCAGTTTGTGGCGGCGGCCACGGCGGTGCAGCTTTCTGTGCTGGCTTTTCCCGACAGTATGCGCGCCTGGCTGCCGGATTGGCTGATGCATGTCTTGGCGGTGGTGCTGCTGGCGGCGGCGGTGCTGGGACGGCTGGTGGACCAGAAAAAATCCGCATGAACCGGCTGTTTGATTTGGCCGACGGTTGGAAAGGCTATACCGCGCTGGCACTGGCCTGTTTCCTGGCCGGATCGTTGGGCACCTGGCGGGTGATGTCGTGGCGGGAGCAGGCACACCAGGCCCGAGTCGTGACCCGGACGGTCACGCAAATCGTCACCCGGGACAGGATCACGGCCCAGGTCGGCGCGGATTTCGAGGCGGTGCGCGTCCGGCACAGCGAAGAAACCAGAAACCGTATCCATGAGGTTCCGATTCATGTCACCGTGCAAGTCGATCATGATTATCCCGTGCCTTGCGGCTTTGTGCGGGTGTTCAACGCCGCCACCCACGGTCCCATTCCCGACCCCGCCAGCTGCCCTGATGACGCCCCCTCCGGCGTTGCACTCTCTGAGGTTGGACGGGCCGAAAGCGAAAATTCCGGCCAGTATGATGCCATCGCCGACCAATTGAGAGCGCTGCAAGACTGGGTGCGCCGGCAACAGGCGGCGCAGCCATGAGCGAGATCGACCAAGTGGCGCGCGATGCCGCCAACCGGGCGCTTCTGTCCATCGCGGCGCATGAGCAGGTCTGTGCCGAGCGCCAGGGCCATATCTTGCAGGGGCT
>DATEIA010000123.1:0-2070 GCA_035279305.1 Rhizomicrobium sp.
TGGGGATCGAGCAGGCTGATGGTCATGAACTGGGCCACCGACATCGGTCCCTGGGCCTCGATCAGGGCGGCGATTCGCGCTTTCAGGCTCATATCGGCTTGCGCCTGGCGGCCCAGAACAGCGCGCCTGCCGCCAGCCATACGGGAAGCGAAAGCGCCATACCCATGCTGATGGGACCGATGAACTGGGTGTCGGGCTCGCGATAGAATTCGCAGATGAAGCGGAAGGTGCCATAGCCGGCGAAGAACAGCGCCGAAAGCAGGCCGGGCCGCTGATGGGCGCGAAAGACACGCCGAGCGATCTGCAGCAGCACAAACAAGACCACGCCTTCCAGCGCCGCTTCATAAAGCTGGCTGGGGTGGCGCGGCACGTTTCCGCCATGCGGAAAGATCATCGCCCAGGGCACATTTGTGGCGCGGCCCCACAGTTCTCCATTGATGAAATTGGCGAGCCTGCCGAAGAACAGGCCGATGGGTGCGAAGGCGCAGGCCAGGTCCGCTACCGGCAATATTGCCAATTTGCGGCGGCGGCAGAACAGCCACACCGCGATCACCGCCCCCAGCAGGCCGCCGTGAAAGGACATGCCGCCATCCCAGGCGGCGATGATGCGGATGGGGTCGGTGAGAAAGCCCATCGGCAGGCCATCGCAGAAGGCCGCCTGGTCCGGCGTGACGCTGCACAGGATGGTGCCGTAGAGCAGCACCCAGCCCAGCCGTCCGCCCAGAATGACGCCCAGGGTGGCCCAGACCACCAGGTCGCCGATTTCGTCTTCGCTGGCGGGTGGACGGCCGTTAAAGGGCGGATAGGCCCACAGTGTCTTGTTGCGCAGCGCCCGGGCGATGCCCCACCAGGCCAGCACAATCCCCGCCAAATAGGCCAAGCCGTACCAGCGGATTTCCAGCGGCCCCCAGATGTGCAGCAGCACCGGATCGATATGGGGATAGGGCAAAAGAGCCTGGACCATGGGGGCGAAGACGCCGGTGCTTCGTTGCTTGTGTCAAGTTATACTCGCCGCCATATAGACAGGAAAAATGGAGGCTTTGATGGCGCAGACCGACAATCCGTTCCTGGACGGCGTGGCGAAGGCCTTCACCGACGCCGCCGGCATGGCGCAAAGCGTGCGCACCGAGATCGACACCTTCATCCGCCAGCGGCTGGAGCGGCTGGTGGCCGATATGGATTTTGTGCCGCGCGAGGAGTTTGAAGCGGTCAAGGCGATGGCGGCCAAGGCCCGGGCCGAGAATGAGGCCCTGGCGGCGCGGATCGCGGCTTTGGAATCCAAATCAACCACTTAATCGCGATCCTGGGTATCGTTTCGACTCCGGGGCCGTGAATCTGTGAGTAATCTCAAAGCTGTGGAATCTTTTCCGCGGGAGGGGATGAGGACTCCTAGACTCTTGTTTTCTCTAAATCTTGTGCCAGTTTGGATCGCGACTGCTTCGTTTTGTGGCCAAAGCGACCTGGAGTTGTTGCCCGATGACTATCACCCACCTGGACGACGAGCCGCTGGATACCCTGCATCCGCTGGACCTGCTGGAGCGGGCGGTGGAGGCCAATGGCTGGGCCTTCGAGCGGGCGGGGCGCGATGAACTCAATCTCTCGGTGGCGGGCAAATGGAGCGACCATCATTTCAACTTTTCCTGGCGCGACGATTTGCAGTCGCTGCATTTGTCCAGCGCCTTCGACATGCGGATCAGCCAGGGGGTGCGGCGGCAGAATGTCGCCGACCTTTTGATGCATGTGAATGCCAAGCTATGGATCGGCCATTTCGACCTTTGGCCGCAGGACGGCACCATTATCTTCCGCCATGCCATGATCTTTCCCGACGCGGAAACCAGCGCCGCCCAGTGCGAGGCGCTGCTGAACTTGGCGCTGGAAGCCTGCGAACATTATTACCCGGCTTTCCAGTTCGTGCTGTGGGGCGGCAAGACGGCGGAAGACGCCATCGCGGCGGCGGTGCTGGAGTGCGCCGGCCAAGCGTGATGTTAAAGCTCGTGATGGCCGAACCGTGACCATTCTTCTTGTCGGCGCCGGGCGTATGGGATCGGCCCTGCTCAAGGGCTGGCTGGA
>DATEIA010000124.1:0-5201 GCA_035279305.1 Rhizomicrobium sp.
CCAGCGCCGCGTCGGGTTCGAGTTCTTCGATATCGGCCAGGTTGACGCCGAAGGAATCCAGCGCGGCGCGCATTTCCTCATTGAGGCCCAGATTGGTGAGCGCGTCCCGCAGCAACCGGCCGATGAGAAATTCCAGGCTTAAATAATAGACCCGCTTGGCGCTGGCCGCGTGCATGGCGCGGGTGGACACCATCCACTGGTCGATCACCTGGTCGCGCACCGTATAGATGGTCGCCGCCAGCCAGTCATGCGGCTTGGCGGCCCGCTCATCCTTGCCGATGCGATGAAGGAGGGCGTCGAGAATCCGGTCCCTCATGGGCCGAAGGGGAAGGGATTGGACTGGAAGCGTCATGGATCCGCCGTTCGGCAAGGTTTGCAAAGCAGTTGGGCGTTTGGCAAGCTCATAAGAGCCTATTTGCAAAGGATTTCGGCATGTTTAACCGGCCCTTGGCCGAGAATGCGACGATCTGCCCGCATGACGCCGACGATTCTGTGCGTCCAGGGGCGGCAAAGCAACCATGATCCGGCCGGAGCCCGAAAACAGCGCGGTGCCTTGGTGGCGTGGCGCCGTGATCTATCAAATCTATCCCAGAAGCTTTTGCGACTCCAACAATGACGGGATCGGCGATCTTGCCGGCATCACCGCCAAGCTGGACTATGTCGCCTCGCTCGGGGTGGACGCGATCTGGCTTTCGCCCTTCTTCACATCGCCGATGAAGGATTTCGGCTATGACGTGTCGGACTATCGGGCGGTCGATCCCATCTTCGGCACGCTGGACGATTTCGACCGCCTGGTGGCGCGCGCCCATGCGCTGGACCTGCGCGTCATCATCGATCAGGTCTATGCCCATACCTCCGACGCCCATGCCTGGTTTGTGGAAAGCCGCGCCGATCGCACCAACGCCAAACGCGATTGGTATGTATGGGCCGATCCCAAACCCGACGGCACGCCGCCGAACAACTGGCTTTCGGTCTTCTACGGCCCATGCTGGACCTGGGACGGAAGGCGCGGCCAGTATTACATGCATAATTTTCTGCCCTCCCAGCCCAATCTCAATGTCCACGATCCTGCGGTGCAGGAAGCGCTGCTCGACACCGCGCGCTTCTGGCTCGAACGCGGCGTGGACGGCTTTAGGCTGGACGCGATCAATTTCGCCATGCACGATCCTTCGCTTGCGGACAATCCGGCGGTCGTCGGGCCCGGCGCGGTATTCAAGCGGCCGTTTGATTTCCAGCATCATCTCCACAACCAGTCCCAGCCCCAGCTGGTGCCGTTCATCGAGAAACTGGCGAAAGTGCTGCGCGAATTTGGCGCCGACCGCTTCACGGTGGCGGAGGTGGGCGGCGAGCAGGCATTGGCCGAAATGAAATTGTACACCCAAGGCAAGGTGCGGCTGAACACGTCCTACAGTTTTGACTTTCTCTATGCGGCACAACTTTCTCCCGCGCTGGTTCTGAAGACCTTGTCCAAATGGCCGGGCAGCGACGGCGAAGGCTGGCCAAGCTGGGCCTTTTCCAATCACGACGCGCCGCGCGCCGTCACGCGATGGGGCGGGAAGCTGGCGGGCCCGGATTGCGCCAAGCTGCTGCTGACTTTGTTGATGTGCCTGCGCGGCAATGTCTTTCTGTATCAGGGCGAGGAATTGGGCCTGACCCAGGCTGACATTCCCTTCGAGCGCCTGCGCGATCCCGAGGCCATCGCCAACTGGCCGCTCACCTTGGGACGGGATGGCGCGCGCACGCCCATGCCCTGGGCGCATATATTGCCGTATGCCGGTTTCTCCGACGCCGAGCCGTGGCTGCCCATTCCGCCCGAACATGTCGCCTCCGCCGTGTCCCAGCAGGAAGGGCAAGCCAATTCGGTTCTGGCTATCGCCCGCGAATTGATCGCGTTGCGCCGTTCCAGCTCGCTATTGCGAGTCGGCGCATTCCAACCGCTGGACCTGCCGTTGCCATTGTTGGGCTTCGACCGAGTGGGCGGGTCAGTCCGGCTGCGGTGCCTTTTCAACCTGACCGATAAGGCCCAGGATTGCGCTTTGCTGGCATCGGGCGCGCTTGTGTTCGCCACCGGACCGGTCGATCGGGACAAAAAGTCATTGGGCGGTTTGGCGGCCTGCATTCTGGAGCTGCCGGGATTGTGACGTTACGATTCCCCTGTCCGGCATGCCTGCAATCGGGTTAGCTTGCGGCTTGCGAGGGGTTGCGTTGGATATGGCCCGTCGCGTCAATAGAGGATGAGCGGTGGCAAAAATCCCTCCCGGTGTCGGTCCCAAACATCCGCAAGTGGTGGTCCTGATCGGCGCCACGGGCGATCTGTCGCGGCGCAAGTTGCTGCCCGGCCTGTTTCACCTGTCCAGCAGCGGCTTCATTCCCGGTTGCCAGATTGTCGGAGTTTCGCTGGACGACATCGACGCAGACAGCTTCCGCAAAATCGCGCGGGAGGCGGTGGCGGAATTTTCCATGCGGCCGCTCAACGAGGCCGACTGGGAGGCCTTCGCCAAGACCCTGTCCTATGTGCCCCTGAAGGCGGGCGCCGCCAAGCTCAAGGCGGCGGTTTCCGAAGCGGAAAGCGCGCTGGGGCGGGAGTGCCGCCGCATCCACTATCTCAGTGTGCCCCCGGATGCCGCCTTGTCGGCGGTAAAGCTGCTGGGCGAAGCCGGCCTGGTAGAGCGATCGCAGATCATCATGGAAAAGCCGTTCGGCACCGATCTGGCCAGCGCCCGGTCGCTGAACGCCAAATTGCACGGCGTCTTCACCGAAGATCAGATTTTCCGGATCGATCACTTCCTGGGCAAGGAGCCGGCCCAGAACATTCTGGCGTTCCGTTTCGCCAATGGACTTTTCGAACCCATCTGGAACCGCAACTTTATCGATCATGTCCAGATCGACGTGCCCGAAGCGATCGGCCTGGGCAAGCGCGCCGGTTTCTATGAGCAAACCGGCGCCTTTCGCGACATGGTGGTGACGCATCTGTTCCAGATCCTGGCCTTCATGGCGATGGAGCCGCCGACCTCGCTGGAGCCCGCGCCCATCAGCGAGGAAAAGAACAAGGTGTTTCGCAGCATGGTGCCGATCGATCCGGCCAATGTGGTGCGCGGACAATATAGCGGTTATCGCGCGGAGGCCGGCGTCGATCCCGAGTCCGATGTGGAGACCTTCATTGCCTTGAAGTGCGAAATCGACAATTGGCGCTGGGCGGGCGTGCCGTTTTTCCTGCGCACCGGAAAGCGACTGGCGGAGGGACAACGCATTATCTCCATCGCGTTCCGCGAACCGCCCAAAAGCATGTTCCCGCCAAATTCCGGCGTCGGCGCCCAGGGCCCCGATCATTTGACCTTCGATCTGGCGGATGCCTCCAAAATGTCGCTGTCCTTTTATGGCAAGCGTCCGGGGCCGGGCATGCGGCTGGACAAGCTCAGCCTGCAATTCGCCATGCACGATACCGGCTTGGTCGGCGACGTGCTGGAGGCCTATGAACGCTTGATCCTGGATGCGATGCGCGGCGACCGCACGCTGTTCACCACGGCGGAAGGCATTGAGCGGCTGTGGGAAGTTTCGATGCCGCTCTTGGAAACGCCGCCGCCTGTCCGGCTTTACCCTCAGGGCTCCTGGGGGCCGAAGTCGATTCATCAGCTGGTGGCGCCCCATGCCTGGCGGCTGCCGTTCGAAAGAGCCTGGCGCGATCCCAATCGCGCCGGCAGTTGAGAAAGGAGCCCGTGCCTGCAACGCGGGGCAGCTGATCTTCGCCGTACATCTCTGATGTGCTAATCCACACCCATGGACCAAGATCAGATGCGCGCGGCCTGCACATTGCTCTACCGGCACTGGTCTGAGGGCAGCCAGCTGGAAGAACTGCCGGCACACTTGCGCCCCAAGGACAGGGCCGAGGCCTATCGGGTCCAGGCCCATATCGAGGAATTCACGGCTCAGCCGCTTTATGGCTGGAAGATCGCCGCGACCAGCGTCGCGGGCCAACGCCATATTGGCGTCGACGGTCCCTTGGCGGGGCGGATTCTGGCCGAGCGCGTGATCGCCGACGGCGGCGTCTTTGCGCTGGGCAGCAATCTGATGCGAGTGGCCGAACTGGAATTTGCCTTCCGCATGGGCCAAGACCTGGCGCCACGCCAAGAGCCCTATGCGCAAGACGAGGTTTTGGCCTGTGTCGCCAGTCTGCATCCGGCGATCGAACTGCCGGATTCGCGCTTTGTCCATTTTGAGAGCGTTGGTCTGGCGCAGCTTGTCGCCGACAATGCTTGCGCCCATCGCTTTGTGCTGGGCCCGGCCACGGACCGGAATTGGCGGGCGCTGGATCTTGCCGCGCATCCCGGCCAGGCTTTTCGCAATGGCGAACTGGCGGAGCAGGGGCGGGGCGCCAATGTGTTGGGCGATCCTCGCATCGCTCTGACCTGGCTTGCCAACGAACTGTCCCGCCACGGCATGGCCTTGCAGGCGGGGCAAGTGGTCACGACCGGCACCTGCGTCAAGCCGTTGGCGATTGCGGTGGGCGATCAGATCCAAGGCGATCTGGGTATTCTGGGAAAAGTGTCGGTATCGATCGCTTGAACCTGCTTGACGGCCATGGAGGCCTGCCTTGCCGCGATTGTCAGGACATGTAGATTGCCGACGCACAAAAGGCCTTAGCCATACGGGGGCGCGCAATGCCGCGATCGATTTTTCGCAAGTGTTTGATGACCACGGTTCTTGTGGGTCTGGCCGGCGGTCTGGCTTTGGCCGCGCCGGGCGAAAACTGGCCCCATTACGGCAACGACGCAGGCGCAATGCGCTACTCCCCGCTGACCCAGATCACCCCGGCCAATGTCAATTCCCTGAAGGTCGCCTGGACCTATCATATGAAGCCGGTCGGCGCGACGCGGGTGGCGACGTCCCAGACCACGCCGCTGGTGGCCGACGGCGTGATGTATCTGGGCTCGCCCTATGGCCGGATCGTGGCGCTGGACCCGGCCAGCGGGAAAGAATTGTGGAACTACAAGCTGCCCGGCAACATCCGGCCCGCGCCGCGCGGCATGGCCTATTGGCCGGGCGATAAGGACCATGCCCCTGAGCTGCTGTTCGGCAGCAATGACGGCAAGCTGGTGGCGATCGATGTGAAGACCGGCAAACCGGCCGAGAAGTTCGGCGATCGCGGTTTTGTCAACCTGAAGACCCCGGAGGTCATGCGCGGTTATGACAAGAACTATGCC
>DATEIA010000125.1:0-4442 GCA_035279305.1 Rhizomicrobium sp.
TCAGCAGGATCACCCCGATCATGGCGATCAGATCGAACTGGGTCTTGAACATCAACAGCGCCAGAACCGCGCCCACGCCGGCCGAAGGCAGGGTGGAGATGATGGTGACGGGATGGATCAGGCTTTCATACAGCACGCCCAGCGTGATGTAGATCGTCAGGATCGCCGCCAATAGCAGGAACGGCATATTGGCGAAGGATTTCTGGAAAAGCCGGGCCGTGCCCGCCGTCTCGCCATGGACGTTGATCGGCACATTGATCCTGGCCATGGTTTTATGGATCGCGCCCAAACCATCGCTCATGGATACGCCGGGCGGCAGCCTGAAGGAAAAGGTGGTGGCCACGAACGGCCCTTGATGATTGACGGAAAGCGGCGTGGTGCCCGGCCCGAAGCTGGAAAAGGCCGCAAGCGGCACCATGGTCGAGACCCGGGTTGAAACCGACGCGCCCGTGGAAGAGCCGCCGCGCGCGCCGACCGCCACCGAATTGAGCTGCTGGTTGCGCACCGCATCGGCGGCGGCACTGGCGTCCGCTGTGGAACCACGCGGCGCAGCGGAAACGGCATTGCCGGAGATCGCAAAGGCGCCGCCCGCCGCCGCGGAGGATTGCGTGCCGCTGACCGTGCCGCCCGAGGTCGCAATGAAAATGTCATTCAGCGTCTCCGGGCTCTGCCAGAAAGCGGGCGCGACCTCCATCACCACATGATACTGGTTCTTGTCCTTGTAGATGGTCGAGACTTGGCGCTGGCCGAAGGCGTCATACAGGACATTGTTGATCTGGGCCGAGTTCAATCCCAGCCGGGCCGCTGTCGCCCGGTCGACCTTGAGGTCGACCTCAAGGCCCTTGTCCTGCTGGTCGGAATTGATGTCCAGCAGTTCCGGAACATCCTGCAACGCGGCCGTGATCTTGGGCAGCCAGGTGTTGAGGTCCTCCAGGGTATCGGCCTGGACGGTATACTGGTAATCGCCATCGCCTTGGCGGCCGCCGGCGCGGATGCCGCCGCCGGACCGCAGAAACAGGCGCGCGCCCGACACCTTGAGCAGCTTGGGGCTCATGCGTTCGATGACTTCCGGCGTGGTGAGACCACGCTCGCGCAGCGGCTTGAGAACGACGAAGACATTGCCGCTGTTGGTCGCCTGGCCGCCGGCAAAACCTCCCACCGTCGCCACCGCCGGATCGGATTTGATGATGTCGATGAATTGCTGGAACTTCTTCTGCATCGACTGGAAGGAAATGCTCTGATCACCCCGGATACCACCCTGGATCATGCCGTTGTCGGTGTCGGGGAAGAATCCCTTGGGCACGATCGCCAAAAGATAGAAATTCAGCACCACGGCCACCAACAGGGTGGCCATGATGGTCTTGGGATTGTCCAGCGACCAGGTGAGGGTCCGCCGGTAGAAGCCCTGCATCGCCTGCAGGCTGCGGCGCGACCAGCGCATCAGTCCGTTCTGATCCTCGTTGACGGTGAAATCCAGATAAGCGCACATCATCGGCGTCACGGTCAGGGATATGACCAGCGACATAATGATGGCAGTGGTCAGGGTCATGGCGAATTCATGAAATATGCGCCCGACCATCCCTCCGATCAGCAGGATCGGGAAGAACACCGCCACCAGGGAGATGCTCATTGAAAGAACGGTAAAATTGACCTCGCGCGCGCCCTTGAGCGCCGCCGTCATCCGATCCTCGCCATTTTCCAGATGGCGCGTGACGTTCTCCAGCACGACGATGGTATTGTCGACCACAAAACCGGTGGAGACAATCAAGGCCATCAGCGAGAAATTGTTCAGGCTGTAGCCCATCAGATACATCACCCCGAACGTGCCCAGCAGCGACAGCGGCACGCAGACGGTGGGCACCAAAGTCGCCTTGAAATTGCGCAGGAACAGGAAAACCACCAGGATGACCAGGATGGTCGAAAGGATCAGGGTCATTTCGACGTCATGCACGGCATTGCGGATTGAGGTGGTGGTGTCGAACATGACACTAAGATCGATACTGACCGGCAAGGCCGAACGAAGTTCGGGCAGCTGGCTCAGAATACTGTCCGCCACCTCGATCACATTGGCGCCCGGCTGCTTGGTGATCTGCACCAGAATGGCGGGTTTGCCGTTGAAGGTGCCCATGTTGCGGACATTTTCCACGCCGTCGACCACTTCGGCCACATCCTGCAGCCGTACCGCGGAATTGTTGCGATAGGCGATAATCAGGCCCTTATAGTCGGAGGCCAGAATCGCGGTGTCGTTGGCATAAACCTGGAAGCTCTGGCCCTTTTGCTGGATATCGCCTTTGGGGCTGTTGGCGTTGGCGGCGCTGACCGCGGCGCGGACATCTTCCAGCCCGATGCCGTATTTGAACAAGGCACGCGGATTGAGTTCGATGCGGATGGCCGGCAGGGACGCGCCCGTCAGCGAAACATCGCCGACGCCGGCAACCTGCGACAGTTTCTGCTGAATGATGTTGGAAGCCTGATCGTAGATCTGTCCCGGCGACAGGGTCTTGGAGGTCATCGCCAGGATCAGGATGGGAAAATCCGCCGGATTGAACTTGCGGTAGGTGGGATTGGAGCGCAGTGCCGCCGGCAGATCGGCCCTGGCCGCGTTGATGGCGGCCTGGACGTCGCGCGCCGCTCCGTCGATGTTACGGTTGATGTCGAATTGCAGCACGATCTGGGTGTTGTTGACATTGCTGCGCGACGTCATCTCGGTGACCCCGGCAATGGCGCCCAGATGCCGCTCCAGCGGCGTCGCCACGCTGGACGCCATGGTCTCCGGACTGGCGCCGGGCATGTTGGCGTTGACCGAAATGGTGGGAATGTCGATATTGGGATAGGGCGAGACCGGCAGCAGGAAATAGGCGGTCAATCCAGCCAGACCCAGCCCCAGCGCCAGCAGAATAGTGGCGATCCGCCGCTGGATGAAGAGCTGGGAAAAGCTCATTCAGCAGGCTCCGGTTCCGGTCCGGCATGGTTGGCGCGGCGGCGTTCGCGCCATTGGCGCAGGTCGCGCCCCGCTTTGTCGAAATAGATATAGATCACCGGGGTGGTGAAGAGCGTTAGAAGCTGGCTGACCAAAAGGCCGCCCACGATGGAAATGCCTAGCGGATGGCGCAGCTCCGCACCCATGCCGGAGCCCAGCATCAGCGGCAAGGCGCCAAACAGCGCCGCCACCGTGGTCATCAGAATGGGCCTAAAGCGCAGCAGGGCCGCCTGGTGAATGGCCTCCTGGGGCGATTTGCCTTCGTTGCGTTCGGCCTCCAGCGCAAAATCGATCATCATGATGGCGTTCTTCTTGACGATGCCGATCAACAGAATAATGCCGATGATGGAGACGATGTTGAGATCGCCATTGCCCCCGAACAGATCAGCGATGAACAGCGCCAAAAGCGCGCCTACACCGGCCGATGGCAGGGTCGAGAGAATGGTCACCGGATGGATGAAGCTCTCATACAACACGCCCAGCACGATATAGACGGTGATAATGGCGGCCAGGATCAGCAACACCTCGTTGGACAAGGCCGATTGGAAAGCCAGGGCCGAACCCTCGAACTGGGTCGTCACGCCGGGCGGAACACCGGCATTGGCTTCGGCTTCCTGGATAGCATCCACCGCCGCGCCCAGCGAATAGCCCGGCGACACGTCGAAGGAAAATGCGGCGGAAGGGAACTGGGACAAATGATCTATCTGAAGCGGCGACGGGCGCTGATCCACGCGGGCGATGGCCGATAACGGCACCTGCCCGCCGCCGGCGGTGGGCAGATAGATATCCTGCAAAGACTGCACGGAATTCTGCAGGGCCGGGTCGGCTTCCAGGATCACGCGATACTGATTGGACTGGGTGAAGATGTTGGAAATGATGCGCTGGCCGAAACTGTCATAAAGCGCATTGTCGATGGTCGCGGCGGTGACGCCGAAGCGGGCGGCGGTGTCGCGGTCGACCTCGACATGGGCGGAAAGCCCCTTGTCCAGGAAAGCGGTGGAGACGTTGCGGATCGCCTTGGCCTTCTTCAGTTCGACCAGCAGCTTGGGGACAAATTGGTTGAGCGCCGCGCTGGTCGCCGCCTGCAGCACGAACTGATACTGGGCTCTGGAGACCACCGAATCGATGGTGAGATCCTGAACCGGCTGGAGGTAAAAGGTGATGCCCGGCACGCTATGAGCGTCTTCGGCCAACCGCTCCATGACCTCGCTAACGCCGTCACGCTGGTTCTTCGGCTTGAGATTGATCAGAAAACGGCCGCTGTTCATCGTCGTGTTGGTGCCATCCACGCCGATAAAGGACGATAGGCTGGCGACATCGGGGTCCTGCAAAATCTTCGCGGCCAGTTGTTGCTGGCGCTGCGACATGGCCTCGAAGGATATGGTGGGGCCGGCCTCGGTAATGGCCTGGATGAAGCCGGTGTCCTGCACCGGAAAGAAGCCCTTGGGAATGGCGATATACA
>DATEIA010000126.1:0-5587 GCA_035279305.1 Rhizomicrobium sp.
GTGCCGGCGGCATGAAAATGCAAAGCCGCCCGTCCCGCGGTTCCACGGTCAGGGCGGTGCGCACCGCCGGCTCGCCGGCCAGTTCGGCGATCGCCCGGTTGATGGTGCGGAAAGGGCCTTTCAGCGGCTCCATCCCGGCATGGCCATTGGCGGCGCCGTTGGAATATTTTTGGCCGCTTTTGTCGCGCGGCTCCCCCGGCGGCGGAGGCCGCCAACCATCTAATTCCGGCAGCGGCGCAAACGGATCGGGCGGCGGCACAAAGCTACGCGCCTGCGGCGGTACATAGGGCAGCGAGTTCAGCGGCAGGCGGAAGCCGATGGCGGAGTCGCCCGGCAAGAGGAACAAATGGCCGCTGCGCGTGGTCCAATGCTCGCTTTGCCAGCCGCTTGCCAAGCCTTTTTCCACCGGCAGGACAAAGCCGACCGCGCGGCTAAGGCCGCGCTCGAACACCCGCGCCAGCCGCGCCCGCAATTCGGGATCTTCCAGCTTGGAATCGCGCGGATCGACATTGGCGGCAAGCTGGCGTTCCTGGGCCAGGTGGTGCCAGAAATCCTCGAAAGCGGGAATGACGTAAGAATCGTCCAACCCAAGTTTTTGCGCGATGGCGGCGATCAGCGTCTGGGCGTCGGTCAGGCTGGGCTGATGATCCTTGTCTTCGACGGCGATGTGCTCGGCGCTTTTCCAAAGCGGAGTGCCGTCGGCGCGCCAATAAAGCGCGAACGCCCAGCGCGGCAAGGATTCGCCGGGGTACCATTTGCCTTGGCCGTAATGCAGCAATCCACCGGGCGCGAAACGGTCGCGCAAGCGGCGGATCAATGTGTCGGCCAAGGCCCGCTTGGTAGGACCGACCGCCGCGGTATGCCATTCCGCACCGGAACGGTCGTCATTCGAAACGAAAGTGGGCTCGCCGCCCATGGTCAGCCGGACATCGTGATTTTTCAGAACCTGGTCCACCGCGTCGCCCAGTTTCTCGATCTCGGCCCATTGTTCGTCGCTATAGGGCTTGGTGACGCGCGGCGGTTCCTTCACCCGCGTCACGCTCATATCGAAGTCGAACAGGACTTCGGCGGGTTCGACCGCGCCCGAGATCGGTGCGGCCTGTGTGGGATTGGCGGTGCAAGCCAGCGGAATATGGCCTTCGCCCGCGAACAGGCCGGATGTCGGATCCAGTCCCACCCAGCCGGCGCCGGGCAGATAGACTTCGCACCAGGCGTGCAGATCGGTGAAATCATTTTCCGGACCGGAAGGTCCCTCCAGCGCTTTCACATCGGGTTTCAATTGAATCAGATAACCGCTGGCGAAACGCGCCGCCAGGCCAAGATGGCGCAACAATTGCACCATCAGCCAGGCGCTGTCGCGGCAGGAGCCCGACGCCTTGCACAGCGTGTCTTCCGGCGTCTGGATGCCGGGCTCCATGCGGATCAGATAACCGATATCGCGCGAAAGCTGGGCATTGAGGTCGAAGATGAAATTGGTGGTCTGTTTGGGCTCGCGTGAAATGGCAGCGAGGTAGCGCTCGAAGGCCGGGCCGGTGGTGCCGGTCGCGAGATAGGGCTCCAGCTCGGCTTTCAGTTCGGCGCAATAGCGGAAGGGAAATTTTTCCGCCTCCGGCTCCAGGAAGAAATCGAAAGGATTGATGACATTCATTTCCACCGTCAGATCGACGCTGACGGTGAAGTGATCGGTCTTTTCCGGAAACACCGCCCGCGCCAGCCAGTTGGACTGCGGGTCCTGCTGCCAGTTGAGGAAATGGCCTTCCGGTTCGATCTTCAGCGCATAGGCCAGAACCTTGGCGCTTGTGTGTGGCGCCGGCCTAAGCCGGATGGTCTGAGCCCCCAACGCGATTCGCCGGTCATAGCGATAGCGGGTGACATGGCGGAGGGCGGCCTGGATGCTCATGGGATGTCCCTTGGAAAACGACTATGCCGCAACTGCGAAGAAGCGGCTACCAGCCGTCACGCCGCAGGCCCTTATCCCTGGAACGCCGTTAAGAAGTGGGCGTTTCCACAGTCCAGAGCGCGGGGATTTTCGAATGAAGCTCTTCGGTTGCCAGGGCTGCGGGCAGCTCCTGTATTTCGAGAATGTGCGCTGCGGGAATTGCAGCCGGCCTCTGGGGTATCTCACTGATATAACAGAGATTTCAGCTCTGGACTCCCAGCAGGATGGCAGCTGGTCGGTGCTGGCGGCGTCCGGCAAGGCTTACAAATTCTGCAACAACTACAATGCGGGAATGTGCAATTGGATGGTCCCCGCCGATGATGAGAGCGGCTTTTGTGTGGCGTGCCGCCACAACCGGGTGGTCCCCGACCTGTCGGTCCCAGGCAATGACGCCCTGTGGCGCAAGATCGAGACCGCCAAGCACCGGCTGTTTTATTCTCTGCTCAGACTCAATCTGCCGCTGGAAAACCGCGCCGACGATCCCGAGCATGGCCTGGCGTTCGATTTCCTGGCCGATCCGCCGGAGACGCATGCGGCGGGGGTGATGACAGGTCATGACAAAGGTCTGATCACGCTTGCCCTGAAGGAAGCCGACGATGCCACGCGCGAGAAAGTGCGCAGCGAGATGGGCGAGCCCTACCGCACCTTGCTGGGGCATTTCCGCCACGAGATCGGGCATTATTTCTGGGACCGGCTGGTGGCGAGCGATCAAGGCCGGCTGGAAGAATTCCGTGTGTCGTTCGGCGATGACCGGCAGGATTATGGCGAGGCGCTCAAGCGGCATTATGACGAAGGCGCGCCGCCCAACTGGCAGGACAATTATATCAGCATGTATGCCACCATGCATCCGTGGGAGGATTTCGCGGAGACCTGGGCGCACTATCTGCACATCGTCGATACGCTGGAGACCGCGGGCGCCTTTGGCTTGAAAGTGAAGCCCCGGCGCGCGCGCAGCGTGCTGGCGGCGGCGATCGATTTCGATCCTTACAAGGCCGGCTTGGAGCGGTTGATCGACGCCTGGCTGCCGGTCGAATTCGCCACCAACAGCATGAACCGGAGTATGGGATTGACCGACCTGTATCCCTTTTTGCTGTCGCCCAAGGTGATCGAAAAGCTGGGCTATATCCATGCCCTGACGCATCCTGCGGCAAGGGCGATGCGCGTGGCGGTGTGAGGCGCGCCGGATGATGCGCTTGGTCCCGAGCCGGCAGCGCCGTCCGGCGACGAGGGACTGCGGATCGCGGCTGGACCGGCGGCATCGGCTATGCGCCCGATGGCGGTGGTGGCGGCGGTTTGGCGCCACCATCGCGCTAATCAAACCGTTCGCGGGGCCGTCAGGGAATTTGCTTGGTCGCGTAGCGGGGATGATGTGTGAACACCGCGAGGAGCGTAGGCGAACGCCGGAGCGACCAACAAAAATCGTTCGCGGGGCCGTCAGGGAATTTGCTTGGTCGCGTAGCGCGGATGATGTGTGAACACCGCGAACGGAATCGATGCGATATAGATCAGCAGGCCCACGGTCATGGTTCCCCAGGGCCAGGCGATCAGCAGGGCCGCCAGAGCGGCGAAACAGGCCGCCGCCAACATGCGGTGCTGGCGTTGTAATTTCATATATTTGATCGAAGGCGTGGGCAGGCGGCTGACCATCAGGGCCGAGGTGACGGCGAATACCAAGCCGGTGATCCAGGGTTGGCGGATCAGCGGGTCGTTCCACTGGAAGGATATTAGCAGCGGCAGCACCGCCATGCAGGCCGCCGCCGGCGTGGGCAGGCCGGTGAAATAGGGATTGCCCTTGGTGGCGCCTTCGTCACGCACGCTTTCGACATTGAAACGGGCAAGCCGGATGGCGGCGCAGGCGCAAAAGATCAAGGCGATGATCCAGCCGCCATTGCCCATTTCCTTCAGGCTCCAGATATACATGATGATGCCGGGCGCCACGCCGAAGCTCACCAGATCGGCCAGGCTGTCGAGCTGCGCGCCGAACCGGCTGTCGGCGCCCAGCATGCGCGCGGCGCGGCCGTCCAGCATGTCCAGGATCATCGCCGCGATCACGAAGGCGACGGCGGTGGCCCATTGATCGGCCAGTCCGAAGCGGATGGCGGTGATGCCGCAGCACAACGCCATCAGGGTGATGAAGGACGGCACCAGCTTTCCGACGCTGAGGTCTTCCAGCCGTTCCAGCCGCGCCGCGACGATCTGGCGGGCGCGTTTGCGGCGGGAAATGCGATCCGGCTCCTGCAAGCGATCCCCCCCTTATGAAAAACGGGCCAGTACGGTTTCGCCCGCCTTTGTTGTCATTCCGGGCTGCACCAGAATCTGCGTGCCCGGCGGCAGATAGACATCGACCCGGCTGCCGAAGCGGATTATGCCAAATCTGTCGCCCCGGTGCACCCCTTCTCCCTGCGCCAGATCGCAGACGATGCGCCGCGCCACCAGGCCCGCGATCTGGACCACGGCCAGGTCGCTTGCGCCGCCGCCTTCGCCTTCGGGGCGCAGACGGATCGACATGCGCTCATTGTAAATGCTGGCCTTGTCGAAGCTGGCATTGAAGAATTTTCCGGCGCGATAGGACAAAGCGATCACATGGCCCGATACCGGGTTGCGGTTCACATGCACATTGAACACGTTCATGAAGATGGAAAGGCGCGGGCGGGGCTGATCTCCCATGCCCAGCTCGGCGGGCGGCGCGGCATCCAGGATCGGCAACAGCTTGCCGTCGGCGGGACAGATGATCAGGCCGGGTTCCTGCGGTGTCGTGCGGTCGGGATCGCGGAAAAAAGCGACGCACCAGATAGTGACGGGCAGCAAGACCCAGCCCAGCCAGTCCGCCAGCAGAAAGGCCAGCAGATTCACCGCCACGAAGATCGCGATAAACGGATAACCCTCGCGGTGAATCTTCATATTGGGCTCCCAAAGCAAAAGGGCAGCCGTGCGGCTGCCCCTTCAGACGATGTGCCTTATATCAGGCGGTACGGTTGCCCGTGAAGGGGAAGGAACCGAATGAACCGGCCTTGACGCTGCCGGACAGTTTGTCGCCATCCACCGTACCGGTGAAATCCAGGGTCAGCGGCATGGGTGAGGTGATCTTGGCCGACCATGTGACAGTGTTGCCGTCCACCTTACCGTTTTCCAGGGGCCCCGAGCCCTGTGCCGCCTGCTGGGTGCCGGTCAGGGCGCTGCCATTGGTCGCAATGTCCAAATTGGCCTTTTGCGCGCCCAGGGGCGAATTGATGACGATTTCCCATTTGCCGTCGACGGCCATGCTGGCATTCCTTCCCGTGAAATATGGCCGCATCTAAGGACGGCATGGACCCCGGCGCAAGAGGCCTGTACAGGTCTCGCGCCATGTCCAGAAAAAGCATCATCCTGCCCAAAAGCCCCAAGGGAAGATCCCGGAGCGGCTCGCCCTGGATTTTTTCCAACGAAATTCGCATGGACCAGGCGGCCAAGAGCATCGCGCCGGGTTCGGTGGTGAATGTGCGGGGCGAGGACGGGCGCGCCTTTGGTACCGGCTATTTCAATTCCAAAAGCCTGATCGCGGTCCGGCTGTGGTCGGACGATTGCGACGTGGCGATCGACCGGGATTTTTTCACCGCGCGGCTGAAGCGGGCGCTGGCTCTGCGCGCCGCACTCTACGACAAGCCCTTC
>DATEIA010000127.1:0-5506 GCA_035279305.1 Rhizomicrobium sp.
GCCCCAGCCGGAAGACCATACCGTCACGGTTCCGCCCAATGCCGGGGTCTACAAGGTGGGCCAGCCCTATCAGGTGGACAATGTCTGGTACTATCCGCGCGAACAGCCCGATTATGACGAAACCGGCATCGCCTCCTGGTATGGGCCGGCCTTCTATGGCCGCCCCACCGCCAATGGCGAAACCTATGACGGCAACAAGCTGACCGCGGCCCACAAGACCTTGCCGCTGCCGGTCAATGTCCGGGTCACCAATCTGGACAATGGCAAATCCCTGGTGGTGCGGGTCAACGACCGCGGCCCCTTTGCCCGTGGCCGCATCATCGATCTTTCCAAGCGCGCGGCGGAACTGCTGGATGTGGTGCAGACCGGCACGGCCCGGGTGCGCATCACCTATCTGGCCCGCGCCGACCTCAAAGGCGGCGCCCCGGCGCCCGAAACCCCGCCGGAAATCGCCAACGCCTTGCCCGCCAGGCCGGCCGGAAAGGTGGACACGGCGGCCTTGGGGATCGTGCCCGGCGCCGCTGTAGCGCCGCCGGTCAGGGCCGGGACCTTGCCCACGCCCGCGCCGATCCCGGCCGCGATGTTCGCTGACAACCAGCCGACAGGGCAGGTGACCCAGGTTCCGGTGCCGGCCGCCACCCGCCTCTATATCCAGCTGGGCGCCTTTTCCCGGATGGACAATGCCAAGGCGCTGTTGAACAAGGTGGGCGGCGACTTGCGGATTTCCGCGCTTCAGCGCGGCGGCCAGACGCTCTATAGAGTACGCAGCGCACCGCTCGCCTCGGTTGCGGACGCCGATGCCGCCCTTGCCCGCATCACCGGCGCGGGCGCCAACGATGCCCATATCGTCGTCGATCAATAACCAACCTTTCGGAGACGTCATGTTCCGCCGTTTTTTTCTGCTTCTGTCCCTTCTCCTCGTGGCCAGCATGCCGGCGCGGGCCGCGATCGAAACCAGCGCCGAGCATGGCTTGATCATGGATGCCCAGACCGGGCAGGTGCTGTGGCAGAAGGACGGCATGGCGCCGATGCCGCCGGCGTCCATGTCCAAGCTGATGACCATCGATCTTCTGTTCGCCCGGATCAAAGACGGCCGGGTCAAGCTGACCGATACCTTCCCGGTGTCGGAGCGCGCCTGGCGCACCCAGGGCTCCAAGATGTTCGTCGAGCTGGGCTCGCGCATCTCCGTGGAGTCCCTGATCCGCGGCATTGTCATCCAGTCCGGCAATGACGCCTGCGTGGTGGTCGCCGAAGCCCTGGGCGGGACCTTCGAAGGCTTTGTCGGCATGATGAACAAACGGGCCAAGGAGCTGGGACTGAACCAGTCCAGCTTCGTCAATCCCGACGGCTTGCCGGACCCGCCTGGCCAGTTGATGAGCGCCCTGGACCTGGCCAAGCTGTCGCGCCACATCATCAACACCTATCCCGACCTCTATCACTATTTCAGCGAGCGGGAATTTATCTGGCACAATATCCGTCAGCCCAACCGGGATCTGGTGCTGGGCAGCCTGCCGGGAGCCGATGGCCTCAAGACCGGCCATACCGACGCCGCCGGCTACGGCATCACCATTTCGGTCAAGCGCGGCGATCAACGCTTAATCCTGGTTCTCAACGGATTGCGCTATCCCCAGTATCATAATGACTATTTCCCCAATATCCGCCGCGCCGAAGAGGCCGCCAGGGTGATGGAATTGGCGTTCCGCGAATTCCGCTCCTATCCCGTCCTGACCGCCAATCAGGTGGTGGGCACGGTCCCCGTCCTGGGCGGCAAGCAGCCGGTGGTTTCGGTGACGGCAGCCAAGCCCTTGAACGTCACCATGCAGGTGGAGTCCCATGCCGGCATGAAGACCGTGATCAAACCCTATCCGGGGCTCAAGGCGCCGGTCCAGGCCGGCCAGAAGGTCGGAGTGTTGACAGTGACCGCGCCGGAATTTCCCGCTTTGACGGTGCCGGTCTATGCCACCCAGCCGGTGGCTGAGGTCGGCATCATTGGCGCCCTCTGGCAGTCGATCCAGCGCATGTGGAAAAAGTGAAATAAGAGATGGCGGGCCGCTTCATCACCTTGGAAGGCGGTGAAGGCACCGGCAAATCCACCCAGATCAAACGCCTTGCCGCGTCACTGCAAGCAAAAGGCATCCCCGTGCTGGCCACGCGTGAACCCGGCGGTTCGCCCGGCGCCGAACAGATCCGCGCCCTGATGGTGGAGGGCGAGCCCGGCCGCTGGGACGCCATCACCGAAACACTGCTAGCCTATGCGGCGCGGGCCGATCATGTGGCGCGCACCATCGGGCCGGCGTTGCTGGCGGGAAGCTGGGTGATTTCCGACCGGTTCAGCGATTCCACCTTTGCCTATCAGGGCGTGGGACGCGGCGTGCCGCGCGAAACCATCCGGCGCATCGACAGCGCGGTGCTGGACGATTTCGCGCCCGATCTCACCCTGGTGCTGGACCTGGATGTGACGCTGGGTCTTCAGCGGGCGGCGGCGCGAGGGGCCGCCGAGAACCGTTTCGAGAAATTCGGCGCCGATTTCCACGAAAAGCTACGCCAGGCCTTTCTGGACATTGCCCGGCGCAATCCCGAGCGTTGCCGGGTGATCGATGCCGGCGGCAGCGAGGATCAGGTTGCGGCGGCGATTTTGGCCGCCGTCAGCCGCCGTTTCGATCTATAAGGGCTAGTGTCCCGATCCCGAAATTCGCTTGCCCCCTATATTGGGCTCTGGACGAATTTCGGGATCGTAAGGACACTAGCAATTGATTGAATCCTAGTGTCGTTTTGGTTTCGAAGTTCGCCTGGAGCCTGATATCAATGATCATGCGAACTTCGAAACCACGACACTAGGTATGGCCAGACGTTCCTCCGCATCCGAAACAAACGACAGCGACCGTATCGAAGGGTTTGCCCATCCCCGCGAGCGTTTCGAGCTTTTGGGACAGGAGGTAGTCTTGGGCCGGGCCGCGCGCGCGCTTCGGGCTGGGCGCCCGCCCAGCGCCTGGCTGATCACCGGTGCGCCCGGGACCGGCAAGGCGACCTTGGCCTACCGCATCGCGCGCTATCTGCTCGCCCATGGCGCCAGCGATGCGGGCGCGGAAGATCTATCCGTGCCGCGGGAGGATCCGGCGTCGCGGCAAGTGATGGCCCAGTCCCATCCGGGGCTGTTGGTGCTCAAGCGCGCGCTCAATCCCAAGACCGGCAAGCTGATGACTGTGCTGTCGGTGGACGAGATCAGAAGGCTGGCGGATTTCTTCGGCATGACCAGCGGCGCGGGCGGCTGGCGCGTCGCCATTGTCGATACCGCCGACGACATGAACGACAATGCCGCCAATGCACTGCTCAAGATGCTGGAGGAACCGCCGGGCAGGGCGATGCTGCTGCTTCTATCCAACACGCCGGGACGCTTGCTGCCCACCATCCGCTCGCGCTGCCAAAGGCTGGATTTGCGCCCCCTGGACAATGCAGCCTTGGAGAAGGCCCTAGCCACGGAATTGCCCGGGATCAACGCCGCCGAGCGCGCCTCCTTGGCGCGGTTGTCCGGCGGCAGCATCGGCGCGGCGCTGACCTTGGCGACCGGCGACGGCGCGGTCCTGGCCCAGGAAGCCGACCGTTTGATCGACCAGGCGCGTTATCCCGATCTGCTGGCGCTGCTGACCCTGGGCGAGAAATTGTTTCGCATGCGCGACGGATTGGAAATGTTCGGCGGGTTCCTGCTGGAGTCCCTGTCGGATCGTATCCGCGCCCGCGCCCATGACGGCGCGGCGGGATTGGATCGCTGGGTCGCGCTGTTGGGTCGGATCGAGCAAGGTCTGGCGCGTGCCACTGGCCTGCATCTGGAGCCGCGCCAGGTGGTGCTTACCACGGCGCGCGATCTGTCGCGCGTGGCGCGGAGCGGCGGCTTGTAATGTTGCCCGCGCCCTTCCTGGTGGACAGCCACTGTCATCTGGATTTTCCGGAATATTCCAGCCAATTGGAGGCGGTCGTGGCGCGCGCCGCCGCTGCCGGGGTCGGGGTCTGTCTCAGCATCGGCACGGAATTGAAGCGCTTTCCCGGCGTGCGCGCGGTGGCGGAGAAATTTCCCAATATCTGGTGCAGTGTCGGCGTGCATCCGCACGAATCCGAAAAGGAATTGCTGGACGACGAAGCCGCCCTGATCCGCGAGGCCGCCCATCCCAAGGTGGTAGGGATCGGCGAGACCGGGCTGGACTATTATTACGAACATGCGCCGCGCGAGGCCCAGCAGGCCAATTTCCGCAGCCATATCGCCGCCGCGCGCCAGACCGGACTGCCGCTGATCGTCCATACCCGCGATGCCGACGGCGACACTATCGCCCTATTGCGGGACGAGATGGGCAAGGGGGCTTTCACCGGCTTGATCCACTGTTTCACCGGCACGCAGGAGCTGGCCGATGCGGCGCTAGAGCTGGGTCTTTGCATTTCGGTGTCGGGCATCGCCACCTTCAAGAATTCTAGCGATTTGCGCGATGTCATCAAAAGCGTGCCGCTGGAGCGGCTGCTGGTGGAGACGGACGCGCCATTCCTGGCGCCCGTGCCCCATCGCGGCAAGACCAACGAACCCGCCTTTGTGGTGCATACCGCCAAGATGCTGGCGGAGCTGAAAGGCGTGACAGTGGAGGAATTGGCGCGCGTGACCACGGACAATTTCTTTCGCCTATTTTCCAAAGTACAGCGGCCCGCATGAGTCTTGAGGTTCGTATTTTGGGCTGCGGTTTATCGGGCCCCCGCGCGCGAAGCGCGCCATTAAATAAAGAGCCGCCCGATGCTTGAGGTTAGGATATTAGGTTGCGGCTCATCGGGCGGTGTGCCGCGCCTGGGCGATGGCGCGCCCAATTGGGGCGCTTGCGATCCCGCCAATGCCAAGAACCGCCGGCTGCGCTGTTCGATCCTGGTGACACGTCGCGGCGGGCAAGGCGAAACGCGGGTTTTGGTGGACACGTCTCCAGACCTGCGCGAACAACTATTGGCCGCCAATATCGGCATGCTGGACGGCGTGCTGATTACCCATGACCATGCCGATCAGTTGCACGGGCTGGACGATCTTCGGGTCGTCACTATGAACATGAAGCGCCGCGTGGATTTGTGGAGCGACCACCATGGCTTGGAGGGCGTGATGCGGAAGTTCGGGTATTGCTTCCAGAGCCCGCCCGGCAGCGATTATCCGCCCATCCTCAATGCCCATCTGATCCACGAGCCTTTTGCACCGTTCGATATTCCCGGTTCCGGCGGGCCGGTTACGGTGGCGGCCTTTGGCCAGCGCCATGGCCGCATCCGCAGCCTGGGATTTCGCTTTGGGGCGCTTGCCTATTCGCCGGATGTGGATGGGCTGGACGAAGCCGCCTTTGCGGCGTTGTCCGGCGTGGAATGCTGGATCGTGGACGCGCTGCGCCACACGCCGCATCCCAGCCACGCGCATCTGGCGCGCACCTTGGAATGGATCGCACGGGTCAAGCCCAAGCGCGCCATCCTCACCAACATGCATGTCGACATGGATTAT
>DATEIA010000128.1:0-2530 GCA_035279305.1 Rhizomicrobium sp.
GGTAAAGGAGACTGAACTTATGGCTTTGCCAGAATTTTCCATGCGCCAACTGCTCGAGTCCGGCGCCCATTTCGGCCACCGCCAGCAGCGCTGGAACCCGAAGATGGCGTCCTACATCTATGGGCAGCGCAACGACATCCACATTCTCGACCTCACCCAGACCGTGCCGTTGCTGCACCGCGCCCTGGTGACTTTGCGCGAAGTCGCCGCCGGCGGCGGCCGCATCCTGTTCGTGGGCACCAAGCGCCAGGCCAGCGAGCCGATCGCCGCGGCCGCCAAGCGTTGCGCCCAGTATTACGTCAATCATCGCTGGTTGGGCGGCACTTTGACCAACTGGCAGACCATCTCCCATTCGATCCGCCGCCTGCGCACCATCGAAGAGACGCTGACCAGCGCCGGCGAGTCCGGCCTGACCAAGAAGGAACTGTTGGGCTTGCTGCGCGAGCAGGACAAGCTGGAACGCTCGCTGGGCGGCATCAAGGAAATGGGCGGCGTGCCCAACCTGCTGTTCGTGATCGACACCAACAAGGAGGCCATCGCCATTGCCGAGGCCCGCAAGCTGGGCATTCCGGTCATGGCGGTGCTGGACTCCAATAGCGATCCCGACGGCATCGCCTTCCCGATTCCCGGCAATGACGACGCCGACCGCGCCATCGCGCTGTATTGCGACCTGGCGGCCCGTGCGGTGATCGACGGCCTTGGCCAAAGCCAGACCGCCGCCGGCGTCGACCTTGGCGCCGCCGAAGAGATCGTGGACACCGGCGCGCAGGTCAGCGAAGCCGAACCGGCGACCGCTTAAGCGTTACACTTATGCAGCCTGAACGCGCTCACCCTCTTCCGCGGAAGAGCAGGCGCGATCGGGCCCAGATGGAGACTGACATGGCCAACATCACCGCTTCCATGGTGAAGGACCTGCGCGACAAGACCGGCGCGGGCATGATGGATTGCAAGAACGCCCTCAACGAAACGGGCGGCGATATGGAAGCCGCCATCGATTGGCTGCGCAAGAAAGGCATCTCCAAGGCGGCCAAAAAGGCCGGCCGTGCCGCCGCCGAAGGCCTGGTGGGCGTGGCGGTGGACGCGGGCACCGGCGTGCTGCTGGAAGTCAATGCCGAGACCGACTTCGTCGCCCGCAACGAAGAGTTCAAAAGCTTCGTCAAGGACGCCTCCCGGCTGGCGCTGAAGGAAGGCGGCGATCTGGAGAAGCTGTTGGCCGCACCCATGGGTTCGTCCAGTGTGCAGCAGATACTGACGGAGCTGGTCGCCAAGATCGGCGAGAATATGAGCGTGCGGCGCACCGCCGCTTTGTCGGTCAATCCCGGCGTGGTGGCTGCCTATGTACACAATCCGGCTTCGCCCGAATTGGGCAAGATCGGCGTTCTGGTGGGCCTCAAATCCACCGCCGATAAGGACAAGCTTTCCGCGCTTGCCAAGCAGCTCGCCATGCATGTCGCCGCCGCCGCGCCGCTGGCGCTGACCCAGGCGCATATGTCCAAGGAGGTGGTCGACCGCGAATATGCCATCCAGAAGGACCTCGCCTTGCAGTCCGGTAAGCCGGAAGCGGTGGTCGAGAAGATGATGGATGGGCGGATGCGCAAATATTACGAAGAGACGGTGCTGATGCAGCAGACCTTCGTGATCGACGGCGAAACCCAGATCGCCAAGCTGATCGAAAAGGCGTCCAAGGACCTTGGCGCGCCGGTCGAGATCGAGGGCTTTGTCCGCTTCCAGGTGGGCGAGGGCATCGAGAAGGCGCAAGGCGATTTCGCCGACGAAGTCGCCCAGATGGCGGGCGGCCGCTGAAGCGCGTATGAGTTTCACCCTCCCCTTGAGGGAGGGTCGAAAATGCCGAAGGCATTTTCGGGGAGGGGTGATGCCACGCCTATGCCGGTGGCCTGACCCCTCCCCGAAATCTTCTCTCGCGCTGCTTGAGAAGATTTCGACCCTCCCTCAAGGGGAGGGTTACGTCGGAGCAAGAGGGTAAAATGACCGCCACGCCGAAATACCGCCGGGTTCTGCTCAAGGTCTCCGGCGAGGCGTTGATGGGCGTAGGGAATTTCGGCATCGATATCGATGTCGTGGACCGCATCGCCCAGGATGTGAAGCAAGCCCACCACGCCGGCACCCAGATCTGCATGGTGGTGGGTGGCGGCAATATTTTTCGCGGCCTGGCCGGTTCGGCCAAGGGCATCGACCGTTCCACCGCCGATTACATGGGCATGCTGGCCACGGTGATGAATGCCCTGGCCTTGCAAGCCGGGCTGGAGCGGGTGGGGCTGGCCAGCCGCGTCCAGTCGGCCATCGCCATGAACAATGTCTGCGAGCCCTATATCCGGCGCCGGGCGATCCGGCACATGGAAAAGGGCCGGGTGGTGATCTTTGGCGCGGGCACCGGCAACCCCTTTTTCACCACCGACACGGCGGCGGCGCTGCGGGCGGCTGAAATGAGCTGCAATGCTTTGTTGAAGGCCACCCAGGTCGACGGGGTCTATAGTGCCGATCCCAAGAAGGATCCGGGCGCCAAGCGTTA
>DATEIA010000129.1:0-7889 GCA_035279305.1 Rhizomicrobium sp.
GGGCCATGCCTCGGCCGATCAGCTCAGCGGGCCGGTGGGAATCGCCAAAATGACCCGCCAGGTGGCGGATTTCGGCTTTCTGGCCTTGCTCAATCTGGTGGCTATACTTTCTGTAAGCATCGGGTTGGCCAATCTTTTTCCGATTCCGCTCCTCGACGGGGGGCATCTTCTGTACTATGCATGCGAGGCTGTTTTGGGGCGTCCGCTTGGTGCGCGGGCCCAGGACGTTGGATTTCGGCTTGGGCTGGTTTTGGTCCTGGGGCTGATGCTCCTGACGACCTGGAATGACCTGGTCCGGCTGAATCTTTTCTGAAAACCGGGCCGCGCCTAGCCTGCGCCCCAAAAGACGAGTTGGCGAAAAACCGGGATGCGGATCTTGCGCCTTAGAAGCAGGTTGTTGCGCGCGACCTCCGCGAGTGTCTGTTTGGCGCTGGCGTCCATGCCCGCCAATTCTGCTTGGGCCCAACTGAGGCCCGGCGCCGCCGATCGCGCCAAGCAACTGAACCAGCAGGCGCCCAGCAATGCCGATGCCGCCGCCGCCGCCAATCCGGCGGGGCAATTGGCGGCCCCCGCCGCCGAAGCGTCCAGGATCATCCAGCATATCGTCGTGCGCGGCACCCAGCGGGTCGAAGCCGGGACCGTGCTTACCTATGTTGGGGTGCGCGAAGGCGACAATTACACCGCCGCCGATGTCGACGCGGCGCTGAAGGCGCTGACCGCGACCGGGCTGTTTTCCGACGTCAAGACCAGCTTCGACGGCGCCACCGGCACCTTGACCATCCGCGTCACCGAGAACCCCATCGTCAACCAGGTGGTGTTCGAGGGCAATTCCAAGGTCTCGGACAAGGACCTCACCAAGGAAGTCCAGATCAAGCCGCGCGCCGTCTTCACCCGCGCCAAGGTCCAGACCGATGTCCAGCGCATCATCGAACTCTATCGCCGCCACGGCAAATTCGCCGCCCGCGTCGATCCGCAGATCATCCAGCGCCCCCAGAACCGCGTCGATTTGATCTTCTCGATCACCGACGGTCCCACCACCGGGGTCAGCAAAATCAATTTCATCGGCAACAAGGTCTATGACAGCGACACTTTGAGAGGCCAGGTCGCCACCGAAGAAAGCCGCTGGTGGAAATTCCTCGCCTCTAACGACAATTACGATCCCGACCGGCTGCAATTCGACCGCGAGTCGCTGCGCCGTTATTACATCAATCGCGGCTATGCCGACTTCAAGGTGCTGAGCGCGGTGGCGCAGCTCACCCCGGACCGCGAGAGCTTCTACATCAATTTCACGGTGGAGGAGGGCGTCCGCTATCGTTTCGGCGAAATCGCTATCGATTCCAAGATCGCCGAACTGCCCGCCTCCCAGCTGCGTCCGCTGGTGGATGTGAAAAAAGGCGAGATATATTCCCAGGACCAGGTGCAAAAGGCGATCGAGGCGCTGACCAACGCCGCCGGCACCAAGGGCTATGCCTTTGCCGACGTCCGCCCCCGCCTCAAGCGCAACCCCAAGACCAAGACCATCGACCTGGGCTTTGAGATCGTCCAGGGCCCGCGCGTCTATATCGAAAAGATCAATATCGCGGGCAACACCCGTACCCTGGACAAGATCATCCGCCGCCAGTTCCGCCTGCAGGAAGGCGACGCCTTCAACCGCGTGTTGATCGATCGTTCGCGCACCCGCATCCGCAGCCTGGGTTTCTTCAAGTCCGTGGACGTCAAGAATGTACCCGGCAGCCAGCCCGACCGCACCAACCTGACCGTCAATGTCGAAGAACAGTCGACCGCCTCGCTGCAGGTGGGGCTGGGCTATTCCTCCTACACCTCGTTGCTCGGCGAAGTCAGCTATACCGACACCAACTGGTTCGGGCGCGGCCAGTCGCTACGGGTGTCGCTGCAAGCCTCCTACATCACCAAGCAGGCGATATTCAGCTTCACCGAACCCTATTTCCTGGACCGGGAGCTGGCGGCCGGATTCGATATCTATCAGAGCCAGACCAATTTCGATCAGGCGACCTTCCAGAGCAACACGGTCGGGGCGACCTTGCGGATGGGCTTCCCGATTTCCGAATTCAGTACGGTGTCGCTGAGCTACCAATATAAGATCGAGGAAGTGCGCCCCTATGCCGGCGCGCCGCTGGATGTTCAACTGGCGGCGGGCTCGCTATACGGCTCGATCCTGGGCTTCACCTATTCCTATGCCGACCTGGACGATTTTCGCAAACCGACCACGGGATCGACTTTCTCTTTCTCGCAGCAATTTTCCGGATTCGGCGGCAATCTGAAATTCACGAAAACCGAAGCCACCGCCGCCACCTATACGCCTATGCTGGATGGCGCGATCGTGGCGAGCCTGAGCGCGAAGCTGGGCTATATCACCGGTTATGACGGCGCGCTGGTGCCGTTCAACGAGCGATTCTTCGACGGCGGCGATACCTTCCGCGGCTTCTCGCTGGCGGGCATCGGTCCGCGCGACATCGTCGCCACCAGCAATACCGGCGCCTTGGGCGGCACGGTGCGCGCCATCGGCAGCGCGCAGATGCGTTTTCCCTCGCTGTTGCCCGAGAGCTATGGCGTGGGGCTTTCGCTGTTCACCGATTTCGGCACCATGGGCCGGCTGGACAATCTCAGCGGCTTCCGCCAATGCACCGGGGCGCAATTTTCCGGTATCGGCACCTGTGTGAAGGACAATCTGGCCTTCCGCGGCTCGGCCGGCATCAGCGTCAGCTGGAAATCGCCGTTCGGCCCGGTTCAGATCGACCTAGGCCTGCCTTATATGAAAACCTATTATGACCGTCCCCAGATCATTCACTTCAGCACTGCCACCGGAGGGTAGTAAGATGACCAGAACCACTTTGAAGCTCGCATTCGCGGCTCTCGCTCTATCGGTTACGCCCGTGCTGGCCGATCCGCCCCAAGCCAAGATCGTGGTGCTGGACCGCGCCGCCATCCTGCAATTCTCCAAGGTCGGCCAGGACATCGCCCGCCAGATGCAGGCCTATGCCAATCAGGCCAAGGCCGATCTGCAGGGCCAGGGCCGGGCGCTGCAGGCCGAAGGCCGGGCGCTGCAACAGCAGGTGGCGATCTTGGCGCCCGATGTGAAGCAAAAGCGGCTTGAGGCCTTCCAGGCCAAGGAGCGGTCGCTGCAGAGCGCCGCCCAGCGCAAGGACGAGCAGCTCAAGGCCGGTTTTGGCCAGGCCCGCCAGACCATGGAACTGACCTTGGGCCCGATCCTGCAGCAGCTGGTGAAGGAACGCGGCGCCAATCTGGTGCTGGACAAGCAGGCGGTGGTGTTCGCCAATACGTCGGGTTTCGACATCACCGGTGAGGCCATCAACCGGCTAAACCAGAAGCTGCCGGCGATCAAGGTCAATCTCAACGCGCCGCCGCCCTCGGCGCCCAAGAAATAGCGCCGGCGCCAAAGGTCCCAGATGGCCGATCCCCGTTTTTTCAAAAATCTTGGGCCCTTCTCGCTGGCGCAGATTTGCGAAAAAACCGGTATCGCGCGCCCTCCCGGAAGCGACGGCGCGCAGCTGCTGTACGATCTTGCCGATCTGGGCGGCGCGGGCCCGCGCCATGTGGCCTTCTATTCCGGCGCGCGCGGATTGCGCGACAGCTTTGCGGCCTCAAAGGCCGGTCTCTGCCTGGTGCCGTCTTCGGGAAAAGGCGGCAAGTGTTCAGCCGCCCCAGCCGGAATGACGGTCGTGGAAGTGACTTCGGTCGGCCGTGCCTTCGCGGCCATCGCCGCGCTTTTCTATCCGGAACATTCCCAGCCGCGCTGGCCGCAGACCGGCGCGATTTCCGCCGATGCCAAGATCGGCCGCGATGTCGAGATCGCCCCCCATGTGGTCATCGCGCCCGGAGCGGAAATCGGCGACGGCACAAGACTGGGGCCCGGCACGGTGATCGGCCCCGGTGTCGCGGTCGGGCGTCATTGCGAGATCGGCGCCGGCGTCACCATCAGCCATGCCTATATCGGCGACCGCGTCACCATCCTGCCCGGGGCCCATATCGGCCAGCCCGGTTTCGGTTTCGCCACCACCGGCGAGGATTATCTCAAGATTCCCCAACTGGGCCGCGTCATTGTGCAGGACGATGTCGAGATCGGATCGGCCACCACCATCGACCGCGGCGCCCTGGGCGATACCGTGATCGGCGAAGGCAGCAAACTCGATAATCTGGTGATGATCGGCCACAACTGCCAGATCGGGCGCCGTTGTGTGATCGCGGGCCAGACCGGACTTGCGGGGAGCGTGGTGCTCGAGGACGGCGTGGTGCTGGCCGGCCAGGTCGGTCTGGGCGATCACACACGGGTCGGCGCCAAGGCGCGGATGGGCGCGCGCGCCGGAACCGGCTCCGCTTTCTTCCTGGAGGGCGGGCAGGATTATGGCGGGGCGCCCGCGAAACCTGTAAGAGAATGGGCCCGGGAGATTCACGCGCTGGCGCGATTGGCCAAGCCTCGCAAGCAGAACGACAATGACTGACAGTGCCATATTGGACGTCGAGCAGATCAAGCAGCTTCTGCCGCACCGCCCGCCGATGCTGCTGGTGGAAAAGCTGGCCGACATCGTGCCGCGCGAAAGCGCCACCGGTTACAAGGCGGTGAGCATCAACGAGCCCTATTTCATGGGGCATTTTCCCGAGCGGGCGGTGATGCCGGGCGTTTTGATCGTCGAGGCCATGGCGCAGACCGCGGGCGCGCTGGTGGTGCACAGCGTCAGCGGAAAGACGGGACCGGCGGTCTATTTTCTCACCATCGAGAAGGCACGGTTTCGCAAACCGGTGGTACCCGGCGATCTGCTGCGCATGCCGGTCAAGAAGCTGGCGCAGCGCGGCCCGGTGTGGAAGTTCGAAGGCCAGGCTTTTGTCGGCGACACGCTTTGCGCCGAAGCGGAGTTCAGCGCCATGATCCATGACGGCGCCTCCGGATGAGCGTGCATCCCACCGCGGTGGTGGAAGACGGCGCGGTGATCGGTGCTGGTGCCGAAATCGGACCTTTTTGCCATATCGGCCCCCGCGCGATCCTGGAAGAGGGCGTGCGGCTGCGCTCGCATGTTTCGGTGACCGGCGTCACCCGCATCGGCGCGCGCTGCGATCTCTATCCCGGCGTGGCGGTGGGGGGCGATGCCCAGATCCGCGGCAATGATTTCGCCGGCGGACGGCTGGAGATCGGCGCCGATTGCGTGTTGCGCGAAATGGTTTCGATGCATGTGGGCAGCGGCAAGGGCGGCGGGCTTACCAAGGTCGGCGTCCGCGGCTATTTCATGGCCAATTCCCATGTCGGGCACGATTGTCTGGTGGGCGAGGGCGTCACCTTCGCCAATTCTGTGGCGCTGGGCGGGCATGTAGAGATCGGCGACGGCGTGATTTTTGGCGGGCTGGCGGCGGTCCAGCAATTCTGCCGGGTCGGCAAGGGTGCCATGATCGGCGGGCTGACCGGCGTCAACCGCG
Organism: Rhizomicrobium sp.; assembly: GCA_035279305.1. Taxonomy (GTDB): domain Bacteria; phylum Pseudomonadota; class Alphaproteobacteria; order Micropepsales; family Micropepsaceae; genus Rhizomicrobium. The sequence continues at coordinate 5,449 of DATEIA010000129.1, forward strand.
ATGTGATCCCCTATGCCATGGCGTTCGGCGATCATGTGGAACTGGCGGGACTCAACCTGATCGGGCTCAAGCGGCGCGGACTTTCCCGCGACACCATCAACGTCCTGCGCGCGACATTCCGTTCGGTGTTTTACGGCGAAGGCGGCAGCGTGACGGATCGCGCCCGCACCGCCAAAGCGAAATATCCTAATGTGGCGGAAGTCGGCGAGATGGTGGATTTCATCCTGGCCGACTCCAAACAGCAATTGTGCTTGGCGCGGCGGCGCGGCGGAGACGCAGCTTGAGTACCTTGGGCCTGATCGCCGGCGGGGGTGAGCTGCCGCGCGCGGTCGCCCAGGCGGCCAAGGCGGCAGGCCGCGAGATCTATGTCGTGGCGCTGCTGGGCAGTTTCATCGAGGATTGGACCAACGCGTTTCATCATGAGTTTCTCTCGCCGGGCGAACCGGGGCGTATCATCAAGGCCTTCAAGGACCATGGCGTGCAGGAGGTGTTGCTGTGCGGGCGGGTGGACCGGCCCAAATTCAACGAAATGAAACTGGATGCCAAGGGCATGCTGCTGTTGCCCAAGGCGATCGCGGCGGCCAAGCAGGGCGATGATGCGCTGCTGCGCTTTATCGTGGGCATCTGCGAGGATGCGGGATTGACCGCCATCAGTGTTGCCCAGGCCGCGCCCGCGCTGGTGGCACAGGAAGGCGTGCTGGGCAAGATCGCGCCGGACGCCGAACATCGCGCTGACATCGCAAGGGCTTTCAAGATCGTCCATGCTCTGGGCGCGCTGGATGTGGGCCAGGCGGCGGTGGTGTGCGATGGCCTACCCTTGGCGGTGGAAGCGGCGGAAGGCACCGATGCCATGCTGTTGCGCATCCCCGTTTTGCGCGAAAGCCTGCGCGGCACACGTGCGAAAAAGCGTGGCGTGCTGGCCAAGGCGCTGAAACCGCTTCAGGACGCCAAGACCGATATGCCGGTGGTTGGCGTGCAGACGGTGCAGAATGCCCATGCCGCCTTCCTGGCCGGTATCGCGGTGGAGGCCGGCAGCGCCCTGATCCTGGACAAGGCGGCGGTGGCGGCGGAGGCCGACCGGCTGGGCCTGTTCGTGATTGGCATGAAGCCGTGAACCGTGCGGACGCGCAAACAAAGAAGTTGAATCTTATGCTTGTTTGTGGCGAACCGTCAGGCGATGCGCTGGGCGCGCAACTGATGGCTGGCCTCAAGCAATTGGCCGGCGATCGCGTGCGGTTCACAGGCGTTGGCGGGCTGGCGATGGCGCGCGAGGGATTGGAGAGCCTGTATCCGCTGAACGACACCGCGGTGATGGGTCTGCGCGAGGTGGTTCCGGCCATTCCCGCCATTCTGCGCCGGGTGAAACAGGCGGTGGATTTCGCGGTTCGCACCAAGCCGGATGTGGTGGTGGTGATCGACAGTCCCGATTTCACCCACCGCGTGGCGCGCGCGATCAAAAAACGCGATCCCGCGATTAGGACAGTGGATTATGTCGCGCCCCAGGTCTGGGCGTCGCGCGCCTATCGCGCCAAGGCGATGGCGAGCTATTTCGATCTGGTGCTGGCGCTGTTTCCTTTCGAGGTGGCGTTTTTTGAGAAGTACGGTTTGAAGGCCGCCTTTGTCGGCCATCCGGTGATCGAGCGGGCGGCCAAGGTCACCGGCGGCGGTGCGCTGCGCGCCCGGCTGGGGATTTCGCCGGAGGCGCCATTGCTGGCGGTCTTGCCAGGCAGCCGCACCAGCGAGATACGATTCATTTTGCCGGTGTTTTATGGCGCGGTGACTTTGCTGGCCGGTATCCTTCCAGGCCTGGTGACGGTGCTGCCCACCGTGCCGCATGTGGCGGCAAAAGTGCGCGCGGCAACCGCGGACTGGCCGACGCCGCTGCATATCTTGGAAGGCGAGGCCGACAAATATGCCGCCTTCGAGGCGTGCGATGTGGCGCTGGCGGCCTCGGGCACCGTGACGGCGGAACTGGCGCTGGCGCATACCCCCATGGTGGTGGGCTATCGTGTGGGCGGGCTGACCTATTTCCTGTCCAAATTTTTGATGACGGTGACCCACATCACCCTGATCAATATTCTTTTGGGCCGCGAGGCGGTGCCGGAATTTCTGCAATCGCGCGCCACGCCGGAGAATTTGGCCTTGGCGGTGGCGAAGCTGTTTACCGATGCTTCGGCGCGCGAAGCACAAGTGGAGGCGATGAAGGAATTCGGCCACTTGCTGGGCGAGGACGGCGAGGCGCCGTCATTGCGGGCGGCAAAAGTGTTGCTGGAGTTTGTCCATGGCCGGGCTTGACCCGGCCATCCATCTACCCATCCACGGAGCAGCTTGTTAGTCGGTCGGAGCGAGTTTGCCGCTGCCGCTCGCATAATCCCAACTGTCATGGCCCACCGGAGTGTGGGCCATCCAACTGAAACCTCTCGCTGCCTGAAAGAATAGCG
>DATEIA010000130.1:0-3850 GCA_035279305.1 Rhizomicrobium sp.
AGGCCATGCCCGCGCCGCCACCCGCTACGAGACCGCGATGCGCGAACGCGCCCGGCTGCTCAAATACGGCCCGCGCGATCCCGCCTGGCTGGACGGGCTGGAACATGAAATGGCCGAGGCCGGAATCCAGATGGCCCAAGCCCGCGCCGCCACGGTGGAAAAATTGTCCGGCGCCCTGGCGGAACGCGAGGGCACGCTGTTCCCCGCCGCCGCGCTGGGGTTGAGCGACGAACTTCATCTTTCCAGCGCCGACGCACTGCGCGCGGCATTCGCCGCCAGCCGCCTGCGCGATGCCGAGGCCGGCCGCACCCTGGCGGGGCCCCACACCACCGATCTTCACGTCCGCCATACCGCCAAGCGCGCCGACGCCCGCGATTGCTCCACCGGCGAGCAAAAGGCGCTGCTGATCTCCATCATGCTGGCGGACGCACGCGAATTGTCGCGGGCGCGCGAGGGATTGGCGCCCATTCTGCTGTTGGACGAAATTGCCGCCCATCTGGATAAGGTCCGCCGCGCCGCTTTGTTCGAGGAAATTCACAGCCTGTCCGCCCAGGCCTGGATGACCGGCACGGACCTGTCTTTGTTCGACGGCGCACGAGCTGAAATTTTCGACGTGCGTGATGGTGTCTTCCATGCCCAAGGGGGCGCGGCATGATCGCGTGGCACAGTTACCTGCTCTATTGCGGTCTGTACGCGATCGCCATCGCCACACCGGGCCCCGCTGTGATCGCCATTGTGGCGCGCGCGTTGGGCAGTGGTTTCCGGTCGGCGGTTCCGTGCAGCCTCGGCATTTTGGTGGGCGACCTAGTCTTGATGACCCTGTCGGCCTTCGGCTTGGCCATGGTGGCCAAAGCCATGGGACAATGGTTCCTTGTCGTGAAGATCGCCGGGGCCTTGTATCTGCTCTATCTCGGCTACAAATATTGGACGGCGGACGTGTCGGAAGATGCCCAGGCGGTACCGCAAAGCGTAAGCCGCGGCTTTCTGGCCTATCTGGGCCTGACCTTGGGCAATCCCAAAGCAATCGCCTTTTTTGTCGCCCTGCTGCCGGTCGCGGTCAATCCGCGTGAACTGAACCTTATCGGCTATCTGCAACTCTTCGCCGCCACTTGTGTGCTGATCCCGGCCATCACGCTGGGTTACGCCGCTTTGGCGGCCCAATTTTCCCGCTTCGTCGCCAGCCGCAAAGCGCGCAAGCGGATCAACAAGGGAGCGGGCGCGGTCATGGCCGGCGCCGGCGCCCTGATCATGGTGAATTAGATGTCAGAACCTAATATGAACACTTACGACGCCGACAGCATCAAGGTGCTGAAGGGTCTGGATGCGGTGCGCAAGCGGCCCGGCATGTATATCGGCGACACCGATGACGGCTCGGGCCTGCATCACATGGTGTACGAGGTCGTCGACAATGCCGTGGACGAGGCGCTGGCCGGTCATGCCAACCGCATCGATGTGGTGCTGAACCCGGACGGCTCCTGCACCGTGCGCGACAATGGCCGCGGCATTCCCACCGACATCCACAAGGATGAAGGCGTCTCGGCGGCGGAAGTCATCATGACCCAGCTGCATGCCGGCGGTAAGTTCGACGAGAACGCCTACAAGGTCTCCGGCGGCCTGCATGGCGTGGGCGTGTCGGTGGTCAATGCGCTGTCGGAATTCCTCGATCTGCGTATCTGGCGGGGCGGCAAGGAACATTACATGCAGTTCCGCCACGGCGATCCCGTGGCGCCGCTCAAGATCGTCGGCGACGGCCCCCTGGAAAATGGAAAAGCCAAGAAGGGCACCGAAGTCACCTTCCTGCCCTCACCCCAGACCTTCACCAAGACCGAGTTCGACTATGCCACCCTGGAGCACCGGCTGCGCGAACTGGCCTTCCTGAATTCCGGCATCTATGTCGCGCTGACCGACAAACGCGGGGTCGAGGTCAAGGAAACCGTCCTGCACTATGAAGGCGGGTTGAAGGCATTCGTGGAATATCTCGACCGCGCCAAGCAGCCCCTGATCCCGGCCCCGGTGATGATCGTGGCGGAAAAGGACGGCGTCACGGTGGAGATCGCCCTGACCTGGAACGACAGCTATCACGAAAGCACCCTGGCCTTCACCAACAACATCCCCCAGCGCGACGGCGGCACCCATGTCGCCGGTTTCCGCGCCGGGCTGACGCGGGTGGTGACCAAATATGCCGAGGACATGCCCCAAGCCAAAAAGGACAAAGTGGCGCTGACCGGCGATGATTGCCGCGAAGGCTTGACCTGCGTGCTGTCGGTCAAGGTGCCCGATCCCAAATTCTCGTCCCAGACCAAGGACAAGCTGGTCTCGTCGGAAGTGCGCCCCATTGTGGAAGGCGCCTTGATCGATCAATTGGGCGCCTGGTTCGAACAGCATCCCAGCGAAGCCAAAACCGTGGTCGGCAAGGTGGTGGAGGCCGCCGCCGCCCGCGAAGCCGCCCGCAAGGCGCGCGAACTCACCCGCCGCAAGGGCGCGCTGGACGGCGCGTCGCTGCCCGGCAAGCTGGCCGATTGCCAGGAACGCGATCCCGCCAAGTGCGAAATCTTCATCGTCGAGGGTGACTCGGCGGGTGGCAGCGCCAAGCAGGGCCGCAACCGCGCCAATCAGGCGGTGCTGCCGTTGCGCGGCAAGATCCTGAACATCGAGCGCGCCCGCTTCGACAAGATGCTGTCCAGCGAGGCGATCGTGAACCTGATCACCGCCCTGGGCACCGGCATCGGGCGCGAGGAATTCAACGCCGACAAGCTGCGCTACCATAAGATCATCATCATGACCGACGCCGATGTCGACGGCGCCCATATCCGCACCCTGCTGCTGACCTTCTTCTATCGCCAGATGCCGGAGCTGATCGAACGCGGCCACATCTTCATCGCCCAGCCGCCACTCTACAAAGCCACCAGGGGCAAGTCGGAGCGCTATCTCAAAGACGAACCCGAGCTTCAGGATCACCTGATCGCCGAGGGCGCCGCGGGCGCGACTCTCAACCTGCACAGCGGCGAGGCCATCAGCGGCGCCCATCTGGACGAGCTGATCGCCCATGCCCGCCAGGCGGTGGCGGCCTTGAACAACTTCCCCCGCCACTATCCCCGCTTTGTCCTGGAACAGGCGGCAATCTCCGGCGCGATGAACCCGGAAATCCTGTCCGATGCGGCCAAGGCAGCCGACGCCGCCAAATATATCGCCCAGCGCCTCGACACCCTGTCCGAGGAATATGAACGCGGCTGGCATGGCGAACCGACCAGCGATGGCGGCCTGAAATTCTGGCGCGACGTGCGCGGGGTGCGCGAGGCCGTGGCGATCGACGGGGCGGTGATCGCCAGCGCCGACGCCCGCCGCCTGGACAAGATGGCAGCCGAACTGCAGACCACCTACCTCAAGGCCGGCACCCTGAAGCGCAAGGAGGAAACGCGGGAAATCCGCTCCCCGTCCGAGCTGCTGGAAGCGATCTTCGAATGGGGCCGCAAGGGCCTTGCCCTGCAGCGCTACAAGGGCCTGGGAGAGATGAACCCCGAGCAGTTGTGGGAAACCACCCTGGACGAAAACGCCCGTTCCCTGCTGGTGGTGAAGGTCCAGCATGCCGACGAGGCCGGCGAACTCTTCGCCAAGCTGATGGGCGATGTGGTCGAGCCCCGCCGGGAATTCATCCAGGACAACGCGCTCTATGCGGCTGTGGATATCTGAGAGTCCGATTATTTTTCAGATAGTTATAATCATGTCTTCAAGGGTTGCGCGAACCACGATAACCCTGCTGACAGCGTTAACAACCTCCGCCGCATGGCAGAGGACAAGCCGATTTGCCCCGACAGGCATCAGCCGGCGGTTCTGAACACCTCAAACTCCA
>DATEIA010000131.1:0-4656 GCA_035279305.1 Rhizomicrobium sp.
CACGCCGCCCAGCGGGGTCTGGCCCATCCGCGCCCTGGCGCCGCGCTTGCCCAGGGGCCAAGTCGGGCGATGGCCGGTCAGCGCTTCCTCGCGGAACCGCTGAATATCGTCGTCACCCATATCCTTGAAGAAATCCCAGGCCTCGTTATGGACGCGGGCATGGGCGGAACAGTACCAGAAATATTCCGTCAGATTTTTAGGCGACTTGGCGACGCGGCAGTTGCCGGCTTTGATACAATCCGGCGCCTCGCACATGCGGGTCTCAGGCTCGGGCTTGCGAGCTTTGTCCGGCTTGATCCGGATATCGCTTTTGAAACGCGAGGTGCGGGGAGCGGCCATGCTTTGGATTATGGGGTCCAAAGCGTAAAAGACAAGAAAACCTATTGCTTGACATTCGCACCGGGCGGGAGAAGTTCGCGAATATGACTGTCGCTGCCGTCATTCGGGACAAATTAACCGCCACATTCGCGCCTATCGCGTTGGAGGTGCGGGACGAAAGCGCCCGCCATGCCGGCCATGCCGGCGCCATGCGCGAGGATGGCAGCCAGGGCGAGACTCATTTCCACGTCAGGATCGTGGCGGCGGCTTTCGACGGGGTCTCGCGGGTGGAACGCCAGCGCCGTGTCTATGCGGCGCTGAAGGACGAGCTCGCCGGCCCGGTCCATGCTTTGTCGCTGTCGGCTCTTACGCCGGCCGAGGCAAGGACGCCGGCTACTTAATTGCCATGCTCGCCTGGCCGCCGCTCCGGGGCGGGATAATCCGCAGCGCCGTGATCTGGTTGCGATGGCGGCGCATGATCTCGAAGGTATAGCCAAAAAAGGCGAAGCGCTGCCCGGTTTCGGGAATGGTTCCCGATTGGGCGATCACCAGCCCGGCCACGGTGGTGGCGTCATCTTCCGGCAGCGCCCAGTCGAGTTCGCGGTTGAGGTCGCGCACCGGAACCGTACCGTCGACGAGATAAGATCCGTCCGGCCTGGAGCGCACATTCGGCCGCGCTTTGGTCCGAAGCTCATCGGGCATCTCACCGAGAATTTCCGACAATATGTCGCCCGGCGTCACCAACCCCATCAGCGCACCATATTCATCCACGACCAGCGCCAAATGGGTACGCCGCTCGCGGAAGGCGTTGAGTTGTTCCTCCAGGGCGGTGGTGTCGGGCACGAACCATGGCTCGCTCGCCAAGGCTGCTATGTCCACCTTGGCAATATCGCCCTTCTCCAGCAACGCCTGAGCCAGGTGTGTCGCATGCAGGACGCCTATGACATTGTCGGGGGTATCGCGCCACAGCGGGATGCGGGTATAGCCGGCCTTGAGTATCGCGGTCAGAATTTCCGCCGACGGGTCATCGGCGTTGATGGTAAACATTTCGGTGCGGTGGACCATCACATCGGACACTTTCATCTCCCCGAACCGGAAGACATTCTGGATATATTCGGCCTGTCCGACGCCCATCTTGCCGTGTTCGGCCGAAACCTCGACCAGTCCCTCGATTTCGGTGTCGGTCAGGACGTCATGATGCGGCGCTTCCTTGACGCCCAGCATGGCGAGGATCGAGCGCGAGACCGTGTTAAGCACCCAGTTCAGCGGATAGAAGAGCAGGAAGGTGGCGCGGAGCGGATAGGCGATCCACAGCGCCACGGGTTCGGGTTCGCGGATCGCAAGCGTCTTGGGAACCTGTTCGCCCAGCACGATGTGCAGCGACGAGAAGACCAGAAAGCCGACGATGAAGGAGGTGACGTGCAACACCGGCGCGGACATGTGGAGAGGATCGAGCGCCGGCTTCAGCAGCGCCGCGACCGTGGGTTCGCCGACCCAGCCCAGGCCCAGCGAGGCCATGGTAATGCCGAGCTGACAGCAAGCCAGATGTGCTTCGATACCGCCCAGGATCTTCTGCACCAGCCGCGCGCCGAATTGATTTTCCCCGGCAAGGGCATCGATGCGGAAACCGCGCGCTTTCACCAGCGCGAACTCGGCGGCGACGAAGAACGCATTTGCGGCAAGGAGGAAGACCGCCAGCAGCAGATCGACGATGGTGGAACTCATCTTCCGGCGACGGTGTAAGCAAGCATCTCGGGACAGGGCCTTTATGGGAGAACCGGGATCATAGCGCGTTTTTTCCGCTCATGTCGCGGTTTCGAAGTTCGCCCGGAGCCGATAAAAATCTTGCGAATTTCGAAAATCGGGACGCTAACTCAGGACGGCTTTTACCGCTTCCAGCGGCACATCGCGGGTGACAAAGGCCTTTCCCAGCCCCTTCAGCAGGATGAAGGTCATCTGGCCGTCCGTCACCTTCTTGTCATGGGCCATGTGCCGGATCAGCTCGCCGGCGCCGGGCCGTGCGCCCGTGATGTCGCCAATGGCCGAGGGCAGTCCGGTGGCCTGGAGATGGCGCACGAAACGCTCCGCATCCTGGCCGGGGCACAGGCCCAGCCGGACCGACAGGCGGAACGCCAGCGCCATGCCGATGGCGACAGCTTCGCCGTGAATCAAGCGGCCGGAGAATCCCGTGGCGGCCTCGAGCGCATGGCCGAAGGTATGGCCGAGATTGAGCAGGGCGCGATCGCCGGTTTCGCGTTCGTCGCGCGCCACGATGTCGGCCTTCATCTTGCACGAATGGGCCACCGCTTTGACCATGGCGCTTTCATCGCCGCCCAGCGCCTTGGCGCCATTTCCCTCTAGCCATTCGAAGAATGGAACGTCGCCCAGCGCGCCATACTTGACCACTTCGGCATAGCCGGCCAGCAATTCGCGTTTCGGCAAGGTCTTGAGCAGAGCGGTGTCGGCGATCACCAGGCGCGGCTGGTGGAACAGGCCGATCAGGTTCTTGCCTTGGGCGGCGTTGATCGCGGTTTTGCCCCCGACCGAGGAATCCACTTGTGCCAGAAGGGTGGTGGGAATCTGGGCAAAGGCGACACCGCGCTTGAGCACGCCGGCGGCAAAGCCGGTAAGGTCGCCGATCACCCCGCCGCCCAGCGCGATCACCAGGCCCTTGCGGTCGATCTCCATATCCAGCAGGGCGCCCGACAGTCTTTCCAGCCCCGCGAAACTTTTGCTGACCTCGCCCGGCGGCATCACAATGGCGCGCGCGTCGATCCCGGCCTGACGCAAATTCTCCAGCAAGTGCGGCAAATGAAGCTCGGCGACATGACTGTCGGTGACCACCGGCACCGCAGACCCGTTTTTGGAGATCAGCGGTTTCAACAAGGCGCCGGCACGCGCCAAAAGTCCCGCGCCGACATGAATGTCATAGGCACGGCTGTCCAGTCCGACGGTGACTTTGTTCTCTGACGTGGGGTCGCTCATGGCTCTCCGCATAGCTTATGAGCCGCCAGGGCGGCAACGATCTTGTCGACCAGCACGCCATGCGGTTCATCACCGGAATCCAGCACCATGTCGGCCAGGGCATAGACCGGCTCGCGCGCCAGCAGCAGCTTTTCCAGGGTGCCGCGCATATCGCCATTGTTCAGCAGGGGGCGCGCCTGCTCATGTTCCTGGCGCTTGCGGACCCGTCCCAGCAGGATGTCCACCGGCGCCCGGAGCCAGATGGAAAAGGCCTGGCTTTTCATGGTGGCGCGCGTGGTCTCGTCCATCCAGGCGCCGCCGCCGGTGGCCAGCACCAAGCTTTTGTCATGCAACAGACGGGCAATGACGTTGCGTTCCAGCCGGCGGAATTCGGGTTCGCCATATTTGGCGAAGATTTCCGCCACACTCATGCCTGCCGCTTCCTCTATTTCGTGATCGGCATCGGCAAAGGGCACGTCCAGGCGCACGGCCAGGCGCTTGCCGATGGAGGTTTTGCCCGCTCCCATCATCCCAACCAGCGTTACGGTCTTGGCCAAGCTCATGGCATTGCGATACACCAAAGGTGTTTTTTTTAGTAGCGCGGCTTTGCGGCAAAAGCCGCGGGACATGATACACCTGCCGTGCATGACTCGCCTCAGCCAAAAATCGACCGGAGGGCGCCGCCAGACTCAAACCGGCTCGCTGCATCTGATCGAGACTTTCCTCGATATGATGAGCGCGGAGCGCGGCGCGGGTGCCAATACCCTGGCCGCCTATCGCCGCGATCTGGTGGATTTTTCCGGACATCTCGGCGGCAAGGGGGGCGATCCGGCCAAGGCCGGCCGCGAGGATGTGCGCGCCTTTCTCGCCGGCCTGTCGTCTTCGGGGCTGGCGGCCTCCACCCAGGCGCGCAAGCTTTCGGCGCTGCGCCAATTTTATGGCTTTCTGTATACGGAAGGGTTGCGCGGCGACGATCCCACCCAGACCATCGCCGCCCCCCAGGCCCGCCGGCCCTTGCCCAAGATACTGTCCGGCGAGGATGTGGAGGCGATGCTGCAAATGGCCGCGCAAGACACATCGCCCGAAGGCCTGCGGCTGAGCCTGATCGTGGAGATGCTCTATGGTGGGGGCTTGCGGGTTTCGGAGCTGGCGGGGATGCGTTTGGCGGCGGTAGCCGGGAAGGGCGAATTCATCCGCGTCACCGGCAAGGGCCAAAAGGAGCGGCTTTCCCCGCTCAGTCCCGCCGCGCGCGCGGGCCTGGACGCCTATCTGGCGGTGCGCCCGGCTTTCGTGCCCAAGCATGACAAGAACAATCGCTACCTTTTCGCGTCGCGCGCGGCAGGCGGGTTTCTCACCCGGCGGCGCTTTCACCAG
>DATEIA010000132.1:0-8333 GCA_035279305.1 Rhizomicrobium sp.
CTCGCTGATATTCTATTCGTTGTGGCCGATCAGACTGTAAAAATGCGGCCGGCTGACGCCCAAAAGCTTGGCGGCCTTGGAAATATTTCCATCGGAAAGCGCCAGGGCTTCGGCGGCAAGCCGCTTTTCCACTTTCGCCACTTCCTTGCGGAGATTGAGGTCGCGGTCGCCGACCTTGACGTCGCCCAGGTCCAGATCCTGCGCGGTGATGCGCTTGTTTTCGGCCATGATCACCGCGCGCTTCACGCGGTTTTCCAGTTCCCGGACATTGCCGGGCCAGGGGTGAACCGACAGCGCCGCCAAGGCATCCTCGGTGAATCCGGAAATATGCTTGGAATAGGATTTATTGAAGCCGTTGAGGAAATACTGTGCCAACAACACCGGATCGCCTTCGCGTTCGCGCAGGGTGGGCAGGTCGATGCGCACATCGTTGATGCGATAATAAAGGTCTTCCCGGAAGCGGCCTTCGGCAATCAATTTTTCCAGCTTCTGATTGGTCGCCGTGATCAACCGGACATTCACGGTGATCGACTCGCGCCCGCCCACGCGCTCCAGCCGCCGCTCCTGCAGAAACCGCAGCAATTTGGCCTGTAGCGGAAGCGGCATATCGCCGATTTCATCCAGGAACAGCGTTCCGTTATCCGCAAGCTCGAACTTTCCGTGAGTTCTTTTTACCGCGCCGGTGAAGGCGCCTTTTTCGTGCCCGAAAAGCTCGCTTTCCAGAAGGTTTTCCGGGATGGAGGCGCAATTGATGGCGATGAAGGGCTGCGCGCTGCGGGGAGAAAGCCGGTGCAGCGCCTTGGCCAGAACTTCCTTGCCTGTCCCGGTTTCCCCAATCAGCAGCACGCTGACATCCATCGGTCCCACGCGATTGAGGATTTGCGCGATCTGGGCCATTTTTTCGGATCCGAAAACCAATCCGTCGGTGGCGCGGGCGGACTGCTCGCGCAACTGCTTGTTTTCCTCTTCCAGCGCATGCATCCGCACGGCGCGGTCGATAATGATCTTCAGAACTTCGCCATCGAGCGGCTTGGCGACGAAATCGAAGGCGCCCTTGGCGATCGCCCGTACCGCATTGGCGCGCTCCACATTGCCGCTGGCGACAATGACTTTGGTGCGCGGGGCCAAATTCAACATCTCGTCCAGCGTTTTGAGACCTTCGCTGGCGCTGTTTTCGTCCGGCGGCAGGCCGAGATCAAGCACCACGGCATTGTACGGCTTGGCGGCGGACATCTTATCCAATGCCTCGACCCGGCTTCCGGCCACTTCGACGACATAGGGCGACAGCGCCCAGCGCATCTGCTTCTGCAGACCGACATCGTCCTCCACCAGAAGAATCCGGCGTTCTTCCTGTTGAGCAGGAGCAGGGATTTCCGTTGCTGCTTTTTTCATGACATGGCTATTTCGCTATCACCGGCAAGGAAAGCGTTACGCAGGTACCCTTGCCCACCGTGCTTTCGACGGTGACGTCGCCGCCCAAATCGCGCATCAGCTCGCGAACCTGATACCCGCCAATGCCGAAGCCGCCACGCTTGGTGGTCTTGAGCGGTCTGAAGAGTTCCTCGTTCACGAATTGCTGCGTCATGCCAGACCCTTGATCCCGGACTGCGATCTGTAGCGCGTTGCCGCCAGCCGACGCGTCGACCTTGACCGCGGTTCCCTCTGCACTGGCCTCAAGCGCATTGGAAACAACATGTTCAAGCACGCGGTGCAAAATATCGAAATCCGTCCGCACTAGCGATGAGTTTGAGAGATTTGTACTAAGAAGCACAGTGTGCCCCAAGGAGCATTTCTCCTTCGTAAACTTTTCGAGAAACTCAATTAATTCAATGACTTGGTGATCTTCCCCGGCATTGGGGCGCTGCCCGCCAACCACGGTGAGGCTTTTCAGCATCCCTTCCAGGCGCTCCACCGAGTTTCCCAGCGTGATCACCATATCGTCACGAAACTCCTTTTCGTCGCCGAATTTGGTGATGTTCGACACCATCAGACGAAGCTGCCCGATGGTGTTCTTGATGTCATGCACGACGAAGGCGAAGCGCTTGTTGAAGTCCTCCAACTGGCGGGCGTCGGCCAGGGACTGGGCGGTTTCCTCCTGAACCAGATAGGCGGCCAGCTGCATGGCCACCAGCCTGAGCAGGCTCTGGTCTTCCCAATCCAAAGTGCGCGGCGCGCGGGGCTGGTTGAGAATGGCGAAACCGGTGACCGCCGAGCGATAGCGCATCGGCACGACGATCCAGGCATGGTCGACGAATTTGCGCCAGGGCGAGAACAGGCCGCCACGCTCATCGTCGTCAAAGCTGGTAAAGGCTTCATCGCCCGAACGCAGGGCCTCTATCCGGGGATCGTCCTCGGGCACGGGGGACACCACCGCGGTATCGCCCCGCTTGGCGGCGGGCGTGAATTGCCGCCAACTTTCCCGGTAGAGCCAGATCGCACCGCCCGACGTGTCCATCAAATCGCAGAGAATGCGCAGCACCCGCTCCGGCGTGTCCTGTCCGGGATTGACGGTCAGTTCGCGAATGGCCTTTTCCCACTCGACCCGATAGTCGTATTTGAGGCTGAAAAAATTCTCATTGATGAACCGGCGGAAACGCGACCGAACGCCCGAAGAAACCAGCGCGGCCAGAATCCCCGCCACGCCGCTGAACGCCACGACGGCCGCCAATGCCGTACCGTTGGAACCGCCATAGGTTCGCACATACCACGCCGCCAGCGCGACGCCTTGCAACATGATCCCAACCGCGACCAGGGTCGTGGAGTAAAAAGCAAAGCGGCGCGACGAATGAACCCGCACCTTCAGCTGGGGAAGGCGCGTGGAACTGACCACAAAGAACGGCAAGGCGACGATATAGACCAGGGGATTTGCCATCGCCAAGCTCAGGTCCGGCTCGTGGGTTAGAAATTCCGGAATACGGGAGAGAAGCTGGAGGAGCAGGACGCCGGAAAAACCGATCGCCCAATGCTTCAGCGCCCACAACTCGCCCTTGGAGGCGTTGCGCATCACATTTTCCACAATGACAAATCCCAGGATTGTCATCGCCATGCGGATCAGCGCGACATCGATCCGGACGCCGGCTACCGCCCCAACCATCATATCGTTCATGCCAAGCCCGATCTGCAGCGCGACCAAAAGCGCAGCCACCACGGCAAGAACGCGGAAATAGCCGGTATGATTGGCATTGCGCTGCATCAGCGCCAGGGAAAGGGCGAGCCAGGCGGCGTCGCGGGCGGCGGCCATGACGCCCTCCAGCCAGACCGGCGCGTAACCCAGATAGACCGCGACAAAAGATTGCGCCCAGGCGGCAGTGAGCAACATGACGATCAGGAAAAATGCGGCATGCAGGGTGCGCGAGCCGCGCATGGCGACGATCGCGGCAAAGACCAGATAGGCGAGGAAGGCCGCTTCGTGTCCCCAGACCAGAAATGACGTGGTCATGATGTCCCAATCCCGGTTTGACGGCCACCGGCGGAACCGCCGGTTTTTTTGCGCAGAAATCTCGCAGCCCTGGCGGGCAGAATATCGGCGGCAACCGCCAACAGTCCTTTAAGCGTTCGCGGATTGGCCGCCAAGACCCCCTCGCGGTCCTGGCAAAAACGCAGCCAAAGCCGTTTGTAACCGTCATCGCCCCGGCCGAAATCGACTTGCCGCGCCTCGCCCTGCTCATGAAGCCGGCACAACATCCAATGGGTGAGCAACGTGCCCGGCGATTGCCGGTCGAAGGCCGGATCGTGCGCCAGCTTGAAGATGGTGGCCCGCTCTTGCTGTACCAGCCAGATTTGCGCCGCCGCCGGCACGCCGTCGATCATGACCACCCCCAGCCGGGCTGTCCCGCGCCGCCCCATCTTTTCCAGAAGGGCGCCAATGAAGTGGGGATGGGGTTCGGCGGGCTTCCAACTCCGGGCGTAGATCGCTTCATAGATCTCAATCCCGCGCCGCCCATCGGCCGCCAGATCGATCATCTCGAAGACCAGCCGCCCGTCGCGCTGAAGCGCCGCCGTCTTGCGCTTGACCGTGGATTTCAGTTGCGACTCCCGGCCATTCCAATAATCGGCAAAGTTATGGATCGGCTCGAACCAGTTGGCGAAGTGCCGGAACCGCGCGACCACCAGTCCACCCTTCGCCAGTCCGTCCTGAAAAGACCGGGCGGCGCTGTCGGCTGGATCCAGGGCATCCAGCCGGATTGTGCCGCCAGCCTTATCCGCCACAAGCTCGCCAAGCGCCCTGGCATTTTCCGTGCTGCCCAAGGGCGCGCAGAACAGGGTCGTAAAAGGCGAGGTCAGGCCGCGGACCAGCCGGCCATCGGCCGCTACCAGCGGGACGGCCGAAACCGGCCGGCCGTCATCATCCAGCAGCGCAACAATGCAGGCATTCTCCCCCCGCGACAGGGTGGTATCGGCCAGAATTTCAAACCAGTCCCAGCATCCTTCCGGGCTTGCCTGCCGGTCGAATAATGCGCGAACGCCTGGGGGAGCCGCCGCCAGTCCGTAGCTTTCAAGCTTCACGGCATCCCCTGAAATAATCCCCGATAGGGGCGAAACTATCCAAAAAACAGGCTTTTTTATAGCGGCCCGGACACCGCCGGATAGGGATTTTCCGGCGCAAGCTTTAGCCGCCCATCCCCGACCGGCGCAGCTCGCGCGCCTTGGCCGCCGCGGCGGTGACGGCCATGCTTCTCTGCTCTTGGGACATCCGATAGCCGTAAGAGGGACTGACCTGGCTCACGCCGCCCACCATCGCGCGCTTCTGTTCCAGACAGACGCGTGTGACATAGGTGAAGAACATGTCGCCCGCGCCCCACTTGCGCAGATTGGTGCGTTCGGTGCAATCGGGCACCTTTCGGGTGTCGATATTCTTGACAAAGTTGTTGGTGACGTTGCCGGAATAGCCTCCATTGCTGGCTTCGACATTCATCGGCTGCCCACCCTCACGTTCAGCGGCACGTTCAGCGGCACGTTCAGCGGCCGTCCGCCGAAAGCGCCGCGCACGCCGTCGCAGCGCAGGTTTGAAACAGCCCGGCCCAGGCTCACGGGCGTTCCCCATGTGCCACCTTGGTGCAACCCGGCGGCGTTGCCGCCAACGGCTCGAGCACAAACCCGGCCGTGACCAGCGCCGAGGTGAGAAACATCAGGGACTTGGCGGACATGACAGGCATCCTCCGCCATCCGGGGACCCGGACAGTTGGGGACGACGGTTCATGATCCATGCCAGTCTGGAACCGGCAGGAACCATGGTTCCAACCACGACACTAGCGCATCGCGTCGTTTTCGGCATTCGCCCCTGCCACTAGCAGGAAAATTCCTGCGTTCCCGCAACCCCAACCGCTGCGTGACGTTAACGATGAACACGCCTGAAGGAGGAACGCATGACGACCAGCAGCGGTCACACCACCGCCATTCTCGCATCCAAAGTCAAAGGCACCGCCGTTTATAACGGCAACGGCGACAAGATCGGCACCGTCGAGGACATCGTACTGGACAAGCAGTCCAACCAAATCCTGTTTGCCGCCCTGGGCTTTGGCGGTGTCTTGGGCATTGGCGAAAAATACTATCCGGTTCCCTGGTCGCTTCTCGACTATGACGAGAGCATGGGCGGCTATATCGTGCCGCTTTCCAAGGACCGGCTCAAGAGTGCCCCGGCCTATGACCTTAAGGACCTCACCAAGCATGACGGCAGCCTGGGCGCGATCCGCGAAACCACGTACGAATATTACGAAGTCACGCCCGATTGGCACTGACAAAAAACCGCCGCCTGACCGGCGGCGGTTTTGTAATTTTCCCGTCCCGTCCACCATGCTGAAAAAGCGGCGGCCATCCAACCGGGATAGGTGATTGGGCAACGGCTCAATCGCCCGGTTGGGCGAGGCGGCGGCGGATCGTCTGGAGTTCCCGGCGCCGCTCGGCGCTGGCCGCCGGATACCGCATGCCGAGGCTTTCCAGCATGTCCACCACAATCTGCGAAACAATCAGGCGGGCATTCTCCTTGTCGTCGGCGGGAACAACATACCAGGGCGCCTGCCGGGTGCTGGTGGCGGCCAGCGCCTCCTGATAGGCATGCATATAGTCTTTCCAGAACTTACGCTCTTCGACGTCCCCGGCGCTGAATTTCCAGTTCTTGTCCGCTTCATCGATACGGGCCAGAAACCGCTTGCGCTGTTCTTCCTTCGACAGATGCAGGAAGAATTTGACGATCCTGGTGCCATTGGCGTGCAGGTGGCGTTCCAGATCGGCGATGGAGCGGAAACGCCGTTGCCAGATGTGCCTGCCCGGATCGGGCAGATTCTCGCCGCGCAAGATCTCGGGATGAACGCGCGCGATCAGCACTTCCTCATAATAGGAACGGTTGAAGATGCCGATCTTGCCGCGCTCAGGCAGGTCGCGGGTGGTGCGCCACAGAAAATCATGCGCCAGCTCGGTGGGGCTGGGATGCTTGAAACTGAAGACTTGGCAGCCTTGCGGATTGATGCCCGACATCACGTGACGGATCACCCCGTCCTTGCCGGCGGCGTCCATCGCCTGGAAAATCAGCAGAACCGCATATTGGTTGGAGGCATAGAGCAGCTGCTGCAGCTCATCCAGCCGCCCGACATGGGCCTGCAACATCCGCCGATAGTCCTGCTTGGATTTGTAGGCGCGTTTGATCCGGGTGGGCCATTTGTCCAGATTCAGCGTCTTGCCTTCGGGCACACGGAAATCATCGGAACGGATTTTCATGCGCCTCCGTCAGAAAAGACCGGCTGGATCGGAAACGGTAGGCCTGCCGCGTTTTGCGGTTTTGGCCCGCCCTTCCCTGGTCAGCGTCCAGTCTACACCTTCGGCCGTCTTCAGACAGGCTTTCACCGCCTCCGGTCCGGCCGGTGTCTCTCCCAGCCAGATTTTCCAGTCCTGCCGCGCCAGGAAGGCGGGCATGCGGCCAGCCGGCAAGCAGGAGATCAACCGGTTGGCGGGCACCGTCACCAGCACGCAGGCGAATAACGGCGTTGGACGGCCGGGAATATCGTAGCGGCGCCAGACGAAGGCGGCTGCCAGGACCGGCTCGTCGCCGGGGGTAATCACATGTTGAAGGGTGGGCCCCTTCACGTCCGGGGCCTCGTTGAAAGTCTTCATCAGCACGATGCCGCGCTGGCCGTCGCGGAAGGGTTGGGCGAAGGCCTTTGTCGTGTCTATCGTTTCCGCACGGGCGTGAATGGGCCGCGGAACCTGCCAATAGTCGGGATGCGGAAAACCCCAGCGCATCTTCATGGTCCGCCGCTCATCGCCTTCCAGCACGATCACCGGCAGATCGGTCATCACGCGGTAGGTAAGCGTGCGGTCATCCTCATCGTCTAGGGACGGCGTGGACCAGATATAGTCCACGATCTCGCTCCAGGATGCCTTTGCCGTGAACTTGCCGCACATGGTCAGAGCCCGATTCTGGCCGGGATGCTAGCACAGCAAGCTGGCCCGCGAGGGTTGAGGTGGAGATTTGATAGGGATGACGGCGTCGAGGCCCAAATGCCATAAGAACGGCAAACCGCAAGATCGGTCGAGCAAGTTATGGCCATTGGCGGCTAGCTGGTGCCGCCACGGAGGAAAGGACGATGAAGGCGGCGCTGCAAAACTATCAGGCCCGGATGCAGCGGGTGCTGGATCACATAGATCGGCATCTGGACGACGATCTGGACTTGGAAACGGTGAGCCGTGTTGCGGCCTTTTCGAAGTTTCATTTCCACCGGCAATTTGCGGCGACCTTCGGGTTGTCCGTGCATCGCTATGTCCAGCTTTCCCGTATGAAGCGCGCTTCGCACCGACTGGCCTACAGGGACGCCCAGAGCGTCACCGACATAGCGATGGAGGCCGGTTACGACGCACCGGATGCTTTCGCCCGCGCCTTTCGGCAACGGTTCGGGCAATCGCCTTCGTCGTTCCGGAAAGCTCCCGACTGGGAACCGTGGCTTGCGGCCTTCGGGCCTTTTGACAATGCAAGGAGCAAGTTCATGCAGAAGACTTTTACCATTGACGACGTGACGATTCGCGATGTGCCCACCACGCCGGTGGCGATCATGGAGCATCGGGGCGATCCCAAGACGCTCGGCGCCACCATCCAGCGGTTCATCGCCTGGCGCAAGGCCGCGGGCCTGCACCCCAAGACAAGCCCGACCTTCAATGTCTGGCGGTCCGAGCGGCGTCCTGCATCGCCTGCCGATTTCAGTGTGGACCTTTGTGTCGGGACCGACCAACCGATCGAGGCGAATAGCGCGCAGATCAAAGCCGGCGAGATCCCTGGCGGACGCTGCGCGGTGCTGCGCGTCGTCGGCAACACCGACAATCTGGAGCCCGCCGCGCTCTATCTT
>DATEIA010000133.1:0-4389 GCA_035279305.1 Rhizomicrobium sp.
ATATTGCTCAGCACCGAATTCAATCCATAGGCGGGAACCAGGGTGCCCTTGAGCGCCAGGCTGTTGTGCGGCCGGTCGATATAACCGTCGGCGCTGGCGCCGATCCCGCGCCCCACGGCACGCGAACCGTTGATGCTGATGACATTATTCTTGGAGCTGAACGGCATGTTCCATTCCTCCATGCCGATACCGTCGCTGCCCATTAGATCGCCGAAGCCGGTCAGGCTCGCCGCCGAGAACAGGCGGCTGATCAGGGATTGGTTGACCATCTGGAAATTCTTGATCGTCAGCATACCGGTGAAATCGGGAGCCGTGCCGCCAGGGGCGGCCGCATCGCCCGCCTGACCCGGCAAATTCACCGTCGCGGACAGCTCGCCGCCGCGCATGCTCTCAAAGGCGAAAACGCCACGCGCCAACATGCCCGCATCGCTGCTGGTCAATGTCACCTTGCGCCCGGTGGGGCCGGCCTCCAGATTGGCCGCGATCGGCGTGCTCTTGGCGCCCATGGTGACATTGCCGCTCAGGGCCAGCGCCGAGGGCCGGTTCCCGATGCCCGCCAGATCGAAAGAGAAGGGCATGATGGAAACGCCGGCGCGCATCGCCAGCCGGTCCAGTTTGGCGCTGATATGAAACTTGCCGGTGGGCGTGTCGTCCGGCGGTGGACCGGCGGCCCCGCCCGGCTGCTCGTTGGAGCCGGTGCGCCCGATCTTAGAGCCGTCCATCGAACGGCCGCGCACCAGATAATCGTCGCCATTGCTGCCGCGCGAAAGCACAAAGGACAAATCGTTGAGCGGCCCCATGCGGACCGAGGGGAAATTCAGTACCTTGAGTTCGCCATTGCGGTCGTAATCGGCGGTGCCGTTCAAATTCAGCACCGGACCGCCGATGCGGATGGTTTGATCCTGCACCACATTGCCGGCCGCGAAATTGACGCCAATGCGTCCCGAGGCAGGCTGGCCGGGCGTCTTCTCCAGATTGACGATGGGCACCGACAGGGTGGCGGGGGTGAAATCCACCGAGACGTCCGCATGCCTTAAGCTGCCGCGATGACCGGTAATGTCGGCACTGATCGGAACCGTGCCGCGAAAATAGCGCATCAGCCCGATATTGAGCGCCAGCCGGCCGCCCTCGGTCATCGGCCCCTTGACCGTCAGCCGGGTGGTGATGTCGTCCTTGGTGCGGAAATCCTCGGTCCAATCCACATTCAACCGCGCATCCGCCAGATTGACCATCCCGCTCTGATGCAAATGGCTGTTGTCGATTTCGAAATTCACCGCGCCCTCGGTCAACCGCGTCTTGCCGCCCAGGGTAACGGCAAAATCGCTCACCGCCGCCTTCACCGAAATACCGACATCATCCACCGGCAGATCGGCCAGCATGGGCACGCTGAACATCAGATCGGCGCTGGCGCGCCCGCCGGTGGTCTTGGGATCGATGCCGAACTTGGTGGGATAGCTCAGCGGCTTCATGTCGATCAGGGTCATCACATCGGGCATGGCGCCTTCGATATGCACGCCGAACCGGCCGGCGGTTCCCCTTTGGTGCAGGTTTGGGATCAAGGCGGTGCCGCGGCTGGCGCTCAGCGGACCGATGCGCCCGCTGGTGAAACTGGCTTTGAACGTGTCGCCGGTCAGGACGGCATCTCCGGTCACGCCGGTGGCCCGGGTCAGCCCGGTGACATAGTTGCCTTCGATGTCCTTCATCGCGAAGGTTAGCGTGAGGGATTCTTCGGGCAGGATATCCTGGTCCAGCGTGCCGGGCGCGAAATTGGTTTGCGCTTCCAGCGGCCCGATATCGCCGGCGAAAATATTCCCGTCGATCCACTCGCGTGCGCCCGGCGCGACCGGGATCGGCCAATAGCGCAACAGCGCGCGTATCGGCATGGCGGGAATGCGCGCCTTGGCGACCAGGCCTGGCGAACCATTGTCATTCAGGATCACCGTGCCCGAACCCTCCAGGGCAAAACCGGCGGCAAGCAGGTTCAGCTTGGTGATGTCGAACTGGCGCGGTCCGGTCAGATAATCGCTCTCAATCTTCAGCGATTGATAATTCACCGGCTGCGGGAACACGCCGGGCATGTTGAGGGCGATATTCTCGCCGGAAAGATCGGCCTTGACGCGTTCCAGCTTGCCGCCGGCATCGTAATAAAAAGTCCCGCCGCCTTTCAGATGGGCCCGGGCCTCCTTGGCGTCGAGATCGGCGGTGGTCAGCGCCAAGCGGTTCGCCGCGCCGTCGTAGCGGCCCACCAGCCTGAGACTGGTGATATGCAGCGCCTTGCTTTGCATCGCGGCATAGGGGACCTCGCCACGCGCGGTGATGTCGAACGCCGCCGCCTCTATCCTGCCGGTGCTCCGCATGCGAAATTGCGTCGAAGCACTCAGCACCACCGCGATATCCTTCACACCCGAAAACATGGCGGTATTGGCACCCAGACCACGCAGGTCCAGGCCGGTAAAATTCGCCCGGCCCTGCACCGGGCCATTGCCGGAGGGAAGGGTCAGATCGGCGGTGACATGCGCGGTATGTCCCGACAGGGTGACGTCGGCATCGAAGGCGGTGCCGATGGCTCCTCCCTGGGAGCGCAGCACCAGATTGGCGCGCGACGACATCACATGCAGGCCGGTGACTTCGTCGCTCAGGCCCATCCGCGCATTGCGCACCGCGAAGCTTTCCAGCGAGGAAGACTGCCCGCCGCGCGCGTCGATAATGTCCCGGATGCGCCCGATGACATCGTCATTGCCGGCGTCTTTCTGGTTGCCCAGCCGGATACGTCCGTCCTTGAAACGAACCAGGGAGAATTCCACCCCCACCAGGGTGATGCGCTTGATCACGAACTCGCCATGCAGAAATGGCGCCGCCGCCAGGCCGATCGCCGCTTTGGGCGCGCGGATGACCACATGACCCTGGGCATCGCGGATCCGGGCGCCCAGCACCACCAGATTCACCCTGCCCTGGTCGCGGGTCCATTCGATGGCGGCCTGGTCATAGTCCAGGTCGATCCCGGGCAAGGCCTCGTGGATGGCCCCGGCCAGGGTGCCGCGCAACGGTCCCAGCGATACCGGCCCCCACAACAGGCGCAGACCCGCTCCGGCCACGAAAAACACAATCGCCGCCGCCGCCATTCCGGCGCAAAGCGCCGCCCGGCTGATGTGATGGGCCTTGATGAAATTGGCGAAAGGCAGCTTCACGCGGTGTTTCTCAGGAATCTGGCTGCTGTAATACGACTGTTGGGCCTAAAAAGGGCAAATATCCCAGCCCCTTGGCCCCGGGCCCTGGTTGCCTTGTCCCCACCGGTTAGGGTTAAATCCAATTGGCGAGAGGGGCGTGGGAAACGGCCATGGTTGCGGGGAAGGGGAAATTGTCTGCGGGCGGCTTGTCTGCCGGTGACCGGGCACCTTCCTTCACGATCGCAACCGACGGCGGCGAAAGCATTTCCTCGTCCAGCCTCAAGGGCACGCCTTACGTGATTTATTTCTATCCCAAGGACGATACCTCGGGCTGCACCAAACAGGCCATCGGCTTTTCCGAAAGCCTGAAGAAATTCGACAGACTGGGCGTGCCGGTCATCGGCATCTCCAAGGACAGCCTGGAGTCCCATGCCAAGTTCCGCAAGAAACACAAATTGAAAATCGCCCTGGGCTCCGATCCCGAGACCAAGATGGCGCAGGTCTGGGGCGTATGGGGCGAGAAGTCGCTCTATGGCCGCAAATATATGGGCATGGAGCGCGCCACCTTCCTGGTAAATGCCAAGGGCGTCATCGAACAGGCCTGGCACAAGGTCAAAGTCCCCGGCCATGTCGAAACGGTGTTGGCGGCTGCCAAGGCCTTGCCGGGCGCGGCATGAAGAAACCGTCCAAAAAATTCTGGCGGCACGCGCCGTCTCCACGGCCGGTTGCGCGGTCCTTTTTCTGGCACCGGCGCCTGATCGGCAAGCCGCGCGCCGGCGACGCGGTGCCGGCCGCGGCCCCCGATGCGCACGGTTCGCGGGACCGGCTGACGGAGCGCGCCTGGCGATGGATTCACGCCACCTTCCCGGAGCGCCAGATCTATATCCGCAGCGACGGCAGGGTTCAGTTCTTCACCTTCGGCCCGTCCCTGCAGGCGACCCTGGCGGGACTGGTTCTGATTTTCCTGGGCTGGGTGGCGTTTGCCACTGTCAATGTGGTGTTCAAGGACCGCATCATTGCCGCCAAGGATCACCGCTATCAGCAGATGCAGGCCGCCTATGAAAATCGCGTCGCCGACCTGCAAACCTCTTATGACGAACTGAATGCGGCCCTGGTTTCGGCCCAAGACCGTTTCAAGGCGGCGGCCGACACGCTGCAGACCAAGCAAAACGCCATTGCCGGGTTCCTCGATCGCGCCAGCCAGGTGCAGGCTTCCCTGGGC
>DATEIA010000134.1:0-8167 GCA_035279305.1 Rhizomicrobium sp.
GAGCACTTCGCTGCGCGCGTCGGGCAGCGCCTTGCCGTTCTCCAGGCTGATCAGATAGGCCAGCCATTCGATATTCTCGACGATCTTCTCATAGCATTTGCGCAGGATCTCGGCGCGCTGACGCGGCGTGGTCGCGGCCCAGCCGGCGGCAGCCTTGTCGGCGGCGTCCACCGCGGCCAGGGCATCTTTGGCATCGCCGTCGGCGACATCGGTGATCTTTTTTCCGGTGGAAGGATCGAACACATCGACACGCTTCTTGGCCGAGCCTTCCACCCATTTTCCGCCGATCCAAAGGTCGGTGGGAATCGGGAAGGGGGCTGGGCCGGACTTGGGCGCGGGGATCGTGACAGTGTTGGTCATGGGTCTCTCTACTGAGTCTCTCTGCTGGCGAAATCAGGAAGCAAGTGCCGAGCGGTCGCCGGAGAAGGCGGCGCGGGTGATCGCCTTCATGGCGTCCACATCCAGCAGCCTCGGATTGTTATTGACCAGGCGGGTGGCGCCGATGGCGCTTTCCGCCGTCCAATCCTGCTTGTCTTCCGGCAGTCCCAGTTCCCGGAGGGTTACGGGGATGCCGATGTCCTTGAGCAATTTTGCCACTTCGTCGATCAGTTTATGGGAGAGTTCCTCGTCCGTGCCGCAAAGGCCGATGGCGCGGCCGATCTGGGCAAAGGCGGCCACACAATTGGGCCGGTTGAACTCCATCACATAGGGCATCAACAGCGCCACGCCCATGCCGTGCGGGGTGTGGGTCTCATTGCCCACCGGATATTGGATGGCATGCGCCGCCGCGGTGCCCGCCGTACCGAAGGCGCAACCGGCAGCCAGCGAAGCCAGCATCATCTGCTCGCGGGCTTGGATATTCTTGCCGTCCTTCACCGCGGTGCGCAGGGCCTTGAAGATGTTGGTGAGCGCCAGCAGGCCGAACGTGTCGCTGAGCGCATTCTTGCCCACGAACACATTCTTGACGGTCAGGTCTGGCGTCACCTCGCGGTTGGCGGCGGTGAAGCTTTCGATGGCGTGGGTGAGCGCATCGGCGCCGCTCACGGCGGTCAGGCTGGGCGGACAGCTGACGGACATTTCGGGGTCGCACACCGCCGCGCGCGGGATCAGATAGGGGCTGGAAATGCCCACTTTGGTGCCGCGTTCGGTGTCGGCGACCACCGCCACCGGCGTCACTTCCGACCCCGTCCCCGAGGTGGTGGGCACCGCAATCACCGGCGCCACGGGCCCGGGAATTTTACTCTCGCCATAATAGTCGCGCAACGAACCGCCATGGGCCAGCAACACCGCCACGCATTTGGCCATGTCCATACAGGAGCCGCCGCCGATCCCCAGCACCATATCGGGCTTGAAATCGGCGCATTCGGCGACGCAGCCGGAAATGCCATTGATCGGCAGGTCGGCCTCGGTGCGGTCATAGATTTTGACCTCCACGCCATTGGCCTTTATGTCGGCGACAATCGCCTTGAACTGGGCGTCGCCGCCCAGCCGCGCATCGGTGCAGATCAGGGCGCGCTTGCCGATTCCGGCGGTCATCATGCCGATGGCGGCGCGCTGGCCGGAACCGAATATCACCGAAGCGGGCAGGCGCAGGGCGCCGAAGATAGGACTCATGAGGTTTTTTCCTTTCGGGATTCCGCCGCCAGCTTCTGAAGATCGTCCCATAGCCCGTCGTCGAGATAGACGCCGCGCTTTTCCGATTGCGCCCGTACCTTGTGGGCGCGGTCGCCCGGCGCCAGCACGGGATGTTCGGGGTCGGCGGGGGCGGCGCTGCGGATACTGTCGAGATATTCGCTGACCAGCGCTTTGGCGCCCTCGGCATGGGGCGGAGCGATGACGATGAACAGATCGCCTTTGTTGGAGACATTCACCGAATCCAACGTGCCTTTGACATCGGTGCCGATGGCCGATGCCGCCAGGCTCGCCACCAGCACTTCGAAGGCGATGCCCAGCGCATAGCCCTTGGCGCCGCCGAACGGCGCGATGGCGCCTTTCTTGGCGGCGCTGGCATCGGTGGTGGGATCGCCCTTTTCGTCCAGCGCCCAACCCAAGGGGATCGGCGCGCCGCGATTGGCATGGTCGTGAATCTTGCCCATGGAGACCAGCCCGGTCGCCATGTCCAACACCATGGGATGCGGCGAAGACGGCACACCGATGGCGATCGGATTGGTGCCGATCATCGCCTTGCGTCCGCCATAGGGATGCACCAGGGCTTCGGAAATGGTCAGCGCGATGCAAGTCAGGCCAAGGCTGGCGACATGTTCGGCGTAATAGGCCAGCGCACCGAGATGGTTGGTGTTGCGGATCGCGGTGATGGCGATGCCGTCCTCACGGGCGCGCGGAATGATGGCATCCAGCGCCGCCATGGCCACCACCGGACCCAGACCGCGCATCCCGTCCACCGCCAAGAAGCTGCGCGCGGTCCAAGTCTGTTTGCCGGCGGTGCCGGGCACCGACAGACCGGCATGAATGCGCTCGATCACCCGGCGCAGGCGCAAAAGCCCGTGGCTGGGGATGGCGCGCATTTCGGCTTCGATGAACAGACCGGCCTGGGTGCGGGCATGATCGGGCGGCACGCCATTGGCGAGCAGGATGCCCTCGGCCAATTTGCGGACGTCCTCGACAGAAACCAGCACGGATCAAATATCCTATAGGATTGTCGGACCGTATGGGTTATGCTGTCCCCGGTCAATGGCAAAAACCAGCCTTTCTGTGGGAATGGACATGCCTGCCTTGAATGACATGGATCGTCCTATTGTCCGTCCCTCCGGCCTGGCCGAGGAGGTCTATCGCCGGATCCGGGCCGACATCCTGTCGCTCCGTTTGCCGCCCGATACCCGGGTGTCGGTGGACAGCCTGGCGCGGGAGCTGGGCGTGTCGCAGACCCCGATCCGCGAGGCGCTTTCGATGTTGGAAGCCAATGGCTTGGTCAGCAAGCGGCACTTTGCCGGCTATGCCACCAGTCCGCGCATGGATCGGGCCCAGCTCGACGACCTGTTCGAATTCCGTCTGCTGATCGAACCGCATGCCGCGCGCAAGGCGGCCGAAGGCATGGCGGACAGCGACATGGGACGGCTTGCCAGCGGCGAGAGCGCCCCGTCGCACGACGCCTTTGCCGACATGGATACCGAATTTCACCGGCTGATCGCGCAAGGCGCCGGCAATCATCTCATCGCGGATTCGCTGGCGCGGCTGCATATCCATGTCCACATCTTCCGCTCGTGTTTCCGCAGCGAGATCACGGAAGAGGCGGTACACGAGCATGACGCCATCATCGCCGCCCTGCGCGCGCGCGACGGCGCCCGCGCCGAAGCCGCCATGCGGCGGCATATCGAACGCAGTTATGGAAGGCTGCGCGATTTCATAAAGGATTGAACAATCCCAACCCTCCCTTTGAGGGAGGGTCGAAATGCCAAAGGCATTTCGGGGAGGGGTAATGTGCTGGTGGTGGCCCCCCTCCTCGAAAAATTCTCGCTATTGGGCTCGAATTTTTCGATCCTCCCTCAAGGGGAGGATAGGTCGTTGCGCTACTGTTTGTTCTCTTTCCGCCAGGCCACATAGCGCGCCTTGGTTTCCTCATTGGGCGGGTAAAGCCCGGGCAGCGGCACGCCCCTTTGCACTTCGTTGATGATCCAGCCTTCCTGGATTTCCTGCTCCGCCGCCAGTTCGGTCACTTCCGCCAGCATGGTCTGCGGGATCACCACCGCGCCGTCGCCGTCCGCGACCAGGGCATCGCCGGGGAAGATCGCCACGCCGCCGCAAGCGATGGGTTCCTGCCAATTGACGAAGGTCAGGCCGGCGACCGAGGCCGGCGCCGCCGCGCCCGCGCACCATATCGGCAAGCCGGTTGCCAGCACGCCTTCCATGTCGCGCATTACCCCGTCGGTGATCAGGGCGCCCACTTTGCGCTTGGCCATGCGGGCGCAAAGAATATCGCCGAAGATGCCGGCATCGGTGACGCCCATGGCGTCGGCCACCGCGATCACGCCTTCCTCCATCGCCTCGATGGCGGCGCGGGTGGAGATGGGCGAGGCCCAGCTGGCCGGTGTCGCCAGATCCTCGCGCGCCGGAACAAAGCGCAAGGTGAAGGCAGTGCCCGCCACCCGCTTCTGGCCGGGCTGTTTGGGAAAAGCGCCGCGCAGCCAGACATTGCGCAACCCTTTCTTCAGCAGCACGGTGGTGAGGGTGGCGGTGGAAATGCCTTCAAGGATTTTTCTGGTGCCGGCGTCCATTGCGGGTCCTCGGGAAAATGCGCTGCCTGTTTGGTATCGGGACGTGCGAAAATCGCGAAGACGCCGCCGAAGACCGGGCGACCGTTATTGTAATTGGGATATCGCCGCCGTGACAGAAGTTCCAAGGATGATTTACGGCCTGACCTTGGCGTCCGCCAGGCCTGCCGCGCCCTTGGCCAATGCCGTGCTGCCGGCGGGATAGCCATTCTGCTGCAGGATATAGGCGGTCACGGCATTGTTGTCTTCAGGCTTGAGCGAGCCGGGATCGGATTGCGGCATGGTGTTGGCGATCACGTCCAACAGCGACTGGGCCGTCAGGCCTTGGGCCGCAGCCATCTCGCCAAACACCGAACCTTTGAGCGCGGGTGCCGCGACGCCTTCCAGCTGCGCGCCATGGCAGGCGGCGCAAGCTTGGGAATAGACCACAGCGCCGGCGGTGGCCTGCTCGGCGGTGTAAAGCGCGGGCTTGGCCGGTTGAGCGCCCGCGATCAGCGGCATGGCGGCGAGCAGGGCGGCGGCGGAAAGCAGCGGAAGCAAGCGGTGCATGACGATCCCTTGGACACTTTCTTTGATCCGGCAGGATAACGGCAAGGCTGCGGATTGGCCAGGCGGAGATGCGCAACCCGCTGCCGTCGCCGTGAATCTCCGACACTTTGTTGCCGGCATGGTTGCGCAGCCGCCAACAGCGCATTGTATGACGTGATTGGCCGCATGTACCGTATCGGCGTGCGCTTGCACTAGGCGTGAAACGGCCCCAAAACTTGGAAAAAATCGCGCCTTGCGCCGGGCAATCATGGGGCCTAAACGGGTTGGATCATGCCCGAATCCGGTGCTCCAAGACCTCATTTTCGCACCATTGCGCTGATTGCCGGCGCAGCCATGTTCATGGAGCAACTGGACGGCACTGTGCTGGCCACCGCGCTGCCCAGCATGGCGCGCGATTTCGGCGTATCGGCGCCCAGCCTGTCTATCGCCTTGACCTCCTACCTGATCAGTCTGGCGGTTTTCATTCCGGTATCGGGGCGCATCGCGGACCGGTTCGGCGCCCGCACGGTTTTCCGCAGCGCCATCGTCATCTTCCTGCTGGGCTCGATCGCCTGCGCCAATGCGCCCAGCGTCGCCTTCCTGGTCGTGGCGCGGTTCGTCGAGGGCATAGGCGGGGCGCTGATGATGCCGGTGGGGCGGCTGGTCTTGATGCGCAATGTGCAGAAACGCGATCTGATCCAGGCCTCCAGCTGGGTGTTGGTTCCCGCCGTGGTGGGACCGATCCTGGGACCGGCGGTCGGCGGCTTCATCGTCACCTATCTGCACTCCTGGCGTTGGATCTTCTACATCAACCTGCCCATCGGCCTGGTGGCCATTGTGCTGGTCAGCCTATTCATCGCCAACACGCGCGGCGAGGTGCCGGAGAAAACCGATTATAAAGGGATATTCCTTTCCAGCCTGTCGCTGGGACTGTTCCTGTTCGGCTTCGAGCTGATCAGCCATGATGGCAAGGCGGTTCTGGCCTTGTCGTTTCTGGCGATGGGCGGGCTGTTGGGCGCGCTCTATATCTATCATGCGCGCGCCGTGCGCGACCCCATCCTGGATATATCCCTGATGCGGATTCCGACCTTCGGCACCTCCGTGATCGCCGGCGCCATTACCCGCCTCACCCAGGGCGCCCATCCCTATCTCCTGCCGCTGATGATGCAGCTGGGCTTCGGCCTTTCCGCCGCCCAATCCGGTCTGATGACCCTGGCGACGGCCTTGGGCTCCATCGCCGCCAAGCCGGTGGCGCCCCTTTTGCTGCGCCGTTTCGGCTTTCGCGATACCCTGGTGGTCAACGGTTTTTTTGCCAGCGCCGGCTATGCGGTGTGCGGCTTGTTCCGGCCCGGCTGGCCGCTGCCCGTGATGTTCGCGATCATGGTCTGCAGCGGTTTTTTCATGTCCCTTCAATTCACCGGCTTCAACACCATCGCTTATGACGAGGTCAGCCAGCAGCGTATGGGCGCGGCCACCAGTTTCTACACCACCTTCCAGCAACTGATGCTGTCCATGGGCATCTGCGCCGGGGCCGCCGCCCTGCAGGGAGCGATGGTGCTGCGCGGCCATCATGTGCCGCAATTCGCCGATTTCACCGTTGCCCTCTGGACGGTGGCGGCGGTCTCGCTCACCGCCACGATCTGGAACCGCCGCTTCAGTCATGAAGCCGGTACCGAGATCAGCGGCCATACGCCCCGCACTTGGTCCACCCGTCAGGTGATCAAGGAGCCGCGCGGCCTTGATTCCTGAGGAGCTTGCATGTCCAGCTTTCAAATCGGCGGTGAGATAGCGGTGAACCGGCTGGGGTTCGGCGCCATGCAGATCACCGGCCCCGGCGTCTGGGGCCCGCCGCGCGATCCCGCGGAAGCTTTGCGCCTTCTCAAGCGGCTGCCGCAACTGGGAATAAATTTTGTCGACACCGCGGACTCTTACGGCCCCGATATTTCCGAGCAGCTGATCCGCGAGGCGCTGTATCCCTATGACGGACTTCTGATCGCGACCAAGGCCGGGTTCACCCGCAGCGGTCCCCATCGCTGGCATGTCAATTGCCGGCCCGAACATCTGATCGCCCAGGCCCATAAAAGCCTCCGCCGGTTGGGCCTGGAGCAGATCGGGCTCTGGCAATTGCACCGCATCGATCCCCGGGTGCCGCGCGGCGAGCAGTTCGGCGCGGTCAAGCAGTTGCTGGACGAGGGTGTGATCCGCCATGCCGGCCTATCGGAAGTCTCGGTGGCGGAGATCAAAGCCGCATCCCAAGTCTTCCGCGTCGCCACGGTGCAGAACAGCTACAATCTGGCGGACCGCGAAAGCGACGAGGTGGTGGATTACTGCCAGCAGAACGGCATCGGGTTCATTCCCTATTATCCGCTGGGCGGAGATGGCGAGCTCACCCGCCCCGCCAATTCCAATGGGACAAGGGCGTTAGATCAGATCGCCAAAGTCAAGGGCGCCACGCCGGGGCAGATAGCCTTGGCCTGGCTGCTGAAGCGTAGCCCCGTGATGCTTCCCATACCTGGAACCTCCAAGCTGGCGCATCTTGAGGAAAATGCGGGAGCCGCATCGGTGGTCCTCAGTGACGCGGAATTCGCGGCGCTGGACCGCAAGCGGCGGTGAATTAGAGCAAAAGTCTTTCAGACGGAATCGAGCCCCCTCACCCTTCGACAGTTGTTAGCGGCAGCGTCGTGCGACCAGGGTGAGGAAATAGGATAATCCTCATGCTGAGCTTGTCGAAGCATGAGGTCTGCGTGGTTACGTCTGAACGCAACTTGCTCTAGCGGATGACCCGCGCGCCTTTGCCCTTCATCACGGCTTCGACCTCCGCGGCATTGACCATCGAAGTGTCGCCCGGCGTGGTCATGGCCAACGCGCCGTGTGCCGCGCCATATTCCACGGCCGCCTGCGGCCCCTTGCCCTCCAGAAAGCCATAGGCGAGGCCGCTGGCAAAGCCGTCCCCACCGCCGACGCGGTCGTAAATCTCCAGATTCTCGCGCATCATCGAGGGGTAGAATTCCCCGCCCGCATACAGGATCGCGGACCAGTCATTGACGCTAGCCGTCTTGGCGTTGCGCAGGGTGGTGGCGGCGACCTTGAAATTGGGGAACTGTTTCACCGCGGCGGCGATCATCTTCTTGAAGTTCGCCGGGTCGATGGCCGAGATATGCTCGTCCAAGCCCTCGACCTCAAAGCCCAGGCAAGCGGTGAAATCCTCCTCATTGCCGATCATGACATCGACATATTGCGCGATATGACGGTTTATCTTCTGCGCCCCATGCTTGCCGCCCTGGCTCTTCCACAGGCTGGCGCGGTAGTTGAGGTCGTAGGACACCACCGTGCCATGCTTGCGCGCGCATTCCACCGCCTCGATCACCGCTTCGGAAGTATTGGGGGCAAGCGCCGCGAAGATTCCCCCC
>DATEIA010000135.1:0-3507 GCA_035279305.1 Rhizomicrobium sp.
CTCCATCGCCCCGCCCGCCAGCATGTACGACTTCGCCTTCCTGGCGCCCTGCCCGGCCAGCGGCCTGATCGTGCACGGCACCCGCGACAATGTGGTGCCCGAACCGGATGTGCAGAAGCTGGTGGACCGCCTCACCGCCCAAAAGGGCATCAAGATCACCTACAACAAGATCGACGGCGCCAATCACTTCTTCGACAAGCATGAAGCGGACGTGGTGGAGACGGTGAAAGAATATGTCTCCAACATGATGTCGAAGCCAAGAGAAGGGCGATAGCCCTTCTCGCAGTCACCCGTTCCTACGCTGTCGCTAGGAACTATGCGGGTGACCCAGTTAAACAAAGCCCGTTAGGCTTTCCAGAACTTTCCGCCGGTCACCGGCTCTTTCACGCCAGTCGTAGTCGGCAGCGATAGCGGCAATCCGATCTTCGAGCGCGCCGCCAGATAGGCGAAGCCCTGAGCTTCCAACGCATCGCCGTCCCAGCCCACATTTTCGGTGCTCAGGACAGATGAGTTCACCCGGGCGCGCAACTGTTCCATCAGAAATTTGTTGTGACGCCCGCCGCCGCTAACGATCCAGGTCTGGGCCGGAGCCGGAAAATGATCCGCCGCCTTGGCGATAGCAGCGGCCGTAAAGGCCGCCAGGGTCGCGGCGCCATCGGCAGGTGAAAGCGCATCCACCCCCGCCATCCCGAAATCCATCCGGTCCAGGGATTTTGGCGGCCGCCGCTCGAAATAAGGATTGGCCAGCATCTTGGCCAAAGCGGCCTGGTCGATCCGGCCGCTGCGCGCCAATGCACCGCCCTCATCCACCGGCTTGCCGGTATGTCGCTGCATCCAGTCGTCGATGGGCGCGTTGCCGGGACCGGTGTCGAAGGCCAACACCACGTCACCATTTATATAGGTGACCTGGGCCACACCGCCGATATTCACCACGATAAGAGGTTCTGCCAGCCCCGACTTGCGGGCCATCGCCGCATGATAGAGCGGCATCAAGGGCGCGCCCTGCCCGCCCGACGCGACGTCGGCGCTGCGGAAATCGTTGATCACATCGATGCCGGTCAGATGCGCCAAATGCCCGCCATCGCCGATCTGCCATGTCCAATGCTGGCCGGGCCGGTGCAGGATGGTCTGACCGTGAAAGCCGATCAGCGAGACATCGCCGGGGGCCAATCCAGTCTTTTGCAACAGGGCCTTCACGGCCTGGGCATGGGCTTCGGTCAGGATCCGTTCGGCCTCGCGGATGGATGCCGGGACAGGCTGGTCCCGAAGGGCATCGCGCGCGGTATCCAGCGCAGCACGCAGCAAGGCGCGGGTCTGGCCGTCATAGGGCATGGTCAGACTGGGACCGGGCGCCACCCTCGCCTCGCCATCGGTATCCAGCAGGGCGGCATCGATCCCGTCCAGCGAGGTGCCGCTCATCAGGCCTATGACTTTCAGCCCCACTTCATATTTAGAAAAGTCCGTCATTTGTGCTATTCCCGCGTCCCTCACCCTTCGACAAGCTCAGGGTGAGGACGAGTCTTAACATCCTCATGCTGAGCCTGTCGAAGCATGAGAGCACGAGTATCGCCATGCCCGCCGCACCGCCCTTTCAATCCGAATTCTTGCGCACATTCGTGGCGCGCGGGGCCTATTACGACTGTTCGGGGCCCGGCGAACTGGATGCGCTGTTCAGAAACGAGCGCGTCACCGCCTATATCGGCTTCGACTGCACCGCCAAATCGATGCATATCGGCAATCTGGTGCAGCTGATGACCCTGCGCCGGCTGCAGCAGGCCGGCCACCGTCCCATCCTGCTGATGGGCGGCGGCACCACCAAGGCGGGCGATCCCTCCGGCAAGGATGAAACGCGGCTGATCCTGTCGCCCGAACAAATCGATGAGAACAAGCGCAGCATGCTGAGCGGCGTGCAGCATTTGCTCAAATTCGGCGACGGTCCGTCGGACGCGATCATGGTCGACAATGCCGACTGGCTGGACCGCTGGGAATATATCCCCTTCCTGCGCGAGGTTGGCCGGCATTTCTCGGTCAACCGGATGCTGACGATGGACAGCGTCAAACTCCGGCTGGATCGCGACCAGCCCATGTCCTTCCTGGAATTCAACTATTCCATCATGCAGGCCTATGATTTCGTCGAACTCAACAAACGTTATGGCTGCCGCCTGCAATCGTCCGGCTCGGACCAGTGGGGCAATGTGGTGTCCGGCATCGAGCTCGGCCGCCGCATGGGCTCTCCACAACTGTTCGGCCTGACGACACCGCTGATCACCACCAGTTCCGGCGCCAAGATGGGCAAGACGGCGGCAGGCGCGGTGTGGCTGAACAAGGAAATGCTGAGCGTCTATGACTATTGGCAATTCTGGCGCAACACCGAGGATGGCGATGTCGGCCGCTTCCTGCGCCTGTTCACCGACCTGCCGCTGGAGGAGATCGCGCGCCTGGAAAAGCTCCAGGGCGCGGAACTGAACGACGCCAAAAAGGTGCTGGCCACCGAGGCCTGCGCCCTGCTGCATGGCCGCGAGGCGGCGGACAAAGCCGCCGACACCGCCCGCCGCGCCTTTGAGGAAGGCGCCATGGCGGAAGGCCTGCCTGTTGTTGAATGGGACTGGGAAAAAGGTGATGTCTCGAGCGGAGAGAGTTTCGAATTCAGAACAGCGGCGGCCTTGGTAAAAGGATCTGGCCTAGCAACATCGCTCTCTGACGCACGTCGGAAAATCGCTGAACGAGCTATTCGTATCAACGACGAATTGGTCGAACAGCACGATAAGAAATACGTTAAAGGCGGTGTCTATTCAAATGTCGGCGCCTTCAAGATTCAGTACGGGAAGAAGAAAATCGTACTCCTAAAACCGGTGTAAGCCCGCTGCACGCCCTTCGCTTACGCTCAGGGCGTTCGTCGCTCGAAATGGTCCACCGGACCATTTCGTTTGCCTTCGGCAAACCGCTCCTCACGATCGCCAACAACGGGCTGAAGCTCAATGACGCAACAGTTAGCGATCCGCGCCTGACGGTGGATGCTTCGGCGCTAAACAGCGATGGCGTGCTGAAACTTTCCAGCGGTAAGAAAAAGCACGTTCTGGTGAAACCCCAATAGCTTGTTATTGCACCGGCGGTTTCGGCGCGGGCGCCTGGGTCTGCGGCTTCGGTGCAGGTTCTTGCGGCTGCGCCTTCGACGCCGGCGCATTCGAAGGTGCGTTCGCCGCGGTCGGGATATGGCCTTCGAAAATCCGCCGCAAAATACCGGGCGTCAGCATCGACAAGGGATTGGTGCTAATATTGGGCTGCTCGGCATTGCCGGTCATGGAATAGGTCACGCCGAAAATTCCCTCGCCCTTCTTGGACGCCAACAGATCGCCTAGAAGCGGAATATTGCTCAGCACCGAATTCAATCCATAGGCGGGAACCAGGGTGCCCTTGAGCGCCAGGCTGTTGTGCGGCCGGTCGATATAACCGTCGGCGCTGGCGCCGATCCCGCGCCCCACGGCACGCGAACCGTTGATGCTGATG
>DATEIA010000136.1:0-19103 GCA_035279305.1 Rhizomicrobium sp.
CGGATCCTGTTTGCCATAGGAAATGGTCGCCATGCGGTTCAAGGGCACGCCATGCTGGTTCATGAAGCGGCGCACCGCCTCGGCCCGTTCCTCGCCCAGCCGCTCGTTGATCGTGGCAGGCCCCCTGGCATCGGTATGGCCTTGGATTTCCAGATAGACGTTGCGATTGTCTTCCTTCAGCTTATCCGCGAAGGCGGTCAGGCGTTCCTGGGCTTCCGGCGAGAGCTTGGCGCTGTCCACCGGGAACTTTACCGAATCGTCCGACAAGACCATGGAATACAGGAATTTTCCTTCCGCCAGCTTGCCGGCGGCGGTGGCGCGGTCGAGCGCCTCCTTGGTGGTTTGGTCAAGTTGGCTGAGACGGGTCTGGTGCTGATTCACTTGAGTCTGGGTGGACTGGAGTCTGGTGTCCACCGCGGCGACATGCTCGTTCACATAGTCTTTGGTCGCGCAGCCACCGAGGCTGAACGCGCTTGCGGCGATGGCGATGATGGCTGGCTTGAGTGTCTGCATTGGCATTCCCTTTTGTCGCCCCTCGACTCCCGGAATGCAGGCTGCGTGCCCAGTGTGGCGGAATCCGGTGTTTTACTGTGGCGAAAATTGGATCATTTTGAATCAAAATTTCAATATTGCGGACGCGAAGAAGCGGGCCCCGCCCGCCGCATCGGCCAAGCCAATTCGCAATCTAATGCGGCGGCTGGTTCGCCGGCGCGGACGCGGGAAGATCGAATTGGCTGGGCATGACACAGTCTCCGGGGCTTGCGATCTGCGGACCGAGCCCCGCGGTGGTTATCGCCTGGGTGTAGACGATCATCAGCATGCCGCCCTTTTGCATGCACAGCTCCTGCGCTTCATCCAGGGTCATTTTGCTCTGGCATCCCGCCATCGCCAGCGCCGGCAGGATCGCAAACAATGCGGGTTTCACGCTTTTCCTTACCTTCCAACTTGCTCTAATGCTTGGCGCTGGCGATGACCATATTGGCCTGCTCCATGCTGTCACGGGCGGTAACGCGTACGCAATCGGGCCCGGAATAGCCTTCGAGTATCGGAAATTGCGTGGGGGGATATTTGGTGTCGAGTTGCTGGCAAACCAGGCGGGCGGCGACCTGGACGCGCCTGCCCAGCTCGGCCGCGTCCTCCTCCTTCACCAGATCGAGATCGGCATAGGGGACCGGTATGGTGGCCGAAACGGCAAAGGCCTTGCCCAGATGCGACGCCGTCAAAGCCATGTGCCAGTCCTTCGGAGCGCCGGCCCTGACGACGATCGATTCCATCCGGGGCGTCCATCTGGCTTTTGCCGGTTGGGCAGACGCGGGCGCGGTGGCCAATCCGGTGGATGCCAGCATCAGAACGGTAAGCATAAGGTGTTTCGGGTGCAGCGATGTCATGCCAAACTCCTTTCCTTGAGATGCTGTCGATCGGCACCGGTGGCCCGGGGCCTGCTTATCCTCCATTGCCCTCAGCGCAAGTCTTCCCGCCGCGAGCCTATTAACGCAGGCCCCATTCTACTACTTATGTAGGCCTTAAGGCTAGGGAAAATACAGCGGTTGGCCAGTTCGCCAAGCCAATCAACGCCTATCCGGCACACAGTGCCCGGCCAGGCCGCTCAGGCGATGCCATATTCCTTTTTCAGGAACAGGCCGATCCAGCTCTGGATGCGCACATACATCTTGTTCTCGAAGGGGGCATTGCCGCCGGTGAAGGTGCGGGTGCGATGATAGGTCTGCACCACCCGCGCCGGATTGCGATTGTATCCGGCCGCGAGGAAGGCGGCGAACTCCCGGCTGGAATCGGTTATCCGCTCCAGATAATGGCGCGGCAGGTGCGTCAGTTCCAGGTCCAGCAGCAGCACCGATGCCAGCACCGCATTGCGCAAATCGCCCATGCCCCGTTCGAAATCCGGCTCCAGCAGCGCCGTGGGATAATGGGCGCGGACCATCTGGTAGCTGCTTTCGATGAATTGGGGCAGGCCCCGCGCGCCCGCGCTCGACTTGGCATAGGCATAGGCGTGGCTGCGGTTGGCGGCGATGGTGATCAGAACCTCGTGAATGCATTGCTCGATCCCCACGAATTTCATGTGCAGGGGATCGATATGTTCGGCGATCATCAGCCGGACCACCATGCTGGCCGGGATTCTGTCCGCCACCGTGATCTTCGGCGCGACGCGGGACCGCACGTCATGGTCCTGAATGCGGTTGTAGGCCAGGCGCTGCAAGTGGCGCAGATAGTCCATCCCGGCGGCGCGCATGGTTTTGGTATCGAACTCGGGCGCATAGGACGTGTAGACGGCTTCTTCGTACTTACCCTTGACGCGCACGGGACGGCGCTGGGCAAAGACGATGACGCCTTCGGGTTTTGTCACGCGAAACCGCGTATTGATGAAATTGTCGACCGGCCAGGTGATGGTGAAGCCTTGGGCATTTTTGCCGGTTTCATCCATGCGCACCACCGTCAGCGGGCCGGTCTTCTGGCCGACCACCAGGACCCAGACAAAGCGGGAAAGCTTTCCCTGTCCGTCGATCTGGATGTCGTCTTTCAGCACCGGCTGCCTTGCGGCCAGGGCCTGGGCTTCTGTTATGCGGGCCTGATAGTCGAAGTCGGGCGCATCGTTGGGCGCTTTGGATACGATGACCAGCGAAGGCGTCTTGCGCGCGGCGGCTTTCTTGACGCCCCCTCTTTTTGCCGCGACGACGATTTTTTCCACGCTTGTCTGGGACAGCGCGGTTTGCGGCGGGACGGCGGGAATGGCGTGCGCGAGATTGACACCGGCGGCAAGCAGGGCCGGCGCCATCAGCAGTGCGACGATCCTTCGCGACATCCCCAGCGGTCAGCCCCCGTGTGATTCTGCCGTGCATTCTAGCCCGGCAGGGTTAAAGCTATCTTCCCATAAAAGCTTGGAACTTTCGGTTCCCGCAATGCAATTTGCCGGTCACCCCGTGTCGGAATTGACGCCGGCCCATTCCCCCTTGTGGAGCGTGCGAGCGCGAAGCGCGGGCGGCCCGCACCTGCTGAATCCGGTGGAATTGCGGCCAAAGTTCCTGGCCCCATTCCCCGCATCTTGATATATCGTTTCTTGCCCGACGGCGCGCCGATGACAACAGCGCCGCAGGCACAGCGGGGGCTTGATGTCAGCGGACGACAAATCGGAACATAAAGGCGCGGTCGGCCGGCGCGGTTTCTTGAAAGGCGCGACCGCCACCGGCGCTGCGCTTGGCGCCACCATGGCGGCGCCCGCCGTGGCCCAGCCACCCGCGCCCGCCCGGCCATCCGCCGCCCAGCCGCCCAACATCGCCGCCGAGACCATGCCGCCGGAGCAGGACGGACAGCAGCAAAGTTCCAGCGGCGGCGACTTCATGGTCGAAGTACTCAAGACCATCGGCTTCGACTATGTCACCCAGACCCCGGCCTCGACCTTCCGCGGCTTGCACGAGGCCATCATAAACGGCGGCGGCAACAAGGCGCCCGAACTGCTCAGCTGCGTGCATGAGGAAATCGCGGTGGCGATGGCGCATGGCTATGCCAAGATCGAGCACAAGCCGCTGGCGGTGATGGTGCAATCGACCGTCGGGCTGCAGCATGCCTCGATGGCGCTGTACAACGCCTTTTGCGACCAGGCTCCGGTCTTTGTGATCGCGGGCAATCTGGTGGACACCACCAAGCGGCTGTTCAACTTCGAATATGCCCATGCCGCGATCGATCCCGCCGTGATCGTGCGCGACTTTTTGAAATGGGACGACCAGCCCGGCTCATTGCAGCATTTCTCCGAATCCGCCATCCGCGCCCACAAGATCGCCATGACCCCGCCTTACGGGCCGGTGCTGCTGTCGGTGGATGGCGAGCTGCAGGAAAATCCCATTCCCGACCGCGCGGCGCTGACCATTCCGCCGGTGGCGCGGGTGGCGCCGCCGCAAGGCGATAGCGGCGCGGTGAAGGAAACCGCCGGCCTGCTGGTCGGTGCGGAGAATCCGGTGATCGTCGCCGACCGGTTGGTGCATACCCAAGCCGGCATGGACCGGCTGGTCGAACTGGCCGAGCTCCTGCAATGTCCGGTGATCGATACCAACGCACGTTCCAATTTTCCCACCCGCCATGCGCTCAATCACTCGGGCCGCGGCGGCGCGGTGCTGGCCCAGGCCGACGTGGTTTTGGGCCTGGAGGTGAACGATTTCTTCAACACCATCCACGCGCTGAGCGACCGCATCGAGCGGCGCAGCCGTCAAATCACCAAGTCCGGCGCGAAGCTCATCAACATCACCGCCCGCGAGCTGTTCCCCAAATCCAATTACCAGGAATTCGGGCGCTATCAGCCGCTCCATCTTTCCATCGCCGCCGATGGCGAGGAAACTCTGCCGTCCCTGATCGAGGAGGTGAAGAAGCTGGCCGATACCGGCCGCAAATCCGCCTTTGAGGCGCGCGGCAAAAGGCTGGAATCCATTCATCATACGATGATCGAGAATTGGAAGTCCGACGCCACCATCGGCTGGGATGCCAGCCCCATCGCCTTGGCACGGTTGTGCGCCGAACTGTTCGAGCAGATCAGACACGACGACTGGTCGATGGTGGGCAACGGCATTCGCGTCACCTGGCCCAGGCGGTTGTGGAATTTCGACAAGACCTATCGCTGGATCGGATTATCGGGCGGGGCGGGCATCGGTTATAATGTGTCGGCTTCGCTGGGCGCGGCGCTGGCCAACCGCAAACATGGCCGTCTGTCGGTTGCCATCCAGGGCGATGGCGATTTGATGTTCTCGCCCGGCGCTCTGTGGACGGCGGCGCATCACCAGATCCCCATCCTGTATGTGATGCACAACAACCGCGCCTGGCACCAGGAGCTGATGTATCTGCAGGCCATGTCCAACCGCCATGGGCGCGGCATGCTGAATGCCCATATCGGTACGACCATAACCGACCCCAATATCGATTTCGCCATGATGGCCAAGAGCATGGGCGTCTATGCCGAAGGCCCGATCGGCAATCCTGCGGACATTGCGCCGGCGCTGAAACGCGCGCTTGCGGTGGTGCGCAAGGGCCAGCCGGCGCTGGTCGATGTTATTACGGATCCGCGCTAGTGTCCCGATTCCGAAATTCGCATGATCTCTATATAGAATTCCGTACGAATTTCGGAATCGAAGGACACTAGCAATTTATTGATTCCTAGTGTCGTTTCGGTTTCGAAGTTCGCTAGGAGCCTGATATAGATGATAGTGCGAACTTCGAAACCACGACACTAGGGGGAACAGGATGAAAAAGATCATTCCGCTTGTCGTGATGGTTCTGGCAGGGGCGACGGCCTCGACATCTGCCTGGGCGCAAACCGCGCCCAAAGGCGATCCCGCCAATGGCAAGAAAATCTATCTCGCCGCCGGCTGTTATCAGTGCCATGGCCGGGTGGGGCAGGGCGGCTTGATGACCGGGGTGGCTCCCATCCTGGCGCAGACCAAGATGCCGTATCCCGCTTTCTCCCGGCAGCTGCGCAATCCCATCAACGACATGCCGCCCTATCCGGCGAACCTGCTGGCGGACCGGGAGATCGCCGACATCTACGCTTTCCTGCAATCGCTGCCGGGCCGCCGGGCCGTCAAGGACATTCCCATCCTCGACAGAAATTAGGGCTCGTTGTGCCCCCTTCGACAGGCCAGGACGACTTTGCCGAACTGGTTACCGCCCACGCGCAACGCATTGTTTGGCTGACAATTTCTCAAACATGTAAGCAGGCTTTGCAACATCGCGCCCGCTAACCTTCGAATTTGCGGTGGCGCGCTGTGGCCTCCATCTTGCTTTGTACGGCGGGAAGCATTGCGGAGATTGTCATGTCGAAGAGGTTAATGGTTGGCGCCGGTTTGGGATTAATCCTGTCCGCCGTGGTCGCGCAAGCCGCCCCCATCACCACGCCGCCGCAAGTGCTCAGCGCCATCGGCGATGTCACCGCTGTTTATGTCTTCGCCGATGCCGGCGATACCAGCATCCTGAACGAGCTGACTCCGGTGGCGATCAACCAGATCTTCTGCAACCACTCGACCGGTTCCTGCACCGGCGCCAATCCGGGCGACACCGCGCCGCTTGGCTTCCAGACCGGCATCATGACCTTCAGCCTGCACAATGTGACCAGCGGCACCACCTTCTTCAGCGACCTTCCCGACAGCGACGGCAACTATCATGTGAAGATCAGCGACGATTATGCCGATTTCGGCCAGGGCGCGTTGCCCGCCGCCGCCAATACGGTGATCGGCGGCCTGATCTCGTCGGGTATGAGCGTCACCTATGTCGGTTGGGAAGATTGGACCGCCGGACAGGGCAGCGACTTCGACTATAACGATCTGATTTTCGCCTTCGCCAATACCACGACCCGCAACGTGCCCGAGCCGTTGAGCCTGTCGGTGATGAGCGTTGGTCTGGCCGGCGCGGCCTGGGCCAAGCGCCGCAAGAACAAGAAGAAGGCCTGATCGCCTCTAAGCCGCCGCGTGATTCTTGGACTCGTATTCGGAATAGATGCAGTCCATGCCGCGCCACACTTCGACGCGGTCGTCTTCATCGGCGGCGCGTTGCGCGCGGCGTACGGCGGCGAAGTCGCTGGCATAGTTGTTTTCCAGCAGCACCGTCTCGCCCGCCGCTCTGAGAATCCGAATCTGGTAGCGATTCATTGTGGGTATCCCTGTCTCGCGGATCGCGCCATCAAAGCGCGCTTTTGCGCGCCGCGCCAGCTTTTTTCGGTTTACTTTTGTTGAAGTTCCGGTGACGCAACCCGCGTCTTGGATTTGTCGCGTGGCGTATATTTCGTGAATGCGGTTTGCGGAGATTTCAGGTGCGGATACGAAACCAATCCTTACCGCAGGTCTTAACAAATGGGACATGTTGCAGTTAACCCGCGATTGACGACAAACTCTTCGATGCAAGCGATAACGGCATGCTAGGGCTTGTGCTGACTGCGGCCCTTGCCGATCGCGGGTGGTTTGATGATGCGGCCTTTGTGACGTAAGAGCGCCGGCACGAGGCACCCCGATTCTACAAAATTGTTCCACTGCTCTTCGATAATTGCGTCAGGTGCCAGGCGGCGAATGGCGAAAGTCTACCGCGCCACAGCGATGTCCCGGTCAATAGCCGTTGCCGCCATGGGGTTGTAACCGCGCCAGGGGTCCAACCGGGCGGCGTCCTGCCAGCGCCGTTCTTCTAGGCCTGCCTGGGCGTGGAGACGGTTATGGTCGCGCATCCGCCGCTTATAGGATTGGGTGAGGGCGCGATAGTTCTTCAACCGCTCTTGGTAGGCCTGTTCAGCACCGCTGGGCTCTGGCGGCGGCAGCGGCGTTGCGCGCGCGGTGGCGAGATGCGCATATGCGCCCCGCAAAGCCGTCCCCAATGCCTATCCCGGATCGTTACGCTGTTGTCCCAGGTCTTAACTCCCTACTTTGTCATAACGCCGCTGCTTTTGAGATGAATTTTAAGGGAACAAGCGGCTGGTTTTTCAGTTGTTCTAGCTATCCTAGTGTCCCGATTCCGAAATTCGCATGATGCCACTATCGGGTGTTAGCGAATTTCGGAATCGTAAGGACACTAGCAATTTATTGATTCCTAGTGTCGTTTTGGTTTCGAAGTTCGCCAAGAGCCTGATATCAATGATGTGGCGAACTTCGAAGCCACGACACTAGGGCTTGCCTGTCATATCACCCCGCTACCTTGTTACGGCCAAAATGACCCGATTTTCTAAACTCTGGGCCTTCCCGGCCTTGCTTGCCGGCCTGCTTGTTTCCGGGCCCGCGCTGGCGGCCGGCTTCATGGTGCGGGAGAACAGCGCCGAAGCCGTGGCCACCAGCTATGCCGGCAATGGCAGCCGCGCCAGCGGCCCCGACACCGTTTTCGCCAACCCCGCCGGCATGACCGAACTTAAGCGCGACGGCTTCGAGGGCGGGGCGGCGGTGATCCTGCCCTCCATGACCTTCAGCGGCAGCGCCCGCCAGGCCACGCCCGGCGGCAGCGTGCCGCTGGCGGGCAACAATGGCGGCGACAGCGGCCGCGCCGCGCTGATCCCCAATTTCTACGGCGCGATGCGGCTGACCGACAGCCTGTCCGCCGGTATCGCGGTCACCGCGCCCTTCGGCAATTCCAACGAATATGACTCCAACTGGGTTGGCCGCTATCTGGGCACCAAGACCGCGGCGGTGTCGGCCGACATCAATCCGGCCATCGCCTGGCGGATCGACAGCGCCTGGTCGGTAGGGGCGGGATTTTCGGCCCAGTATCTCAAGCTCGACGTCACCAGCGCCATCAATCAAGCGGCGATCTTCGGCCCGGGCACGCCCGATGCGTCTTACCGCTTCAAGGCCAGCGACTGGGCCTTCGGCTACAATCTGGGTGTACTGGTGGATCTGGGCGGCACAAGGCTGGGGCTGACCTATCGTTCCTCCACCCATCACAAGATCGAAGGCAGCCTGGATTTCACCGGCACTTCGCCGCTCTTGGGCATGGTCAGCGGGGCGGCCAGCGCCAAGGCGCAATTGCCCGCCACCACGGGGCTCAGCATCACCAGCGAAATCACGCCCGACCTGACGGTGAGCGCCGAGGCGCAATTCACCCAATGGAGCGTATTCAAGACCGTGACGATCGAAAGCCAGAATCCGCCCTTCCCGAATGTCGAAGGCTACCGCGACAGCTGGATGGTCGCGGTGGGCGGGACCTACAAGCTTGACGAAAACTGGTCGATCAAGAGCGGCATCGCCTTTGACGAGACGCCGGTGACCAGCCGCTATCGCGCCGTGACCCTGGCCGATACCGACCGCTATCTGCTGGGTGTGGGCGTCGAGGCGAAGCTGACCGACCGTATAACGGTGGAAGCGGCCTATGGCCATTCCTTCGCCTTCAACAATCCCAACATGAACAGCAGCATCAACAATACGGACCCGATCACCCATTCGGTGAGTCTGAACGGCCGCTACGACATCAATGTCGACATCCTCGCCGTCACATTCCGCTATGCGGTTTGACGGTTCGGCGCCGCGACTCCTCTTCGATCCAATCCCTGACAGCAAATAGATAATCGCTGTGGCTGAGTTTGCGAAGCGGGTCCAGGCGATGTTTGCTCAGGATTGTCACCACCTGCCGTTGGAACAATTTGTAGTCCCTCAGCAAGGCCTTTGGACCGGGCAATGGGGGAGCACCGGCGCTTCGGTGGTCTGAAAGCCAGTTGCGCACGCAGGCAATCGCCTGATCGATTTTCTTGG
This sequence comes from Rhizomicrobium sp., assembly GCA_035279305.1. Classification (GTDB taxonomy): domain Bacteria; phylum Pseudomonadota; class Alphaproteobacteria; order Micropepsales; family Micropepsaceae; genus Rhizomicrobium. The sequence goes on from DATEIA010000136.1 coordinate 9,213, forward strand.
CATGAATTTCAACGTCTTGGCCGCTGATATCGGAAAGGACTTGATCGTAGCGGTGTCCTTTTGCTTCCAAAATGAGCGCGCGCTTTCTGGTCTGCCGTCCGCTGCCGAACAGTCTTGCGCCAAGGTGGAGTCCCAGTTCCAATGGCATATTGAAACGGGGCAGCTCGCCGCGGCGCACCTCCACGCGCGAGAGGTCATGGATGGCCCAATCGCACGCCCGGATCATCTTCGCGATTTTTGCGACACGCACTTCCGCGCCGTCGGTGGAATCCAGGGCGCATCGCGGGTGATAGCCGCATGCGATGGTGGTGAAAATCATTGCCCGGAAGATCGGCCGGTATTTGCCGTCAAAAGGGCAGTTGATGAATATCGATTCGCCAGGCGGCGATTTACGCGGTCTTCCGTTCGCCACGGGTCTGCGACTGCTGACGCAGTTCTTGTTGGATGATTTTCGCGGCCTCGGAACGCTTCCCCTTCGCGGAGGCAACCTTGATGCCGTGATAAATCACAAAACCCTTTTTGGGGCCCGACGCGGAATGCGAAGTTTTCTTGCTCGCCATAGGTGCAGTATCGCGCAAAATCACTGACAATGAAATGCCAAATCGGCAGCGTCTTTCCGGAAAAGTATCAATAAATCAACCCATTACAAGACCTGTGTGGTGCCGCTGCCGCGCCGGGACCGCTGCGAAGCTTCAAACGGCATGGCAGCATGGCGGTGACTCCGTTGGCGCTGGCCCAACTTCAGCCTTGCATGGCAGCGCGCGCATAACGTGCAACGCCTGGGTGCGTTCCATCCCGTGATGGGCGGATGTTTCCGGTGCGGGATAAATCGCGCCCCAAAAGTTCCGACATGTAAAAAGATTTTGCAGACGCGCAAGGCGAACGCCATGCAACTCGGAAAGCAACAAGGCGGCAAAGTGGCGATGGCGCGGCGATCGCGTGACGCGGGCGCAGGGATTTGGTCGTTTCCGTACACTGATGGTTGCATGGCTGCGAATTTCGCGCATCGCGCGTACAAAGCATGAAATGGTTCCACAGCTTGCGCGCGATATTTCGCTTCCGGCAACACGCGAAAATATCCTTCTGTAAACGCGCTTTGCATATGTCACGACGTGCACGGATGAAATCGCGCAAAACCGCGATTAACGCAGAAAAACGCGGTTGGCCCTGATCTTGCTTGGTTAAGGCCACATGCACCCACACGCTTCATGGAGGAAGCAATAATGTTGAACAAGTCCATCCTCGCCGCCGGCATCGCGCTGCTGATGTCCGCCGCCGCGCAAGCCGCTCCCATCACCACGCCGCCTCCGACACTGAGCGCCTTCGGCGACGTGACGGCGGTCTATATCTTTGCCGATGCGGCCGACACCAGCATCCTCAACGAAGTTACCCCTTCCGCCATCTCGCCGATCTTCTGCAACCACTCCACCGGCGGCTGCACGGCCGCGAGTTCGGGCGATACCATGGCCTTGTTTCCGCCCAGCCAGTTCGGCCCGATGGTATTCAGCCTCGAGAATGTCACCCGCAGCACGCTCTTCACCAGCGATGCCGCGGATGCCGACGGCAACTATCATGTGCTGATCACCGGCGACTATTCCGACTTCGGCGTGGGCGCATTGCCTGGCCCGGCGGCCGCCGCGCTTGCCGGCCTTTCGGGCAGCATCACGTTTGTCGGTTGGGAAGATAAGACCCTGGGTCAAGGCAGCGACTTCGACTATAACGACTTGATCTTTGCCTTTGTTAACACGCGCCTGACGACCGTGCCGGAGCCGTTGACGCTCTCGCTGTTCGGTGCCGGGCTCGCCGGGGCGGCCTTTGTGGGACGCCGCCGCAGGAAGGCCTAACAGCGCCGGTTCGAAAGAACAGCGCGACGAACAAAGCGCGGCGGCTCTTGCAGGGGCCGCCGCGTTTTGTTTGCGGCTAGTGTCGTGGTTTCGAAGTTCGCCACATCATCGATATCAGGCTTTTGGCGAACTTCGAAACCAAAACGACACTAGGAATCAATAAGTTGCTAGTGTCCTTACGATTCCGAAATTTGCTAACACCCGATATAGGGATCATGCGAATTTCGGAATCGGGACACTAGATGATTTCAATGCCCTGTTGCTTCATGCGCGCCAAGACGCGTTGGCGGGCATGCACCCGTTCGCGGTCCTCGACATGGATCAGCTTGCCGATGCGGCGGATCAGGTGATCTTCTTCCGGGTCCAGCACACCGTCGGCATAGGCGACTTCCCACAGCATCTCGATCAGGTCGATGCGTTCGCGCGGCGTCATCTCCCGGGCGATGCCATCGGTATGGCCGTGCAGCTGGACCATGTTGTGGACATGCTTTTCCGCCGCCGCGATCAGATGGATGCATTCCTGGCCCGAAAGGTGGAAACGCCCGCTGAGGATCTTTTCGATCGCCGTCCGTTCGCGGGAGTCGAAATGATCGTCCTGGCGGGCGGCTTCCAACAACAGCACCGCCACCGACAACCTGGCGTTCGGCGGGCGCAAGGGCGTGGGGGATTCCAGAAGGCGCAACAGGGAGGCGAACATGGGGCGAGTCCGGCGTTACGCGTCCTTATCTACTTCTTCTTTTTGGCCTTTGCAGGTGTGGGCCCCGTCTTTTTGACCGGCTTTTGGGGCGCGGCGGCTTTTTTGACTGGCTTGGCCGGGCTCTTGGCCTTGGCTTTGGGCTTGAGCGGAGCAGGAGGTGCGGTTTTTTTTGGCTCGCTGGCCTCCGGCGCTTTGGTCTGGGCCTTGACCGGCACGGGCGCCTTGGCTTCTTCAGGCTCTTTGACGGGCAAGGGCGGCACGCTTTCGCCGCGCATCAGCGCCGCCATGCGGTCGGAAATCCCCTTGGGTTTGCCATGGGCAGGCTTGCCGGGCTGGCCGCCGGGTTGGGACTGGCCGCCCAGAAAGGCTTTGACCTCGGCCGCCGTCTTGCAAATGCGCGCCTTGCCCGCTATCGCCACCACCGGACCATTGACCAGCGAGGGATGTTCGGCGATCCCGGTCCAGAAATCGCTTTCGCTGATGAAGCGGTCGTCGAGTTGCAGCGCCAGGAACAAGGGATCGTAGCGGCGCACCAGGCTTTGGTCGGCCTCGCGCAGCAGAAGAGAAAGCTGCTTGAGTTCGTCGCGGGTGGCGGCGGCGACTTCAACCAGGCGGAGCGTCTCGCCCGCTTCGTCCAGCGCCGCCATCACGGCATCGGCCGCGCCATTGGCGGTGGCGCTGTCGATATAGACGCTGATGGTCCGCTTGGCCGGTCTGGCGGATGGCGGTTGGCGGAACTCCGACTGTATGGGGGCCTGTGCGGAGGCCTGTATGGGAAGAAAGGTATTTGCGGGGGCGGGCGCATCTTCCAGCACGGTCAGCTTGACCGCCTTGGGGCCCTTGGCATCCGGTTCCAGATCGAAGGAGACGCGCTGGCCTGCCTTGAGACGGGAGAGGCCCGATGCCGTGATGGAGGCGGCGGGAACGAAGACGTCCTTGCCGCCGTCTTCCGGCGCGATGAAACCAAATCCCTTGGCGGCATTGAAAAACTTGACGCTACCCGTAACGCTGCTTTTGGTCATGACATCCTGATGGACTGCACTCTGATGGACTGCACTGGGGAAAGAAACAATTTGGCTGTATCCGCCTGATGGGTTGGTGGTTTCGAAAAATCATTGCCCTGCGGCTTATTCGAAACCAGGCGCAGCGGCATCGATCCGCGCGCGAGCATGGCTTTAGTGGCAGAGGCGCCGCCGCGCAAGCATTCTTTGCGGATGGCCAGATCATGGCCGGCGGGGCTTGTCTCGCCGCGGATGCCCATTGCCGGTTCCGGGCTTGATTCGTTGCCCTTTTCTCCAGGCGAACCGCGGTTAATCCGGAAATTTGGCTGCCAAAGCCATTCACATCCGGTTCAGCCGCCCAGGATCATGATCCTCCTCAACGATAGAGCCGGTCTTTGAGACGGCCATATCGCCAGACGCGCCCCAGGGCGTGCATGTGGAGGTTAATGCCATGAAACGCCTTATCAGTGCCGCCTTGGCTCTTACGCTTTTGGGTACCAGCGCGGCGGTTGCCGATCCTTGGGGCCGTCACGGCGGCGGTTGGCGCGGTCACGGTTATCATGAGCGCGGCTATCGCCATGGCGACAATGGCGCGGGCCTGGCCATCGGCCTCGGCATCGGTCTGTTCGCCCTGGCGGCCATCGCCGCTTCGCAGCATGACGAGGACCGTTATGACCGTCGCGGCTATGGCTACGACAATGGCTATGGCCGAAACTATGGCGGCTATCGCGGCGGATACGACGACTACCGTTATGGCTATGGCCGCTAGTGTCCCGATTCCGAAATTCGCATGATCACGATATCGGGTTCTGACGAATTTCGGAATCGTAAGGACACTAGCCAACTTATTGAGTCCTAGTGTCGTTTTGGTTTCGAAGTTCGCCAAGGGCTCGATATCGATGATTGTGCGAACTTCGAAACCACGACACTCGTGGCCCACACATTCTTTCGACGAATGTGGCTGCGTCAGCTGGGTGGCCCGCAGAAGTTTACACTCCGGCCGCGCTCCGCGCGGACCGGGGTGCGGGCCATGACAAGTTGGGATTTAGCGCCCTTTCGCCCTTAACGCCCGCACCATGTCGCCGGCCGCCCGGATCACGGCCTCGGGCTTTTCGGTGGGGATCAGATGGTCGGAATCCTCCACCATCCGCAGTTCGGCGCGATCGGAAATGGGCAGCATCTCGCGATGTTTTTCCAGCCATACCGCGGTGAGGGCGTCGGTCTGCGGTTCGGTCTGGCCCGGCAGCGGCCGCACCTTCTTGCCGGCATTGAGCAGGATCAAGGGGCGGGAACCCATGCTTTTCTTTTCCGCCACCAGCGCATCGGAGCTGGCCGCGTTCAGCGCCTGATATTCCTTGAGGATGGCGGCCGAATAGGAGGGGGTCTGCGCCTGCACAAACCAGCCGGCGGAATCTTTCGGCAAGTCCGCGGGCGGGGCGGGATCAAGACACTTGCCGGCTGCCTGAGGCGGACGCGGATCTGTGGCGCAAAGCGTGCGCCGCCCCATCTCGGCGGCCAGCATGGCCGGCGCGGTGGGAATGATCGCGGCCAGAATCTTGTCCTGATATTCCACCGACGGATCGACCAGCACCATGCCTGCCACGTCGCGCATATGGCGGTCGGCATAAAGCCGGACGATATGCCCGCCATAGGAATGGGCCACGATCACATAGGGTGCGGGTAGCTTGGCGGCTTTCAGCAAAGCCGCGAGATCGTCGGCCTCGGCGCCCGCATCGCGCGCGCCATCGCTGGGCGGACTCTTCCAGTAACCGGCGCGGTCATAGGCGCAGACTTTGGTGGTGCGGGCGAGGGGGGCCTGAACAAAGCGCCAGTTGAAGGCGCCCGCGCCCATGCCGGATTCCAGCACCACCACCGGCGTGCCCTGGCCCCGGCAATAGAGATTGAGCTTACGGCCGTCCGGCAGAGACACCAGCTTGGAATCCGCCAGATAGCCCGCCCACCAGGACTTTGCCTGATCGGCAAAGGATTCCACCGCGGGCTGGGCCATGGCCAGGCCTGCCGCCCAGATCAGCAGAATAGGGACCAACACGGCGCCTCTATAAGGTCTCATCATCGCAACGCCCCAGATCCTGATCGGTGAATCGCGGCTGAGTTTATCAGAAGCGGCGCGCCGGATAAGGCTTTCTATTTTTCCAAAGCCTGGCCCGCATATGGCTTGCAACATTTGCGGCATGGCGTAACATACCTTGAGACGCGAGGTATGTACGTGACCGGAACATCCAGCTTCATGTCGGGCTTGCCGGAACTGGCGATCCTGCGCCTGCTCCAGGACCGGGAAATGTATGGCTATGAGATCGTTCAGGCCATTTCCGACCGTACCCGCAGGGCGGTGTCGCCGGGCGAGGGGGTGATCTATCCCTTGCTGCATGGGCTGGAAAAAAGCGGCGCGCTCAAATCCCGGCGCAAGACGGTGGGCGGACGCAGCCGGGTCTATTATTCCTTGACGGCCAAGGGCGCGCGGCGGCTGGGGTTGCTGTCCGACCGGTGGAGCGAGCTGAACGGCGCGGTGGAAGCGCTGCTGGCGGGAGGCGCGCTTGGAGTTCGATGATCTGCGCGAAAGGCTGCTGCTGGCCGGGATAGCGCCGCGCCATGTGCGGCGCTATCTCAGGGAGCTGCGCGAACATCTCGACGATTTGACGGCGCAGCAGCGCCAGACGGATTACCGGGCCGGTTATGACGGCGCGGCTGCCGCCATCCGCGCCCGGGCGCGGTTGGGCGGCGATGATGAGCTTGCGGCGGCCATGCTGGCGCAAAAACAGTTTCGTTCCATCGCGGCGCGCGCCCCATGGCTGGTGTTCACTGTGCTGCCGCCCGTCGCGGCCATCGCCATCGGCATGATCCCGATCGGCGGCTTGATCCTGGCCGGAAAGTATTTCGGCTATCTGGGAAGGGCTGCTTCCTTGCCGCCGTCATGGTTTCAGATGCTGGGAACCAATCTGGTGCTTGTCGCCAACCTGACCACGATGCCGCTGGCCGGGACTCTGTTTGTCGCCATCGCCGCACGCCAGCGCCTAAAATTGGTCTGGCCGTTGGCCGCAACCCTGATGCTGCTGGTTCTGGTGGTGCGCGGCGATGTGCTTTTCGCAGCCCACCAAAAGGGTCATCTGTCGATCGGGTTCGGGTTGGTGTTCCTGCAAAACTGGGGGCTGCTGTTGGAGAATTGGCCAACCGCTCTCGCGCAATATGTGCTGACCTTGTTGCCGGTCCTGTGGCTTTGCCGCAGGCGCATGGCAACCGCAGCCTGATGCGCCGGATCGCGGCGGCGATTTTTTTGCTTCTGGCGATGCCCTGCGCGGCGCAAGAGACTGACGGAAAGCTTGATGCATTCCAGTGCACCTGAATGGCCTATCGCCATCCGCGCCCAGGGTGCGGCGCTGGCGCTGCTGGTGCAGGTCTTGTTCCTGTGGGCGTTGTGGTTCGCCACCGTGCGCAAACCCGAAAGGGCAAGCGGGCAGGAGACCATTCTCTTTCTGCATCCGACACCGCCTGCAACCACCATCGATGCGCGCGGGCGGCCTGGCGCCGCCCCGAAGCCCAGCGCAACCGCGCCTGTCATGTCCATGCCGCTGCCCGCGCTGCCAGCCGCCCCGCAAGCCGATCTGCGCGGCTTCGGCCGCGCCCTGTTCGGCTGCGCGCCGGAGAATTACGCGCAATTGCCGCCCGAGGAACGCAAACATTGTCCCAAGCCGGGCGAGGGGTTGGCGGTCAATCCGCCGCAGGACCTGTTGGGCAACCGGTCGCATGTGAAGAACGAGGCGCGCTGGGCCAATGCGCTGGCGCACAAGCAATCGCCGCGGCTTCTGCCCGGCGGGTTCAGTTTTCCCGTGGCGCTGCTGGGCGCGGTGCTGGACGGATCGATCGCCGATTCCTCCAGCGCCTTCCGTGATCCGGAAAAATGGCCGATCTATAACCAGACCGCGATGCCGCGTGACGAGGAGCGCCGGTATGATGCCTGGCGCAAGGATCCTGCCCAGCCGGAATATCTGCCACCCGGGCGGCACTGACAGGACGGACCGCGCTATCGCGACGGCCTCAGCGTCAGCATGCCAGCCCTTCATCATCTGTGTGGCCTGAAACCGGGAAAAACTCGGCTAACGCCGCTCCGGCATGGCCTGTGCACCACACTCGGCAGGACGGACCCAATCCGTCCGCAGGTGAAACAGATGTACCGCAATGACCCAACATCGCGGCCGGACCGTATTTTGCTTATTGTCCTGGCCGTCATTCTCGCCACGGTCAGCGCCGTTATGGGCGCCGCCATCAGCGCGCGCGCGCCGGCACCCGCCGTTATAGCGGCCAGCGCCCCCCGATTGCCCAGCGCCCAAGAGACGGTGCTGGCCGAGCATCGCTGTCTGACCGAAGCGCTTTACTACGAAGCCCGCAGCGAAGGCGAACGCGGCGAAAAGGCGGTGGCCGAAGTCGTGTTCCACCGCCTGAATTCCGGCAAATATGGCGACTCCATCTGCGCCGTGGTCCATGGCGGCGCGGACCGCAAGGTCTGCCAGTTTTCCTTTACCTGCAATGGCGATATGGACCGTCCGCGCGAAGTGGTGGCCTGGAATCAGGCCGAGGAACTGGCGGCGCAAATCTTCACCGGCGAGGTGCGGTTGCGCAATTTGACCGGCGGCGCCACCAGCTATCACGCGGTTTATGTGAAGCCCTACTGGGCGCCCAGCCTGAAGCGCACCGCCCAGATCGGCAATCACATCTTCTATCGCGGCCGCACCAGCGACAGCTGAGCAGGCGCGTTTACCAATCGCCATGCCCGCCGCATCTTGGCCCGGCGGTTGCAACTCCGATTGGCATGGGGCTCAAGCCGCTGCGAAGCGGCCCAGGGCGGAACAGTAACGATCAGGAATGACACAAATGTCGAAGCTCTTGTCCAAATTCGCCACAGCCGCCGTCTTTGTGGTGGCCGGTGCGACCGCCGCCAATGCCGGCGTGATCAGCTATAGCTGGTCGCCTTTCGACAATGCGCCTGCCGCGGGCGAAGTCATGGTCCAGACCTTCGACGCCCCGCTGGCGGCCGGTTACACCATGAGCTGGTCCAATGCCGGCATTTATCAGGGTCCGCTGGTTCCTGGTATTGCCGCCCCGCCGGTCGGCGACAACACCAAATATCTGTCGGTCTTGACCGGCGGCAGCGCCACCCTGACCGCGCCAGGCATCATCAAAAGCATGAGCTTCTATTGGGGCTCGATCGACGCGTACAACATGATTACCTTCCAAGGCGCCGGCGGCTTCAGCAAGTCGTTCGACGGCGACGACTTAAACTCGCCCGCCAACGGCAATCAGACTGCGGCCTCGACCAACCGGCGTTATTATTTCACCTTCGATCCCAACGACCAGATCAACAAGGTGATCTTCTCCTCCTCGGGCAATAGCTTCGAATTCGACAATATCGCCGTCAACGATCCGCCGGCGGACGTGCCGGAACCCCTGACCCTGTCGCTGTTCGCCAGCGGCTTGGCGGGCGCGGCCTTCCTGCGCCGCCGCCGTCTCCAGGCGGTCAAGGCATAAGACTCCAGCTTCACCCTTGGTAGCCCTCCAGGTCTCCCTGGGTCGCTATTCTCCAACGCCGGCCGGTAGCGTTTATCACGCCACTGGCCGGTTTTTTTTGGACCCGACTTACTCTAGGGTCATCCTCATCCTTGGGGGTAAGACAAGACATGGACGGATCTGCACAACAACAAGACCGGGTTTTCAAAAAATGCGCGGGGCGTCTGATCCCGTTCATGATGCTGCTCTATGTCACCAACTATCTCGACCGGGTGAATGTCGGATTCGCCGCCCTGACCATGAACAAGGATCTGGGTTTTTCGGCTTCCGTCTATGGTTTTGCCGCCGGCATCTTCTTCATCAGCTATGCCATGTTCCAGATTCCCGCCACCGTGCTGCTGGAGCGGCTGGGGGCAAGGCGCACTGTCTTCGCCATCATGACGGCTTGGGGAGCGTTGTCCGCCTCCACTGCCTTTGTGAATGAGCCCATCGCTTTTTATGTCCTGCGCTTTCTTCTGGGGGTGGCGGAGTCGGGATTTTTTCCCGGCATCATCCTGTATCTTACCTTCTGGTTTCCCCGCGAATACCGCGCCCGTTTCACCGCGATCTTCATGCTGGCGATTCCGCTCTCCTCGACCTTTGGCGGACCGGTCTCGGGCCTGATCCTGGGGCTGGACGGGATAAGCGGGCTTCGCGGCTGGCAATGGCTGTTCTTGATCGAGGGATTGCCCGCCTGCCTGTTGGCGTTCGCGGTGCTGAAATTCCTGCCCGATGGGCCGGCCGGCGCGTCATTTCTGTCGGAAGCGGAAAAGCAGACCATCGCGCGGCG
>DATEIA010000137.1:0-2476 GCA_035279305.1 Rhizomicrobium sp.
CGGAGCAGCCGGCGCGGGCTCGGCGGCGGGCGGCGGAGCGGCCTGGGCATAAACCGGAGCAACGGCGCTCAGGCTGGTCATGGCGACGATGGCGGCTGCGATCGTCAGTTTCTTGAAGTTCATTTTTCTACTCCTGGTAACCGAAAAATTATTGGAATTGGGGGTTAAATTACTTGGCGTCCTTCAGGTCCCATTTGACCGATACGCGGGTCGAAACGGCAACCGGTGCACCCTGGTTGGTTGGCGGCTGCCAACGCCAGACGCGCTTGACATAATCGCACGCGGCCGTGTCGAGGCGATCCGAGCTCGACGTCTGCAAGATCTTGCAATCGTCGACATTACCCTCGGTGGTGATGTGCACCTCCATCAGGGTGGTGCCGGATTCGTTCAAGCGCACCGAGATCGGCGGATAGGGCGGAATCGTATGCGTGCGCATGATGGGTTTCAGCGGATCGCTGGCGGGAGCCACGACGCGCGGCGGCGGCGCGGGCGGCGGCGGCGGCTTGACCTGAACCGGCGCGGGCGGCGGGGCGGCAACCTGGAACACCGGCACAATAGCAACCGGCGGCGGCGGTTTCACCAAATCCGGCGGCGGCGGCGGCGGCGCCTTGGGTTTTTCCTTGGGCGTATCGACGGTGGCCTTGATCTCCTGCAGCTGCTTCAACAATGCGCCCTGATTGAGGGCGGCAATCAAACCGAAAATCACGGCAATATGGATACCGACAACAATGGCAATACTACCGGCTTTGCTCGTGGCGCTCTTATCGCCGACATTCAAATGATTTGGACGTTCCATGCGCTCCACTCAAAGACAAAAACCGGCACGCGTTGCCCGGTCCAACAAATTGTTTGAGACCAAGTTCACCCAAGACCACGCTCTTTCATCGGCGCCTTGTGAGGGTGCTTTTAAAGCAATCGCTTACCCTCTTTGCAAGGGGTATCCGCACCGCCATCCGGCAAGGCTCAGACCTTTGTCGTAGGAAGACAGGGCGCCTTGCGGCTCCTTCTACACTGCAAAACTCTGCTGCGGTTGCACACTTCGCATATGCAGCATCGGCCTGTTTGTCCGTTAAGCCTTGGCACAACCGATGGAAATCGGATTCACCGCGTAAATGCTATGATACCCGCTATCGCCATTGCCCAAGGATTGGGCCTTGCGAAAAGGACGCTGGCCTTCGACACGGGTTCCCTTGCGACATCTTTACTATCTTCGAGACTTTTCCCGCGCGCAAAATGCGCGATGCTGAACGCTGACCATCAAGGATCGCACAATGCAATATCTCCATACCATGGTGCGTGTGTCCGACTTGAATGCATCGTTGGATTTCTACTGCAACAAGCTCGGATTGAAGGAAATCCGCCGGATGGAAAACGAAAAGGGCCGTTTTACGCTGGTTTTCCTCGCCGCGCCCGAAGATGCCAAGCGGATCGGGGAAGACGGGAGCGAAGGTCCGCTGCTCGAACTCACTTACAATTGGGACGAGAAAGACTATGCCGGCGGGCGGAACTTCGGCCATCTCGCCTATCGGGTCCGTGACATTTACGCGCTGTGCGACAGGTTGATGGCCGCGGGCGTTGTTATCAACCGGCCGCCGCGCGACGGCCATATGGCCTTTGTGCGCTCACCCGACGGCATCTCCATCGAGCTGCTCCAGGACGGCCATCTCGAACCCAAGGAACCCTGGGCTTCGATGCCGAATACCGGCAGTTGGTAACGCGCTGAGGATAACGCTGCTATCGGACGAGGGCCGTTAGCGTGAGGATTTTTGGGTGAGGCCCGGTTCGCGCTTGCGCGAACGAAATGGTCCGGTGGACCATTTCGAGGACCGAACGCGCGGAGCACAGGCGACGCGCCGGATAGTCAGGGATTTGCGCTGGTATCCTCGGCCGCTCGCCTAAGCTCGCGGCGTTCGCCGCTCTCGCAGGTTCACCGGACCTGCTCACGCGCTGCGCGCGCCGCGGCTCACAGCACGCGCGACGAACCCAAGGCCCAAAAAGACCGCGCTAAATACGGCCGAGAACGGAAATAATACCGACCTGCGTAGTGGAACCGTTGTCGCCGCGGATCCAGTCGTAATTCACGCCCAAATGCCAGGTATCGGTGCCGGCGCCCAGGCTCAGACCCAGGATGGCATTGCCGCTGTCCGGATCGGGACCGACAAAGGTCATGGTATTGCCGGCCGTGGCGCGGCCACCGGTGGACTGGAAGGCTGCCTTGACGGACACCGCCTGCTGCAACAGATCGTAGCGGTAGCCCAGGCGCACTTCGGGCGTGAGATCGAAATTCCACACGGTTATCTTGGTCTTGATGTCGGCGCCCAAAGCGGCGCGCACAGAGCTGGCGAAATAGGGCGCAACGTCCAGATTGAAGCCCGGACCGCCATTGGCTTCCTGATAGCCCTCTTCGCGCATGGTCATCGCATCCAGGCTGATATGCGGATCGACTTCGAAGCCGGAATATTTCAGCATCGCGCCG
>DATEIA010000138.1:0-10720 GCA_035279305.1 Rhizomicrobium sp.
CAGGCGCAGCAGATAGGCCTTCACCCGCGGCGCGAAGTGGGCAAACAAGGCGGCAAAGGCATCCCGGTCGCGCCTCGCGGCCACCCGGCCCAGCAAGATGTTCCATTCATGGGCCTGGGGCGTCATCGGCAGATTCAGACCTGTGTGGCGAAAGGCCGGGTTCCGGCGCGGAATCGAGCGTTTTCGGGCATAGGCCAGCATAGCGGATTTACGCGGGCCCAAGCCAATTGGATCAGGCGAGTTGGATCAATGGCTTGATCCGGCGGCCTATCCGGGGCGTAGATAGCGCATGGCCTCCGAACAGCCGACCCCGCATGCGTCCGCCCTTTATGAGGGTTGGGTGATGCATCGCCGGCTGAGACCCAAACATCACCGCTTCCAGTACCGCGTCTTCGCCATGCTGCTGGAAATGGACGAACTTGCCGCCCTGGACCGGAAGCTTGCTTTGTTCAAATACAATCGCTGGGGCCTGTTCAGTTTTCAGGATCGCGATCACGGCGATGGGCGCCCTGTGAAACTCTGGCTTGACGATCTGCTGACGCAAAACGGCGTCGACGCGAAAGGCGCGCGGCGCGTGCTTTGCTATCCGCGCATCCTGGGCTTTGTCTTTAACCCGATCAGCGTCTGGTTTTGCGACGATGAGCAAGGCCGGCTGAAGGCCATCGTGTACGAGGTCCACAATACCTATGAGGAACGGCATGCCTATGTGTTACCGGTCCCGCAAGCACCAACGCCCGGCACCGACCTTCGGGAGCATCGGCCAGGGACTGCGAGGCCCGATGGCAGTTTGGAAAATCAGAACGGGCTGAGCAGTCCCGTAGGCCGTGCGACCCAAGATATTGTACGGCATGACTGTACGAAAAATTTCTATGTCTCACCCTTTCTATCGCGCGACTGCCGGTATCAATTCCGTATCCGCCCGCCCGGCCAGGACGTCGCCATCGTCATCCAGGAAGAAGAGGCCGGCGCCCCGATCCTCAATGCCAGCTTCGCGGGCGCCCGGCGCGCCTTAAGCGACCGGATGCTGGTGAAGATGCTGCTGCGCTATCCGCTGATGACCTTAAAAGTGGTGGCGGCGATCCATTTCGAGGCGGTGCGGCTGATGCTGAAGGGCATGCGCCGGCACCCGCACCAGCCCAAGGCCGTTTATATTCCCGCGGAATAGGATGCTCCTCAGGCTGCGGCCCATGGAACTCATGGAACTTTCCCCATTTCTCCGGCATTGTGACCAGTGAAGACGCCTTGTTCTGGGCGCGGGATCGTGTTTCAGATGAGTTCGGTGGAGAATGCCTCGGCTGAGCCGGACGCTTGGTTTGAGCTGGACCAGGGGAAGCTTGCCGTCGGCGGCGCTTGGACCATCGCCGAAAGCGCCCGGCTGGACCGGGAATTGAACGCGCTGGAGTTGAAGGGCCACGGCGACATCGCGATCGATGCCAGCGAACTTTCCCGGCTGGACAGTACCGGCGCCTGGCTGCTGCTGCGGACCCGGCGCGTGTTGGAAGCCAAGGGCGCCAAGATTTCCGACTTTCAACTGCCGGACATGTACCGGCCGCTGCTTGAGACGCTGGACCGGCCGCGCAAAAGCGAACCCCACAAATCGCGGATCCCGCCAGGTTTTCGCGGACGGCTTTACAGAATCGGCCGCGCCACGGTTCACGTCTATACCCAGGCGGTGGAGATGCTGGCCTATCTGGGGCGCGTCACGGTGGAAACCGGCGAGGCCATCCTGCGGCCCCGGAGCAATCTGCGCATCGCGGCGCTGTTCCATCAGATCGAGGAAACCGGAATCAACGCCCTGCCCATCGTAGGCTTGCTGGCCTTCCTGATCGGCATCGTGCTCGCCTATCAGGGCGCCGATCAGTTGAAACGCTTTGGGGCGGAAATCTTCACCATCAACCTGCTGGGGGTGGGCGTGTTGCGCGAGATCGGCGGCTTGATCACCGCCATCATCGTGGCGGGGCGCAGCGGCAGCGCCTTCACCGCCCATATCGGAACCATGCGCGTCAATGAAGAGATCGACGCGATGCAGGCCATGGGGCTCAACACCGTGGACAATCTGGTCTTGCCGCGCATCCTCGGGCTGGTGATCGCCTTGCCGCTGCTGACGATCTATTCCGACATTATGGGCCTGATCGGCGGCGCCTTCATGTGCTACTTCCAGCTGGGGATCACCATTCCGGTCTTCCTGCGCCAGCTCAACGAGGCAGTGACCGTCAACACCCTGATGGTGGGCCTGATCAAGGCGCCGGTTTTCGCTTTCGTCATCGCCTTGGTCGGCTGCTATGAGGGCTTCCAGGTCGAGCGCAATGCCGCCAGCGTCGGCCAGCTCACCACCCGCTCGGTGGTGGAAAGCATTTTTCTGATCATCGTACTGGACGCCGCCTTCTCCGTCATGTTCTCGGTGCTGGGAATCTGATGACGGGCGAAGGCAACAATACCAGCCTGTTGCGCAATGTCCGCCGGGACACGCATTCCGCGGCGGCAGAGACCAGGGATAGCGTCATCCAGTTGCGCGGGCTGGTAAACGGTTTCGGCGACAAGGTGATCCACGATCATATCGATCTCGACGTTTGCCGCGGCGAAGTCCTGGGCGTGGTGGGCGGTTCGGGCTCGGGCAAGTCGGTTTTGATGCGCGCCATCATCGGGCTGATCCGCCCCAAGGAAGGCAGCGTGACCGTGTTCGGCAAGCCCACCAGCGGCGATATCGAAGGCGGCGCCATGCGGCAGCTGGAGATGCGCTGGGGTGTGTTGTTCCAGGAAGGGGCGCTGTTCTCCTCCCAGACGGTGGCGGAGAATATCCAGGTGCCGTTGCGCGAATATACCGGCATGAGCCAGACTCTGATGGACGAGATCGCCGAGATGAAGCTCGCGATGGTCGGCCTGCCCCCCGATACCGCCGATAAATATCCCAGCGAACTGTCCGGCGGCATGAAGAAGCGGGCCGGGCTGGCCCGCGCGCTGGCGCTGGATCCCGAACTGCTGTTCCTGGACGAGCCGACCGCCGGTCTGGACCCGATTTCCGCCAACCAGTTCGACGAGCTGATCAACCAGTTGCAGAAAAGCCTGGGCCTGACCGTCTTCCTGGTAACCCATGACATCGACACCTTGCGCGCGGTGACCGACCGTATCGCCGTGCTGGTGAACAAGAAGCTGGTGCTCGGCACCATCGAAGACCTGCGCCACAATCAGGATCCCTGGATCAAGGACTATTTCTCGGGCGTGCGCGGCCGCGCCGCGCTTTCGTCCATAGATTCGGCGTCACAGGAGGCGCACTGATGGAAACCAAAGCCAATTATGTCGCGGTGGGCGCCTTTGTGCTGGCCTGCGTCATAGGACTGGTGGTGACGATCATGTGGCTGGCGGGTGTCCAATACAGCCAGGAATACGCTTACTATCAGGCCTATTTCAAAGGCTCGGTCACCGGCCTGGGTAAGGGAACCGTCACCCGCTATAATGGCATCGAGGTGGGACGCATCACCGATCTGGCATTCGATCCCAACGATCCGCAGCGCGTGATCGTCACCATGCAGGTGCAGCCCAACCTGAATATCCGCGAGGACAGCGTCGCCTCGATCGAGAGCCAGGGTTTCACCGGCGCCACCTTTGTCGAGATCGCGGGCGGCACCGCCGCCTCGCCGCTGCTGGTGGCGCATGGCGACCAACGCTATCCGGTGATCCGCACCAAACAGTCCACCTTCGCCGAGCTGCAGCAATCGGCCCCTGAAGTGGTCGCCAAGCTCAATGTCGCGGTCTCGCGTCTCAACGATCTGCTGAGTGATGACAACCGGCGTTCCGTTTCCCATATCCTGGCCAATCTGGACGAGACCAGCCAGGTGATCGCGCGGCGCAGCGCCGATATCGACGCCACCATCGCCAACGCCAACAAGGCGATGGCCAGTCTCAACCAGGCCTCGAATGACTTGCGTCCGACTCTGGAGCATGTCGATCTCACCATTCAGAAATACGGAAAGGTGGCCGACGATGCCGATGCCTTCATCAATGGCGACGGCCTGGCGCAGTTTTCCGATCTGGTGGGCGAGATGCGGCGGCTGGTGGCCAACCTGACCCAGCTTTCGGACCAGATCAACCGCACGCCGACCAAACTTTTGTTCGGCGACCGGCGCAAGGGGTATGAGCCCAAATGAGGACTTCCATGATCGCTCGAAGGATATTCCTGATCGGTGCATCCTCGCTCGCTTTGCCGGCCTGCAGCAGCGATCTGCTGGGCCCGCCCGAAGCGGGCACCATCTATCCCGTCAATCCGGGCTTTCCCGCCGGCCCACAAGCAAACAGCGACGCAAAAGTCGGTTGGGCGCTCTCGATCGTGCGCCCGGACGTGGCGGGCGGATTGGACAATGACCGCATCGCCTTGCACCAGCCCGCCGGCATCCTGGATTTCTACGCCAAGGCCAACTATCCCGCGCCCCTGCCCGACCTTATCCAGCAGGCTTTGCTGGACGGTTTCGAAGCCACCGGCCGGATCGATGCGGTGGCGACCGAACAGGCCACCCAGCATGCCGACTATAGCCTTCTCACCGATGTGAAGGACTTCTCGGCGCATTACAGCCAACAGGACGGCATACCCAATGTCATTGTCGGCATCACCGCCAAGCTCAGCACCGCACGCGGCCGCGTGATCGTATCGAATCTTTCGGTCAGCAAAAGCGCGACAGCCTCGGCGAATAGCGCGGGCGCGGTGGCGCAAGCGCTGCGGCAGGCGCTGGGCGCGGCCGTGGCCGACATCGTCACATGGGCGCTCACCGCGCCGGCGCCGAAAACCCAACAGCCCAACCTGTTCGGCCCGGTCGATTCGGCACAACAGCTGCTTCGCGATTCCAATCGCGGCCTCGGCAGATAGCCTGGTCCGGCAGTTCCCGCGCCCGTGCGAAATAAACCGCGGAACTTTGCCTTCCGATGCGTGTTGCATTCCCGTATGATTCTAGGGAGTGCCAGATGCTCAGATGGGCCGTGATATTCCTGATCATTGGTCTGGTTGCGGGGCTGTTGGGCTTCACCGGCATCGCCGGCGCCTCCGTCGCCATCGCCAAGACTTTGTTCGTGATTTTCCTGGTCATCTTCCTGGTGTTGCTGATCGCGGGCCTGACCGTGGCAAGACGGGTGGGATAGCCGGCGGATCAGGACAGTTGCTTCACCGCCTTGGCCAGATCACGCCAGGGCTTGATGTCCCAATGGTTGGCGGCCAGGGGTGACGGCGATGGCAGGATAAAGACCCGCGTGTCGCCCAGCCGTTCGATTTGCTCTCCCGCCACGGCACGCGCGCCCATCACCTTGCGTCCACCATTGAGACTGGTGAAAGCCAAGATGCGCGGCTGGGCTTTGAGGATGCGGGCTTGCAACGCCGCCACCGCCTCGGCCCCCAGCGCCTCCTTGGGCAATTGATGGTCCATGCCATAAACATGCTTGGCGATATCGGTCAGCCCAATGCCCAGCTCCCAGAGTTTTTCATAGTCCTGTGGTGCAAACAGATGCGGCGTGAGACCGACGCCATGCAAAGTGGTCCAGAACTTGTTCTGGCCATGCGCGTAATAGGCTTGCCGCAACGCCGACTGGCGGCCCGCTGCCGTGCCGCAGAACACCAGCTTCAATCCCGGCCTGAGCCGGTCCGGCAATATGTGCGTGTTGGCCATCAATGGGTGCGGATGAAGTCCAACATATCCTGCCGCAGATTCGTCGTGCCGCGAAACCCCGGCACCAGGGACAAAAGCACGCCGACATGGCCGGTGCCGGGATAGTGCACTTCCCGCACCGGGCTTGAGAAGGCACGCAACTTGGCCGCCATGCTCGCCGTGTTGCGCGGATAGACGGTGCCGTCGTCATCGCCCGTGACCAGCAGCATGGGCGGGCGCTTGCCGTTGACATGGTTGACCGGCATCGAATCCGGATTGTCGCGGCCATGAAACATGTCGATATACGCCGCCTCTGCCATGGGCAGAAAGTCGTAAGGGCCCGCGATGCCGATCACGCCCCGTATCCAATCCAGCCTTCCGCCCCGGGCCTGGATGAACTCCGGCTCCGAGGCCAGCATCACCGCATTGTAAGCCCCCGCCGAATGGCCGCTGACGAAAATACGGGTAGCGTCGCCGGAATATTCCGCCGCATGCACATGCAGCCAGGCCAGCGCGGCGGCAGCGTCCGCGACAAAGGCGGGATACTTCACCGCCGGATACAGCCGGTAATCCGCCACCACGGTCACGATCCCGGCGCTGGCAAAGGCCTGGCCGAAGCCGCGATAGTCGCCGCGACTTCCCGCCTGCCAGGCACCGCCATAGAAAAACAGCAGGACCGGCGCCGGCGCCTTCAAGCCTTGCGGAACATAGATATCCAGCTTTTGGCGCGGATCCTGGCCATAGGCCAGGCCGCGATGGACGTCATAGCCCGACCGCGGCACAAGCAGGTCGACCAAGCCGGTGGGATGGCAGGCGGAAAGCAGCGCGGCAAGGCCCGTGGCCGCTATGAGCTTGGTCATGATTTCCAGGGACGTTGGCAGCACCCCTTCTACGGCCCGCAAACCCTGCCGGTTCACCGGCGAAGGCCCGCGACCGGCTCACGAGCTTTTTCGGTATATACTTGCTGCATTGCACATATTTTCGGCATTGGATTTCAAAATGGTCGTTTAACCCGGTTTTATAAGGCCCTTCCCAATATGCGGAATCGGTGCCTTAATGGTGCGTCGCAACATTCGGAGTCCAGCATGGGCCAGGAACCGGCGAGCACCTTTTTCAGCCACGTCAAGCCGGGCGACACGCCCTACAAAGCGGGCGGGTTACGCGATTTCTTTCTCTATCGCGACCTGGGCATCGCCGGCGCCACCCAAGGCAAGGTGATCGCCCATCTGGTGAAAGCCGACATGCCGCCTACCAACGGAACCGGCTGGCACTATCATGTCTGCGATTTCCAGATCGTGATCATGATGAAGGGCTGGGCCAAATTCATGTATGAGGACAAAGTCACCCTGGTGGAGGCCGGCGATGTGGTGCATCAGCGCCCCGGCATGGTGCACTATCTGTTCGATTATTCACCCGATATGGAATATCTCGAGATCGTTTCGCCGGCCGATTTCGGCTCGGTCGAAGCCCCGCCCCCCACCGACAAAGTCCCGCCTGTCACGCCTTGGCGATGAAGGGGGGATGAGGGAGAAATAATTCCATCCATGGCGGGGATGACGTTTCCGGGCACCGCGCTGGGCCTCATCCCCCTGACATCCTGTTGTTATGGAATATTCGGATCCTCGCCGCTATGGGCGCGGCCGATCGCCTCTCGCAATTTTGGTTCGAGGTTGGTGGAATCCAGAATGACCTTTCCGGCCTCCGCATCCATGATCGCGCTGAGCGGAATCTCGAAATCCCCGGCATTCTCGACATAGACGACCAGTTCGTGCTTGCGCACCTGGCGCACCGCGCCGAAGGTCTTTTTCCCGTCATGTAGGAACACGTCGAACCCTTCGCGGATATGTTCGTGCATAATGGCCTCAATGATGGCGCGGGACTGGCCCGACCAGGAACCGGGCTTATGTCAGCCATGAGGCTGAGCGTACAGAAGGCCCGCGGCAGCGTCATCCCTGAACTTGACCTGAATTGGGCCTGAACTTCGGCGGAACTCATTTGCTGCCCGCCGAAACGCGGCGGCGGAACAATAAAGTGCATCTAGTGTCGTGGTTTCGAAGTTCGCACTATCATCGATATCGAGCCCTTGGCGAACTTCGAAACCAAAACGACACTAGGATTCAATAAGTTGGCTAGTGTCCTTACGATTCCGAAATTCGCTAGAACCCGATATCGTGATCATGCGAATTTCGTAATCGGGACACTAGCGCTTGATCAGTCCCACAGCCTTGAGAGCGCGCATAATAAGATTTTCGGCGTCTTGCCCGGCAGGCTCGGCCCGGTGCAACAAGGCGGCCTCAATCCTGGGCAGCGCTCCGGCCGGCTGCGGCCGCAAGATGGCGTTCAAACCCCAGAATTCCGCGATGCGCCGTGTAGAGGAAATTCCGGCCTCCAGAATGAAGGGACCGGGCTGACCCAGATCGCGGGAGTCGATCGGCGTGCCATGGCCCATCGCCGGCAGGGTGTAGACTTCAAGCTTGTCGTCCCAGCGCAGGCGGATCGCGCCATCCACCATCTCCTGGGTGGCATCCATCAGCGAAAATCCGTGCAGATCGGCCCATTGCGCCACACCGGCCTGGGCATTGTTGATATGCACCACCGCGTCCAAGGCACCATGCCAGATGGAGATTTTCGGCCACGGACCTTTATGACCGGAGGCGGCGCGCACTGCCGCGCCCCATTGTGCGGACGTGCGCAACGGCGCGCTGCGCATGCTTTCCAACGCATCGCGGACATTCTGCGCCGAACCAAAGGCGAGCCCGCCGATGATGGCGCCGCCCGCGAACATTTCCGGATAGGCCGCCAGCATCACCGCACTCATCGCGCCGCCCGCCGACAGGCCGGTGATGAAAATCCGGGCGACATCCAGCCGGTGCGTCTCCACCATGGTCTGGATCATGCGGGCAATCGATGCCGCTTCGCCTTCGCCGCGGGCGATGTCCTCGGGATTGAACCAGTCGAAGCAGCCATTGGGGTTGTTGACGGCTTTCTGTTCCGCCGCCAGCACCGCGAAACCCAATTGATCGGCAAGCCGGCTCCAGCCGGCGCCAAGATCGTAACCGGCGGCCGTCTGGCCGCAGCCATGCAGGATCACCACCAAAGGCGCGCCAACGCCCATACCGGGCGGCAGATACTGGAACATGCGCAGATTGCCGGGATTGGGCGCGAACGAGACTTCCGTCAGCGGCGTGGCCGCAGGCTGCGGGCGGACTTTTGGGGCGAGCGGCCTTGCCGCGTCATCAAATCGCATAAAAGCCACCAGTTTTCGCCACATAACGGTTCTCTTGATATTATGCTGCGATGCAGCAAAAACAAGGGGGCAGCCACCTTTGGCCACGCCATCGGCCTTTGCTTTCCCACAGGAAGGCCGGACCAAAATCACATGCCCGGCACCAAAAGGACATTGCGCAGTTGTGTAGTGGTAGTGCCTAGAAGAAGTGCGGCTGTGCGATTGCCGTCTCAACCATCCCCGGATATCCGGGCTGAACATATCTTGCGACAAACCGCCAGCGCGCGCGCATTGCCTGACTCCGGGGACCGCGACAGATTGGGACAAACCTGCCGGGACCCAAAAGGAACATCATGTTCTCCAAGACGGCAATAGCCGCATCGCTGCTGCTGGCGATGCCGGCCTCGACGCCAGCTTGGGCGCAAAGCCAGCCGCCATCCCCAGCCTATAGCGAAGAGACCCCCATCGAAGTTCTGGCGGCGGACCCAGCCGCCGCGGCCGTGCTCAACAAGGACCTGCCAGGCCTTTTGACCGATTCCCAATATCCGATTTTCAAGCGCATGAGCCTGAAAGCCATCCGGGAAGCCTCCAACGGCGACTTGAGCAAAAGCGATGTCGCCAAGACCGTGGCCGACTTGCAGGCCTTGCCGCGGCGTTAGACACTCAAAAAATGGAGCAATTGTCCTTGCAAGCCGCTTATAGGCTGGGGCTGACATTTTTGGCGATGGCCGGAGGGATTTTGCCCGGGCTTGCCGCCGAACTGACCGTGGGAGACGGAAAAACCTACGCTCTGCCCAGCGAAGCGGCCCGGGCCGCCCAAGCCGGTGACGTCATCAAGATATTCCCGGGCACCTATTCCGATTGCGCGAGGCTGGACGCGAACGGGCTGGTCGTCGAAGGCGCCGGACCGAATGTCGTTCTCGCGGGCAAGGTTTGCGGCGACAAGGGGATTTTCGTAACCAGCGGAAACGACATCACCATTCGCGGCATAACCTTCATGTCCGCGCGCGCGCCCAATCACAACGGCGCCGGCATCCGGGCCGAAGGTACCAACCTCACAGTGGAAGACAGCCAGTTCATCGGCAATGAAAACGGGATTCTCACCGCGCCCAATGCCGCCAGCACGATTGCGATCGTCAACAGCAACTTCCGGGGCAATGGAAACTGCATCGCCGCCTGCGCCCATGGAATTTATGCCGGTCATATCGCCTTGTTGCGAGTTGAGAATTGCAGATTCGAGGAACAGCATGCCGGGCACCATATAAAATCGCGGGCGGCGCGAACCGAGATCGTCCACAATTCGATCCAGGACGGCCCCGACGGCTCGGCGAGTTATCTGGTGGACCTGCCCAATGGTGGATCCGCCCTGATATCCGGCAACATCTTCGAAAAGGGGCCGCACTCCAGCAACAAGGGAACGGCGATTGCGATCGGCGCGGAAAAGGAAACCAACCCCGCCGGCGACATCGTCGTGGAAGATAATAGTTTTTCAAACGATACCGGCGGCGCCACGACGTTCGTGCAGAACTACACCGTCCGCCCCATCGTCCTTCTGAAGAATCGGCTGTCCGGCAACGTCATCCCGCTCAATCTCGTGCCGCCGCCCCAGGACGAAAAGAAGGTGCCCTGATGCCCCCTGGCAGCGCCCTGGATCGTCGATCAGGCGTCTGATACCTACATCCCTGTGCAGATTGGAGTTCGCATGGAGACGGGGAAGCTGAACCGAATCGGACCGACGGCGCTGGACGTGCTGCTAAGCCGCCGGTCCTGCCCGGCGCGCGGCATGACCGAACCGGGGCCGTCGAAAAGCCAGCTCGCCGATATCCTGCGGGCGGGCGCACGCGTGCCCGATCACGGCAAACTGTCT
>DATEIA010000139.1:0-2604 GCA_035279305.1 Rhizomicrobium sp.
CCCGTTCAAACGCCGCCTGAATGGCCGCAAGCAGCACATCATCCGCGAAGGGTTTTTCGATAAAGTCCACGGCGCCGCCTTTCATCGCGGCCACCGCCAGCGGCACATCCGCATGGCCGGTCATGATGACAACCGGCATGCGTGCGCGCTTTTGCTGGAGCTGCCGTAGAAGCTCCACCCCGTCAATGCCGGGCATCCGGACATCGCTGACAACGCATCCGGACTGGAAGTCTTCACATTTCTCTAAAAAGGCCGTGGCGGATTCGTAGACCTTCACCGCCAGCCCCGCGGTCCCCAACAGAAACGCCAGCGCCCGCCGGACATCCTCATCGTCGTCAATCAGATGGACGAGTCTATTAGGAGCCATCGCTCACACCCTCCCCTTCGATGCTTTTCAGGGTCAAACGAAATATTGTGCCGCCGCTGGGGTTGGGTTCGGCCCAAAGCCGGCCGCCATGGGCTTCGACGATGGTGCGTGAAATGGACAATCCGACGCCCATGCCCTGGGGCTTGGTGGTCATGAACGGTTGAAAAAGATTTTTCGCAATCTCCGGCGCGATACCAGGTCCGCTATCCCTCACCGCGATTTCCACGGTTTCCGGGTCTACCCAGCGGGTCGAAACTTCCAACTCGCGCTGTTCGCCTCCCTGCATCGCTTCGATGGCATTGCGAACAAGGTTGAGGATTACCTGTTGAATCTGGATACGGTCCACCAAAACAAACCCGGCGGCGGGATCAAACGAAAATGACACCTGCGTACCGGTTTCCTTGGCGCCAACAAGCGCCAGAGCGCTGGCTTCCTCGATCAGCTTGACCAGGCTTTCCGCCCGCCGATCCGTTTCGCCGCGCGCCACGAATTCCCGCAATCGCTTGATGATTTGCCCCGCCCGCAGCATTTGTTCGGCGGCGCTCTCGACACCGCCACGGGCGAGAGGGATATCATCCGGCTTGCCGCCGTCCAGCAACCTGCGCGTGCCATTGAGAAAAGCCGTGGCCGCCGTCAGGGGCTGATTGAGTTCATGCGCCAGGGTCGACGCCATCTCGCCCAGCACGGTGAAGCGGGACATGAAAATCAGTTCGGACTGCAGGTCTTGCAGCCGCTGCTGGGTCTGTTGCCGCTCCGTCAGATCGCGCACAAAACCCGTAAAGAAACGCCGGTCGCCCGAGCGCATCTCGCCCACCGCGAGTTCCATGGGGAACGTCGAGCCGTCCTTGCGCTGGCCCACGACAAGCCGCCCCACGCCGATAATCCGCCGCTCGCCGGTGGCCATGTAGCGCGACAGATAGGCGTCATGGTGGCCGCGATAGGGTTGAGGCATCAGGATGCTCACATTCTGTCCTATCGCCTCGCTGGCGCGGTAGCCGAACAGCCTTTCGGCGGTGGCGCTGAAGGATTGCATGATGCCCCGCGTATCGATGACCACCATGGCGTCAGGCACGGTATCCAATACCGACTGAAGATGGGCCTCGCGTTCCCGCAGCGCGGCTTGCGCCGCATGTGCAGCCGTAATATCGCGCGCCACCATGGAAGCCCCGATCAACGCCCCGTTATCGTCCCATACCGGCGACACAGTGACCGACACATCGATGATGCTGCCGTCCTTGCAACGGCGTCTCGTTTCGAAATGGTCCGCCTTCTCCCCCTTGCGCACACGAGAAAGGATTTCTTCCTCTTCATTTTCCAACCCCCGGGGCAAGAGCAAGGCTATAGACTTGCCGATAATCTCCTCTGCGCTGTAACCGAAGATGGCCTCGGCGCTCCGGTTCCAATCGGTAACCATGCCTTCCATTGTCGTTCCGATGATGGCATCGTCCGACGACGACACAATGGCGGCAAGCCGGCTATTTGCTAGCTGGGCCGGACGGTGCGTTCCGGTATCCAGGATGATGCCGTCCGCTATGCCGGGATTAGCGATTGCCTGGCCGCGCATCCGCCGCCATTTGCCGCCGGCCGCAATACGAAAATCAAGATCCAGCTTCTTTCCCGCATGCAGGCTGTCCTGCAACGCCCGCTCCATTGCCTTTCGGTCATGGGGATGGATCAAGGCGAGGAATTGCGCCTGAGACAACTGTGCCGCGGTCGCGGCAAACAGCGCGGCCGCCTGGGCGTCGAGCGCCACGCGCTGTTCGGCCAACCGCCAGCGCCACGTCCCGACGCCCGCCGCCTTGAGTGCGGCATCTATTTCTGGCGGGGCCGGCCCAGGAATATCGGATGCGACTGTCATGTCCGTTCAGCCTAATCGCGCGCCGGAAGAACCGCCAGACGGCTTGATCGGCGTCAAGGCGCCCACATGGCTGCGCGCCATGCTGCGGCCGGATTTAATGCGGATTTGCCCCATGAAAGCGCTGATTTATCGCGGCCCGGGATTCAAAGCGCTGGAGGAGCGCCCCAAGCCTGTCCTGCAGGCGGGAGACGACGCTATCGTCAAGATCACCAAGACCACGATCTGCGGCACCGATCTGCATATCCTGAAAGGCGATGTCCCGACCTGCGCCCCCGGACGCATCCTCGGCCATGAGGGCGTCGGCATCGTGGACAGCGCCGGTCCCGGCTGCACATCCTTCAAGGCTGGCGATCATGTGTTGATCTCGTGCATATCGTCC
>DATEIA010000140.1:0-7879 GCA_035279305.1 Rhizomicrobium sp.
GCAGGATGTTGTAGCCATGGGCATCCAGCAGGTCGTGGAAGAGCTTCATATTGAGCTCATTGTCCTCCACGATCAGGACCGTTTTGGTTTTGGCATCCATGCTCAGGTCTCCGGCGCTCTTGGCGTCATTGCCCAGCGCCCAATAGGGGCCCTGGCTGTTTTCCGCAGTATTAGGGATTATCTCTTAACGCTCCCTTGACGATGGCACCGATGAACCGCCCGAAAACCCAGGAAAATGCCGAAATCCTCGCTTTAGAGGGCCTGGGTTGGCTGGCCGGGGACGAAACCGGGATTGCGCGCTTCATGGAACAAGCGGGCATCGACGCCGCCACCTTGAGGGACGCAGCGGGCAGTCCCGGCACGGGTTTGGCGGTGCTGGACTTCCTGTTGGGGAACGAAGACCTGCTGCTGCGTTTCTGTGAGAACGCCGGGATTGCGCCCAAGGCGTTGCATCTGGCGCGGCATCAGTTGGGCGGCGGCGCATGATACGCCTGGGCATCGATCTGGGCGGCACCAAGAGCGAAATCATCGCTCTGGCGGCCGATGGCGGCGTTGCGCTGCGCCGCCGGGTTCCCACGCCGCGCGATTACGTTTCGCTGATCCGCGTCCTGGCCGAACTGGTGCAAGGCGTGGAAACGGAACTCGGCGCGCGGGGAACCGTCGGCCTGGCGATACCCGGCAGTGAATGTTTCGGGTCAAACCTGATTAAGAATGCCAATACCACTTATCTGAACGGCAAGCCGCTGCGTCAGGATCTGGAAAAAATTTTGGCGCGGCCGGTGCGGCTGGCCAATGACGCCAATTGCTTTGCCTTGTCGGAAGCCTGCGATGGCGCGGCGGCGGGCGCGGGCGCGGTGTTCGGCGTCATCGCGGGCACGGGCGTGGGCGGCGGCGTGGTGATCGACGGCAAGGTGCTGGGCGGCGCCCACGGCATCGGTGGCGAATGGGGCCATATCCCCCTGCCCGCGCCGACCATCGAGGAAGTGACCATCGCGCCGCTCTGCTACTGCGGCAAGCGCGGTTGCCTGGAAGTCTGGTGCAGCGGACCGGGACTGGCGGCGGACTTTTTGAGAGACCCCCTCCGCCCTTCGCACCTGGTCGGTGCTACGGGCACCTCCCCCTCAGGTGCTTCGCATGAGGGGGAGGCGGACCTGAGTGTACTGAACGCGACGGCGGAGCAAATTGCTGCGTCCGAGCATCCCGCCGCAGTTGCCGCCATCGGCCGGCTGATCGACCGTTTCGCCCGGGCGATGGCGACCATGGTGAATATTCTCGATCCCGATGTGATCGTGATGGGCGGTGGCCTATCCAACATCGAGCGGCTTTATAGCGAGCTGCCGCCGCTGGTGGAAAAATACGGTTTCAACCCGGGGGGACCGCCGCGCATTGTGAAGAACATGCATGGCGACTCCAGCGGCGTTAGAGGAGCGGCCTGGCTGTGGCCCGAAAGCGGCGCGTAATATGAACCTCCGGCTCCGCTTTTTTTATTTTGTCGCTCCCGCCCTGGGCGCGAGAGCGCCCGATTATTTGATCGCGCGCGAAGCGCGCGGGGCGGACGCTCCATGGCCGGCATAAAGGACTGGCCCGCCTTCTGCCGCGACTGCCTGTCCGACGCCAAGGCGGACGCCCCCTGCCCCAATTGTGGATCAACCCGTATCCTGGCCCACCCCGAACTCGAAAGCCTCGCCATCGCGCATTTGGATTGCGACGCCTTTTACGCGGCGATTGAAAAACGCGACGATCCGTCCCTGAAGGACAAGCCGCTGATGGTGGGCGGCGAGACCCGCGGCGTGGTCTCCACGGCCTGTTATATCGCCCGCACCTACGGCGTACGCTCGGCCATGCCCATGTTCCAGGCCAAGAAGCTTTGCCCGCACGCCGTGATCCTGAGGCCCCGCCATGCCTATTACAGCCAGGTGGCGCGGCAGATCCGCGCCATGATGGAGGAACTCACCCCACTGGTAGAGCCCTTGTCGCTGGACGAAGCCTATCTGGATCTGTCCGGAACCGAACGTATCCATCACAAGAGTCCGGCAAAAACCATGGCGGCGCTGGCGGCGCGAATCGAGCGTGAAATCCAGATCACCGTCTCTATCGGCCTGTCGGGCAACAAATTCCTGGCCAAGCTGGCCAGCGAATTGGACAAGCCGCGCGGTTTTGCCGTGATTGGCATGGCGGAAGCCAAAAATTTCCTGCGCGATAAAAAGGTCGGCATCATGCGGGGCGCCGGCAAGGTGCTGCAAACCCGCCTGGAACGCGATGGGCTAACCACCATCGGCCAGTTGCAGGATGCCGATCCCAAACAATTGGCCAGCCGCTATGGCGCCACCGGCCTGTGGCTGCATCGCATGGCCAACGCCCAGGATTCGCGGCCCGTCGATCCCGAAGGCGAGATGAAATCCATTTCGTCGGAGACCACCTTCGACAAGGATCTGTCGTCTTACGCGGCACTGGAAAGCATTTTGTGGCGCCAAGCCGAGCGGGTCAGCGCCCGGGCCAAGCAACTGGGGCTGGGCGGGCGCACCGTGATACTCAAGCTCAAGACCGCCGATTTCCGGCTGCGGACCCGATCGACCTCGTTGGAGGCGCCGACGCAGTTGGCCGATCGTATCTTCCGCGCGGCGCAGGCCGCTTTAAAGTGCGAAGCCAATGGCACGCCTTTTCGCCTGTTGGGCGTGGGGATTTCCAATCTGGCGCCCGCCGATAGCGCCGATCCCGCCAGCCTGATCGATCCGGCGGCCGACAAGCGGGCGGCGGCGGAACGCGCGATGGACAAGATTCGCGCCAAATTCGGCGGCGAGGCGGTGAGGACCGGCCGTTCGTTTCGCAACGAACGGCCCATGAAACAGTAGCCGCCTGATGGCGGCGGGACGTGCTTTCAAAAGGCCTCGGGCCTGAGTAGGCTTTCCAGACTTTCCTCAAGGACCACCGCATGTCCGTCATCGACGCCCGGCTGAAAACCCTCGGCATAACCCTGGCACCGCCGCCCAAACCGGTGGCGTCTTATGTTCCTTATACCATCAGCGGCAATCTGGTGTTCATTTCGGGCCAGGTGCCGATTTCCGACGGCGCGCTCAAATATGTCGGCAAGCTGGGCGCGGATTTCAGCATCGCGGTGGGCCAGGCGGCGGCGCAACTCTGCGCCATCAATGTTCTTTCCGTGCTGAAAGTGGCCTGCGAGGGCGATCTGGACCGGGTGGTGCAATGTCTGAAGGTCACCGTCTATGTCAACGCCACACCCGACTATGACAAGCAGCCGGAAATCGCCAACGGCGCCAGCGACCTGTTCGCGGCGGTGTTCGGCGATGCCGGCAAACATGCCCGCGCCGCGGTGGGCATGGGTTCGCTGCCCCGCGGCGTGGCGGTGGAAGTGGACGCCATCTTCGAGATCAAGTGACGGATAAAGCGACCGCCCGGCTGGTCGGCAGCGCCGCGGAGATCGGAGCGGCGCGCTGGAACGCGCTGGCCAATCCGCAAGGGCTGGCCGAGCCGCATCCCTTCACCAGCTACGAATTCTTCACCGCCCTGGAGGAATCCGGCTCGGCATCACCCAAGACCGGCTGGCAACCGGCGCATCTGTTGATGCCGGACGGCCTGTTGCCACTGTACCTGAAAAGCCATTCCTATGGCGAATATGTCTTCGATCATGCCTGGGCCGAAGCGCTGGAGCGCACCGGCGGCGATTATTATCCCAAGCTTCAAGGTGCGGTGCCCTTCACACCCGTCACCGGGCGGCGGCTGCTGGCGAACAGCGACGCAGACCGCATGGCATTGCTGAAAGCCGCAGCGGGCGCGGTGAAGCAGATCGGAGCCTCCTCGCTGCACATCACCTTCCTGACCCGCGAGGAATGGCAAGCGGCGGGCGATGCCGGATATCTGTTGCGAACCAGTCAGCAGTTTCACTGGGACAATCGCGGCTACAGGAATTTCGACGACTTTCTGGGCGAATTGTCCTCCGCCAAGCGCAAGAATTTGCGCAAAGAACGCGCGGCGGTGCGCAAGGCCGGCGTGACATTCGATTGGTTGACCGGCGCCGACATCACCGAAAGTCACTGGGACCTGTTCTTCGATTTCTATATGGACACGGGTGGGCGCAAATGGGGCACGCCTTACCTGACCCGCGAATTCTTCTCCCGCCTGGGCCAGAGCCTGTCAAAGCAGATCCTGCTGGTGATGGCCAAACAGGACGGCCGCACCATCGCGGGCGCTCTCAACCTGTTCGGTGAAGGGGTGCTGTTCGGCCGCAATTGGGGCTCTGTGGAACATATCCCCTTCCTGCATTTCGAGGCCTGCTACTATCAGGCGATCGATTTCGCGATAGCGCGCGGGCTGAAAAGGGTTGAAGCCGGCGCCCAAGGCGAGCACAAATTGCTGCGCGGCTATCTGCCGGTGGAAACCTATAGCGCCCATATTATCGCGCACAAAGGCCTGGCACGAGCGGTGGACGATTTTCTGGAGGCCGAACGGGCGGCGGTGACGGAAAATATCTCGGAACTGGCGCGGCATGCGCCGTTTCGGAAAGCATGATGCGCGAATTTGGAGAACCGCAGCCTCTGGCAAAGCGTTCGGGCTGTTTCAAATATATTCTTTATGCCGGACGTGCGATTTCGATTCTCATTATCGCACTTTTCTGTCTTGGGCTTGTTGGTTTTTTTATCGCGTTGTCTCCGTATGATCTGCCCGAAGGCTGGGAAAACAAGCTGCTTCCCGCACAACTGAGAACAACAAGTGTCTTATATAAAAAGCATTGGGGTATTTGGCGCGACCAATGCGAATTTGTCGCATACGAACTTGCCGAGCCTACACTGCTGGCAATCGACAAGCGAAGATTGGCGTTTTTCGCAGATGCAAAACCTCCCCCTGCAAGCCGCGATGGCAGTCAATTTATCAGATGGCGCGAAACACCGGTCGAAGATGCAGCGCCTCAGAATGTGCGTCTATTTGCGACTGGCGCGGACCAGGGATGCGTCCAATCTCACGAGAACGCACAATTATCCGAAGAGCTTTCCGCAATAGTGTCCCGAATGCACGAAACGGGAGGATACTATACGGTCACACGCAATGGCTATGGCATGATAGTGGTGCTTCCCGAAGTGGGTATTGTCCTGTTTCTATATTCAACTTGAAGGAACAATCCCTTGACCTACGACCCCGACAACATCTTCGCCAAGATCCTAGGCGGACAAATCCCCAGCGTGAAAGTCTATGAAGACGACAAGACGTTCGCCTTCATGGATGTGATGCCGGAGGCCGAAGGCCACGTGCTGGTGATCCCCAAGGAGGGCGCGGAGAACATGCTTGATCTTTCAGCGGAGGGCATGACGGCGATGATGGCCACCACCCAGAAAGTGGCCAAGGCAGTGGACAAGGCGCTGTCCCCTGACGGCATCCTGCTCAAGCAATACAACCGCGCCGCCGCGGGCCAGAGCGTCTTTCACGTCCATTTCCATATCGTGCCACGCTGGGAAGGCGTGCCGCTGGCGCCCCACGGCAAGGTCATGGTAGAGGCGGCGAAACTTGAACCCATCGCCGCAAAAATACGGAGTGAATTGTGATCCTGGAACGCGCCATCTTTGCCATCAAACCCGGCCGGGCCGAGGATTTCGAAAAAGCCTTTGCCCAGGCCGCGCCCTTGATCCGCGCCGCCAAGGGCTGCCGCAAGGCTGAAATGCATCGCGGGATCGAAAATCCCGACAGTTTCATCCTGCTGGCGGAATGGGACACGCTGGAAGATCACATGGTCGGTTTTCGGGAATCTCCTGCTTTCACCGAATGGCGCGCCCTGCTGGGACCGCACTTTGCCGGCCCGCCGGCGGTGGAGCATTACAAGGCGCCTCTCTGACGGAGCTTACCAATAGCCGATCATCCGGCCCGCGGTGATCGCGGTCAGCCAGAAAGCCAGCGACAACACCGCGCCGAGCTTCAGCCTACTTCTCTCGGACGGCATCAGATCGCGCACCCGGTGCGCCCGCCAGGCTTCGCTCCGATGCACCAGCCAGACATTGATCAGCGCCAAACCGATGGCGGGAAATTTGATCAGCAGGAACGGATTGCCGATGTAATCGGTGGATTTGACGCTGAGCATGGGAATACCACTCATCACCGCCACCAGAAAACCGATCTGCGCCATTCTGGTGGTGGGACGCGACAGAAGCGGCAGCGGAATGGGCCGCCAAGCACCCAGCATGCGCAAATCCAGGATCAGGATCGCGCCGAACAACAGGATGATGCCCAGTATGTGGATCAGATTGATGACGCCATAGCTCCACACCCCCAATGAGCGCGTCAGCGCGCCCAGCGGCGAATGCTCCAGCCAGGTCAGAAAATGGGCAATGCTCACGCGCTATTCGCGGTCGGGATAGACGTGAAACTCATCCTTGCCGTGACGCACATAGATGGTCTTCATCTCATGACGTCCCGGTTCGGTGCTGCGATTGCCGCGCACCGTCACGGTATCGCCAATGGGAATCAGCCCTTCCTTCAGGCCCGACCGCGCCGCCCGCGCCGGCGGCGCCAGGGTGATGTCCCAGACCTCATTGCTGACCTTGATCTTCATGGTCGCATGCGGGCCCGCCATGCTGACGCCCTGCACCACCGTGCCGGTCATATCGGTGAGTTTTTCGTCCTGCCCGCTCCAGCCATGATGGGCATAGGCGGGATTCGCGATCAGCGCCGCGGCAAAGGCCGCGCGCAACATCAAGGTCATGGGCGTCTCCTTTCTTTTGGCTATTTC
Source organism: Rhizomicrobium sp. (assembly GCA_035279305.1). Lineage (GTDB taxonomy): Bacteria > Pseudomonadota > Alphaproteobacteria > Micropepsales > Micropepsaceae > Rhizomicrobium. The sequence continues at coordinate 6,734 of DATEIA010000140.1, forward strand.
TCGATATTTTCCTTCTTCACATCGGGCGTTTTCTTGCCGCGCGGCGCCCGGGGCTTGGCCTCGGCGGCGGGAATGAATTCGAAATGCAGCCTGTCCTTTTCGCGGTCCAGCAGCACGCGCACCGTGCCGCCATCCTTGAGCTGGCCGAACAAGATCTCGTCGGCCAGCGGCTTCTTGATATTGTCCTGGATGACGCGGGCCAGCGGGCGGGCACCGAAGGCATCGTCATAACCCTTCTCGCCCAGCCAGCGGGTGGCTTCGGGCGTGAGGTCGAAGGTGACATCGCGGTCGGCCAGCTGCGCCTCCAGCTCCAGCACGAACTTTTCCACCACCTTATCGATGGTGGCGCGCGACAGCGGCGCGAAGCCGATGGTCGCATCCAGACGGTTGCGGAATTCCGGCGTGAACAGCTTTTTGATCGCTTCCTCATCCTCGCCTTCCCGCTTGCCGCGGCCAAAGCCGATAGCGTCCTTGGCGGCATCGCTGGCGCCCGCATTGGTGGTCATGATCAAGACCACATTGCGGAAGTCGATCTTCTTGCCGTTATGATCGGTGAGCTTGCCGTGATCCATCACCTGCAACAGGATGTTGAACAGGTCGGCATGGGCCTTTTCGATCTCGTCCAGCAAAAGCACGCAATGGGGATGCTGGTCGACGCCGTCGGTCAACAGCCCGCCCTGGTCGAAGCCGACATAGCCCGGCGGCGCGCCGATCAGGCGCGACACGGTATGGCGTTCCATATATTCCGACATGTCGAAGCGCAGGAATTCCACGCCCAGAATCCTGGCCAGTTGCTTGGCGACCTCGGTCTTGCCGACGCCGGTCGGACCGCTGAACAGGTAAGAACCGATGGGCTTTTCCGGCTGGCGCAGACCGGCCCGCGCCAGCTTGATGGCGGACGCCAAAGCATGGATGGCGGCATCCTGGCCGTACACCACCCGGCCCAGATCGGCTTCCAGGGTCCGAAGCGCCTCGGCATCGTCCTTGGATACCGACTTTGCCGGAATCCGCGCGATCTTGGCGACGATCTCTTCCACGTCGCGGACATTGACCACTTTCTTGCGGCGGCTTTCCGGCACCAGCATCTGCGAGGCGCCCAATTCGTCGATCACGTCGATCGCCTTGTCGGGGAGCTTGCGGTCATTG
>DATEIA010000141.1:0-6892 GCA_035279305.1 Rhizomicrobium sp.
GTGATCGACCTGCAGCGCCGCAAGACCGGTCAGTTGTTTGAATTTTCCTGCGAAGCGGGACCGATCCTGGGCCAGGCCGCGCCGGAGGATCGCGCCCGGCTCAAGGCCTATGCCGAAGACATGGGCGTGGTGTTCCAGATCACCGACGATTTGCTGGACGTCACCAGCACGGCGGAAAAAACCGGCAAGGCTGTCGGCAAGGACGCCGACATGGGTAAGCAGACCCTGGTGACCCTGCTGGGCCAGCAAGGCGCGCGGGCGCAAGCCGAGAAGCGCGCCCGGCGCGCGGTCGATGCGCTGGGTCCCTATGCCGCAAAGTCGCCGGAATTGTCGGCCCTGCCGTTTTTCCTGCTGGACCGGGACAGTTAAAATGGCGGAAATGCGCCCGATTTTTGCCAAGCTGTTCGGGTCCCATTCAGCTTTCATGCGTTACACGGGGTGATAAAGGAGAGTTCGATGAAGCGTTTTCTGAGATCTGTCTGCGCCGCCGTGATGTTGACGGTGGGGCCCGCTGCCGTGCTGGTTCTGCCCCAACCCGTGCTGGCGCAAGCCGCCGATCCCGCGGCTTCGCAGGTGCAGGGATTTTATGACGCCTTGCTGGCTTCGATGAAATCGGGCGGCACCGCCAAATCGCGTTATGAAAAATTGAAGCCGGCGGTGGAAAAGGCGTTCGACCTTTCCGCCATGACGGCAACGGCCGTGGGTCCCGGCTTCGCGGCCTTGGCCGAAGCCGACAAGAAAGCGCTGACCGAGGCTTTCAGCCGCATGACCATCGCCAATTACGCCAAGAATTTTGATTCCTTCGGCGGCGAGAAATTCACCGTCGAACCGGCTTCCATCGCGCGCGGCAGCGATCATTTCGTGAAAAGCAATTTGAAGACGGCCAAGGAAACCATCGCCTTCAATTACCGGATGCATCAAGTGGGATCGGAGTGGAAGGTCACCGACGTTTATCTGGCCGGCAATATCAGCCAGATGGCGCAGAAACGGTCCGACTTCGCGGCGACCTTTGCCTCCGGCGGCGCCAGCGGCCTGACCAAGCGCATCAACGCGCTTACGGACCAGATGCTCGGCTGACGCCTCGCATCTGGCCGCGCATTTTTTTGATTACCCCCCATCCGTCGCAGCTCAGGTTTGCTGCGCAAACACTTCGCTGCGACACCTTCCCCCTTCCTGGTGCTTCGCACCGAAGGGGGAAGGAAGCTGGCCGATGCTGAAGGTCGCGCCGCGGAATGCGGCGCTCGAGCCCATCGCACAAAATCTCTAATAGGAATTCCAGAGACCCGCCTCCCCTTCGTGCGCGTAGCGCACAGGAAGGGGAGGTGGCCGTAGCAACGCCGTGGCGCGCAGGGTGAGGCTGGCGGCCAAGCCAGCCGAACGCCGAGCACCACGGCAAAGTTGCGAAGGCCGGAGGGGATCAAAAATTAGACTTCCGGATCATGCATCCGGAGCGTATGCGGCGGCGGGCCCAGCAGCGCCGGCGACAGGAACAAGGTCGTCGCCAGCACCCAGCCCAAGGAAATCATCAGCAATTCGCCCATGCTGGCGGTGCCGGGATGGATGCTCAGCCACAGGGTGCCGAAACCGCTGGCGGTGGTGGCGGCGGAAAAGATCACCGCGCGGGTGAGGCTGGAGGCCAGGAAGCAGCGCTGCCCGTGCCGCCAGGCGACCACGAAATAGATATTGAAGGCCACGCCGATTCCCAGCAGCAAGGGCAGGGCGATGACATTGGCGAAGTTCAGCCTGAGGCCCAGCAGCACACAGGTCGCCAGGGTGAGAAGTCCGGATAGCACCAACGGCGCCAGGGTCATCAAGACGTCGTGGACGCTGCGCAGGACCAGCGCCAAGAGAATGATGATGGCGACGAAAGACAAAGCGCCGGCCTCGGTGAAGGCTCCCACGATCGTCTTGCCGGATTCCCGGATGGAAATCGGCGCGCCGGTGGCCTGCGGCGCCACGCTCAACACCTGATCCGAAAAGGCCGACAAGGCTTCGGGATCGTTGCTGGTGTCCTTGGGAAAAACCCGGATGCGGGCGGTGCCGTCGGCAGCGACCCAATCGGCGCGCAGATCCTCGGGTATATTTTCCACCGTGACGGGCCCGGCTTTCAACAAATCCGAAACCTGGCCCAGCATGGTCTTGACACCGGGCTCCAGCGCTTCGCGCGCCCGCGCGATGGCGGGCGCGCCGGCCTTGACGATCGCGTCCAACGCATCGGCCAGCCGGCGGGCATCCTGGGCGGGCTTGTCTTGACCGGTGCCGGCGGCAGCGCGCAATTTCTCGGCGGTGCTTTTGAAGGCCGCGACCACCTCGGCCTCGCTGGGCGCGGGCATGACGTCAAAAGGATTGAGGGAGGCATCCAGCAGATTGCCCGCGTCGGCGATCAGCGCCAGTTTCTCTTTTTGCTGGTCGGGCACATAGCTGGACAAAGTGAGGGCCTGCGCCACCAGCGATCCCTGCTGGATGCGCCCAGCGAGGGCATTGGCCTCGGCCAAGGACGGCGCGGGCACATCGATGGTGTTGGGCGAGGTCAGGGGATCTTTCATAAGGTCCAGCAAGGTGGAAACAGATTCCACCTTGGGGCTGCGAAGGTCCAGGGGATTGGAATTGAATTTCACGAATGCCATCAGCGCCAGCGATATCACGCCGGCAATCGCGGCCATACGAATAACATTGCGGCGGTTGCGGGTCATGAAGTCGTCCAGCCGGCCCAGGCTGCGAAATCCGACATCCTCCACTTCGCCCGGCGGGTTTAGCAGCATCAACAGCGCCGGCAGCATGGTGATGGACAAAAGGAACGCCACGATCATGCCGATGCCGGCGACTTTGCCCAATTCCGCGACACCGGTATAGGTGGTCGGCAGGAATGAGAAGAACCCGGCCGCGGTCGCCGCCGATGCCAAAGCCAGGGGCACGCCGACGCCGCGCCCCGTCGCCGCCAAGGCTTCCGCCAGATTGTCGTTGCGATGGCGCTCGCTGCGGTATCGCACCGAAAACTGGATTCCGAAGTCCACCCCCAGGCCGACAAAGAGTGCAATGAAGGCGATGGAGATGATGTTGAACACGCTCACCATCGCCAGGCCCGCGCCCATGGTGATGGCAAGGCCCACGAACAGGGTCACCAGGATGGCGGAAATGATCCGGAAACTGTTGAGCGCCAGCCACAGGGTCAAAAGAACCCCGCCCATCATCGCCGCGATCATCAGATAGGCCCGGTCGGTGAGGGTACCGAATTCCTCGTCGGACAGCGGCACCGGACCGGTTAGCCGCACGCGCACCCCATGCTCCTGTGTCAGGCCAAGGGCGCGGGCCTCGGCGCGAATCCGGTCATTGGCTTCCTTGCCCGGCTCCAGGGCATTGAAATCCAGCCTGGGCTTGATCTCGATGAAACGGCGGATTTCTTCCTGCCGGGGCGGCGCGCCGGTTATCAGCGAGCTCCACGGCATGAATTCGGTTTTGCCATGCGCGGCGGCGTCGAACACATCGCCGAAGCGCACCATGGCGGAATCGAAATCGGCCAGCTTGGCGTCACCGCTGCCGATGCCCAACAAGGCGGTGGAAAGGTTGGTCATGATCCCGCGCAAGGACGGATCCGCCGCCAGTCCACCCAACAGAGGCTGATATTTGATCAATTGCTGGATTCTGTCTTGTACCTCCTTGAGGGGCGAAAACAGCAGCCCGTTCCGGTTGAAGAAGCTGCCCCCATCGGGACGCCGCACATAGGTGAAAAGCTTGGGATCGGCCGCCAGCTTTTCGGTCAGGCGCGCGGCGGCCGATTCGGCCAGCTGGGGCGTGACGCCATCGATCACCACCAGGGTCAAATTGGTCTGCTGGGGGAAGGCGGCGTCGAACCGTGCCTGGCGCATGCGCCAGCCCACCCGGGCATCGATCAGCTGCTCGCTGTCGGTGTTCATGGCGAAATTCTGCTGGGTATACCAGCCGGCGCCCCCCGCCAGCAGGAGGCAAATAACGATCACCGCCTTTGGAAAGCGGCAGCAAAAACCGACGATACGTTCGATGGCCATCATAGGCCGGTTTAGAGCATTTTTGGCCCGCTCTTAAAAGTCCGGTAATTCGGCGGTCCTAACGGGACTGTCCTCGATCAGCCGGGCGCGGCGCTCCAGATACCAGGTTCGCATCGTGGCATAATAGTCCACGCTGGCGCGCTCGATGTCGCGGAAGGTGACGAGATTGTTCGCCCGATTGTCCATCGAGCCCAAGGTGGATTTCATCAGGCCGACATAGTTGCGGCCCTCATAGCGCACATAGCGGAGCGGCGTGGCATAGCCGTCGATGTAATTGCCGGCGAAGTCGCGCACATCGGTAGAGCCGCGAAACGGCAAAACCAGATAGGGACCGGGCGGCACGCCATAGGTGCCCATGGTCTCACCGAAGTCGCGGGGGCGGCTCGGCATGCCCCAATCACCGGCGACGTCGAAGATGCCCGCGACGCCGATCGTGGTGTTGACCAGGAAACGTCCCGCCGCAAGGCCGGCGCTTTCCAAGCGGACCTGCAACAGATTGTTGGCGACGGTGACCGGACCGCCCAGATTGTCCAGCAGATTGTGCAAGCTGACACGCACCGTCCCGGGAACGGTTTCGCGATAGGCGGTGGCGGCGGGACGTCCGGCATTGCGGTCCAGTCGCTGGTTCAAGTCGAAGAAGAAGCGGTTCATGCCTTCGAAAGGATCGCTGATCGCGACATGACCATCTTCGTCCCTCGCGGCGGTCGCGCAGCCGGCGGCCATCAGTGCCAATGCCAATACCCAAATCGCCCCGAATTTTCGCATTGCTTTGTCTTGCCGCCTGCATTTCGCAAGCTCGCGCAAGCCCCCACCTGTGCCCGCAAAGCTAATCACTCCTCGGCCGGGGGATGGAAGAGGTTTTGGCTTGCCTGTTCACCTTGTTTGAAAATAATTTCCGTCCGGGAACTTTGCTGGCGCCGGGCGAGGCTTTCGCTTAAACATGTTTCACCTGGAATTTGTGCAGAGCGGTACGAAAGGCACGCTATGACCCATCCGGATCTGCTGCGCTTGCGAGATAGCATCGACAATATCGATGCCGCGCTCATTCATCTGCTGGCCGAGCGGTTCAAATGCACCCAGGCGGTGGGCGAGTATAAGGCGGCGCACTGCCTGCCGCCGGCCGATCCCTCGCGCGAGGCGGCGCAGATCGCGCGGCTGCGGACCCTGGCGGAAGACGCCAAGCTGGATCCGGATTTCGCGGAGAAGTTCTTGAACTTCATCGTCAAGGAAGTCATTCGCCATCACGAGGCTATTGCGAAAAGCCGGACCTGAATTGAGGGATGCGCGCCAAGTGCCTCGTTATTTTTTGATTCACCCCCATCTGTCGCAACTCGGGTTTGCGAAGACGCAAACACCTCATTGCGCCGTTCGGCCATCTTGGCCGATGGCCTCACTCCCCCTCTGACGGCTTCGCCGAGAGGGGGAAGAGAGCTGGTTCGTGTTGAGGGTCGCGCCGCGATGTGCGGCGCTCGAGTTTAACTTGGGCTTAAAACGCCAGCGGTTTGGCATGCTTCACTTGCGGCAGCTTGGCGACGGCGGCCGCCACCGCTTCCGGCACAGGTCCATCCACCTCGATCAAAGCGATGGCGTCCTGGCCCGGGGCGCTGCGGCCCAGGGTGAAGTTGGCGATATTGACCTTGGCGTCGCCCAGCAAGGTGCCCAGCTTGCCGATAAAGCCCGGCTTGTCCTCATTCACGATATAGAGCATGTGCGGCGCGAAGGCGGAATCCAGGCTGATGTCCTTGATCTGGATCAGGCGCGGACGGCCGTCGGAGAACACTGTGCCCGCGACGCGGCGGGTGGAGCCGTCGCTCATTTCCACCACCAATTTGATGAACCCGTCAAAGATGCCCTGCGCATCGCGGCGGGTCTCGCTGATCTTGATGCCGCGGTCCTTGGCGATCACCGGGGCGTTGACCATGTTGACTTCCTCCAGGACCGGCTTGAGCAATCCTGTCAGCGCCGCCTGGGTCAAAGCGCGGGTATTCAAAGTCGAGGGCGTTCCTTCATAGATGATTTCCACCCCGGTCAGGCTGGTGCCGGTCAACTGGCCCGCGAAAGAGCCCAGCTTTTCCGACAATGAGATCCAGGGGCGTACTTTTTGCGCTTCCGACGCCGAGATCGACGGCATGTTCAGCGCGTTGGTGATGGCGCCGCTCAGCAGATAGTCGGAAATTTGTTCCGCTACCTGCAGCGCGACATTCTCCTGTGCTTCGGTGGTGGCCGCGCCCAGATGCGGCGTCGCCACCACCCTGTCGTTGCCGAACAGGATATTTTCCTTGGCCGGTTCGGTCTCGAACACGTCCAGCGCCGCGCCCGCGACATGACCATTGTCGAGCGCCGCCTTCAAGGCATGCTCGTCGATCAAGCCGCCCCGCGCGCAATTGATGATCCGCACGCCCTTCTTGGTCTTGGCGATGGCGTCGGCGGACAGGATGTTCTTGGTTTCCGACGTCATCGGCACATGCAGGGTGATGAAATCGGCCCGCGCCAGAAGCTCGTTCAGCTCCACTTTTTCCACGCCCAGATCATTGGCGCGCTCCTGCGACAGATACGGATCGAACGCGATGACCCGCATCTTGAGCCCCTTGGCGCGGTCGGCGACGATGCTGCCGATATTGCCGGCCCCGATCAGGCCCAGCACCTTGCCGGTGATCTCCACGCCCATGAAGCGATTCTTTTCCCATTTTCCCGCCTGGGTCGAGGCATTGGCGGCGGGCAGCTCCCGCGCCAGCGCCAGCATCAGCGAAATGGCATGCTCGGCGGTGGTGATGGAATTGCCGAAGGGCGTGTTCATCACGATCACGCCGGCGGCGGTGGCGGCGGGAATATCGACATTGTCCACGCCGATGCCGGCGCGGCCTATC
>DATEIA010000142.1:0-7942 GCA_035279305.1 Rhizomicrobium sp.
GGGGAGGGCGCCGCCGCTATGGTCCGCGCCCCCGAGGGAAAATGCCCTCAAAAACGGTATCGGAGCGTGGCGCAGCCTGGTTAGCGCACCAGTCTGGGGGACTGGGGGTCGTGGGTTCAAATCCCGCCGCTCCGACCATTCATTTCCGCGCGTACCGCGCGGAAATGAATGCCAAGCGGCGCCTAGCGACAGCGTAGTGGCGCCGCACGGCAGCAGGCAGTCCCGCACAGACATCCCGCGCGACAGCGTCTTCGGGCGGGCACGTCAGGCGAAAACTCAGACCTTTTCGTTCAAATCTTTTAGGCGGGATTCCAGGCCCTTCGCTGGCGCTCAGGACGTTCGCCGTTCTCGCATGTCCACTGGACATGCTCGCGCCCTATGGGCGCCACGGCTCATCCCGCCGCTCCGACCATTCGTTTTGCCGCCTTGGGGGCGGCAAAACGAATGCCAAGGGCCGCCGTGATCGGCCCGCGGCAGCAGGCAGTCCCGCACAATACCCCGCGCGACAGCACCAGACATGCTTGTCCGCCGGCGCTTTCGCGCCGGCGGACCGCGCCTTACTCCAGCCGTGTGGGGAAACCGGCTATTCAGGCAGTCTTGAATTTCCGGCCGCGCATTGCGGCCAAACCCATCAAGCCCATCAAACCGACGCAGTAAAACGCGATCGTCATCGGCTCCGGCACCGCCGTGATGGCGCCGAACAACCCGTCGCGCTCGCCATTGATACCGTCGGTGAAATAGAGGGTGTTGGGATCGCCGTTGTTGCCGCCGGTTCCGAAACCGATCTGCCACAGCCCGCCCGGCGCGGCGCTCCCGGTATCGATCGCGATGGAGCCCAGAAACGCGCCGGTCACCGCGTTGAATGCGTTGATCTCGCTTTCCAGAAAACTGAAATTGCCGACCAGCAAGGCGTTGCCGAAGTCGCCGAACCCGGCTGGAGCAATCGCGATGCCCCAGGGCGAGGCCAGTTCGCCGTTGACGATCGTATTCTGCAAAAGTCCCGCTTCATCAAAGATCGCGACGGCGCCTTGTCCTCCGACGGCTGCGATTTCGGCTGAGCGCCCCGGCAAGGCATAGGTCACATAGACCTTGCCACCGATGTCTTGCACATTGAAGGGCACCAGCCCAAGCGCGCCGATCGCGGGAGGCGTCGCGAAGGCGCCCGCGCCGACGCTCACTTGGCCAAAAGAGCTGTTGAAGACGTCGATGCCGCCGGAAGCGGCGTTGGCGGCATACAATTGGGTTGCCGCCCCGTTGATGGTCAGCCCGGTATAGACCGCGCCCGGAACCGTGGCTTGGATGAAGGATGTCGTGCCGCCGTTCCAGGCTGAAATGGTGCCGTTCAAATTGGCGAAGATGAAATTGGCTTTGGCGCCGTTGCCGCCGTTATTCACCTGGAAGGCGGCTGCGTTGGGATTGAAGACCTGGCCGGTCGGTCCCTGCGGGCCGCCTGCCGTCGTGGGGATCGCGACAAAGCCGGCCGGTGGATTGATATTGACCTTGCTGACATTCGTGCTGCCGGTGACGGCATACAGCGTCGCGTTGTTGCTCCCCTGGTTCGAAATCCAAAAGGGGCTGGTGGCGCTATGCGAAAAGCCCCAGGGGTTCACCAGCTGCGGGTCGGTGATCGCCGCAAGTCCGGCAACATTCGAAACCAGGTTGGTCTGGGTAATAATCGCGCCGGCATAGGCGGGCGCGCCGGCGAAAAGGAAAACCGCAAGCACGCTTGCGTTTCGTAGGGACGTTTTGAAAACCGGCGACATGAAGAGGTCTCCTCTTTGTGCGATGGCAAAACCCCGCCCGCCATCACCTTGGCAGGAATCTACGAGAAGTAAATAGAAAAAACTACTCAAGTAGGCGATTCAGGAAAGTTTCCTCCGGCCCCATTTGTGTACAGGGAACTCGAAGGCCCGCATGTGCTTCAAGGGCAGGCGTGGCCGGAGAAAATCGATGCCGCGTCATGGCACGATTGGGGTCGGAGCTGAGCAGGTCTGCGGAACCGATTTGACCGGCAAGCCGGCCGGGCCGCGCGCCACAAAGAAAAACGGCGGCACACTGGCCGCCGTTTTCTCACTTGTTTCTCACTTGCGCGAATTTCTTCAGGCAGACTTCGCCTTGCGACGGCGGCGCATGCCGGCAACTCCCGCCAGCCCGGCAGCAAACAGTGCAAGGGTCGCCGGTTCCGGCACGTCGGTGGGAATGAAGCCGCCGCCGCCGATTGTGACGTTACCGGCCAAGGTTGTGGCATGTTGCGGATTGGCACTGTCCAGATCGACGGGAGTCAGGCCGCCGATCAGGCCAAAGGAATTGTGGGTCGGATCGTTGAGATCGTCGAAATCCAGACCCAGGCTGGTGCCGAATGCCGTCGGAAAGAATGGCGGAGCTGGCGCGATGGACGATACCGTAACCGGCAGGTAGCCGTACATCCCGCCATGGGGAGCGGCCATGTTCGACGCATCGCATGCCCCCCCGCCAATATCGCATTCGGCCGAAGCAAACAATCCGCCGCCCGCATTGATGAAGGCCGTGATATCGGCGGTACGCGCGATCATGGCGTTAAGTTCCGCGGAGGTGAACATACCGCCGAAGGACGACGCCACACCGATCGCACTATATTGGCTAAGATCGGCGAGCGCGAAACCGGCCGCATCGACCCAGTCGAAATCCTGTCCCGCGGTCAAACCTATAGTAAGAAGGCCCACTTCGCCGACACGATGCCCGCTGGTCGCTGGGGTAAAAGACTCGACCCACAGGATCTTATGAACATTGTCGTTGAAGTTCGCCGGCCCGCCCAATGCATAGGAAAGGCCAACCGTCAGCAAATGCGCGGCATCGGCGTCATCCTGGGAATGAAAATCGGGATCGTGACCGGTCAGAAAAACAAAGCCGGCATTTGCCGGTCCGGCCGTCAACAAGCTCGCGAACGCGGCAGCGGCCAATATCTTTGATATGCGCATGTGATACCTCCCCAACTTTGGGGGATTGGCACGCATTTCCTATGCCAACATTTAATCTTTCGGCGGATCAAAAGGTTAACAGCTGGGAATTTTGGATTTGTAAACGAAACTTACAGTTCTCGCAGTCCATTTCCATGCGACCGGGCCAAACAATTGGGAGAAGGGCCGGAGTTGATTTCCCCCGGCCCCCCATAGTCCCGCGGCGAACCGCCCTTCGCTCGGCGATTAATGACTTATCGGTGAAAGGCTCGCGGATGCGGCATGGGCCACCGGCTTGAGGGCCGGCTTGGTGTCGGACTTGCCGATCTCCGGCTTCAGATTGCCGCTGACATAGGCGCCGGATTCGATCTTGATATCCTGATGCACGACATCGCCGGTCATGCGCGCGGTGGCGGTGAGTATGACTTTCTTGGCTTCGATCTTGCCTTCGATGGCGCCGGCCAGCTCGACCTCCTCGCCATAAACGGTGCCTTTCACCTTGGCGTTCTGGCCGATCTTCACGCCCACGCCGCGCACATCGCCATCGATTTCGCCGTCGATCTGAATGTCTTCGGTGCTCTCGAGTTGACCCGTGATCTTGAGCGCCTTGCTGATGACCGATGCCATGTGTGCTCCTGTTTTTGCTGAGGGGGGCTGGAAAGATTGGGCAAGAGGGGCCGGACTGGGCGGCGGCTTGGGGCTCCCGGCCTGTGGTGTTTGCGATGGCCGCGCCTGAGGTTGTGAACCCTGAGGTTGCGAACCCTGGGATGGCGATGCTTGGGCCTGCGGACGAGCGGACGCATCCCCGGGCTTGTCGCTTCCCGGCTTGTCGTTGCGGTTAAACAGATTCATGAACGCACCTCCGGAAGTTGGTCGAGGGTCTCAAAATAGCTGACGGGCCGCCATGGCATCCGTGCCGTCACGCGCGCGCCCCGCGCGACGGTGACGTTGGTATGGAAGATGCGGCCCTCGATCTCGGCGCTGGCCTCGATCGACACGTTAGGGGCAAAGACCCGCCCATTCAGGCGCCCGGCGATCACCACCTCGCGCGCGACGATGTCACCCTCGACGGTACCGCCGGCGGCGATCACCAGCTTGAGGGCGGCGATACGGCCCTTCACCAGACCCGAGACCACAAGCTCACCCTCAATCTCGAGTACGCCTTCAATCCCGACGCCGGGGCCAAGGAAGGAGGGAGGCTCCTGGGCCTCGTCCTGCAAGGTCCTGCTCCGGGGGACCTCGGATCTATGGGTCATTCCAAGCATGAACAGCCCTGTTCAAAGCCCAACCCAACCCCGGGCGATCATGTCAGAAAGAAGAGGCAGAGCAAGCCTTTATTCTGCGCGCCTTTTGCTCTGCGGGGAACTTTTAGCGCGCGGCGCGCCAAAGACCCGGCGCCGTTCCTGGGTCGGCGCCGCGATGGCGTGCTAGCCTGATCCGTCACCGACTCGAACGCACCATGCCCGACGGCACCGCGACAGCCCATCTCTACCGTCCCAAGCTACTCACCATCTTGGCGGAAGGTTATGGCTGGACCCATTTTCGCGCCGACACAATGGCGGGGCTGACGGTGGCCATCGTGGCCCTGCCGCTCTCCATGGCGATCGCGGTGGCCTCCGGGGTTTCACCCGAACGCGGCCTTTACACCTCGATTATTGGCGGCTTCCTGGTCTCCGCGCTGGGCGGCAGCCGTTTTCAGATCGGCGGTCCGGCGGGCGCTTTCATCGTGCTGGTTGCCGCGACCGTGGCGCAGTTCGGCCTTGCCGGGCTTTTGGCCGCCATTCTGCTGTCGGGCGCGCTGCTTACGGTCCTGGGCCTGCTGCGCTTGGGATCCTTGATCCGTCACATTCCGCACGCGGTCACGGTGGGATTTACCGCAGGAATAGCGATGACCATCTTGGCCAGTCAGCTCCGAGACCTTGGTGGCCTAACCCTGGAGCGCGCCGAGCCCGGCCCCTTTTTTCCCAAGCTGGCGATCCTGCTGCATGCCTTGCCCAGCCTCAATCCCGCGGCGCTTTGTGTTGGGCTTGGCAGCGCCGCGCTGATTTTTTTCCTGCGCTGGTTCAGACCCGCCTGGCCCGGCATGCTGATCGCGGTGATTGCTGCCGCCCTGGCCGCCCTGCTGCTGCATCTTCCGGTAGAAACCATCGGCAGCCGGTTCGGCGGTTTGCCGCATGGAATGCCGCTGCCATATCTGCCCGCGATCACGCCACATCTGTTGTGGCTGGTCCTGCCCAGCGCCTTGTCCTTCACCTTGCTGGGCGGAGTGGAGAGCCTGTTATCGGCCAAGGTCGCCGACAGCATGACCGGCCGCAAGCATCGCTCCAATATGGAACTGGTGGCGCAGGGCTTGGCCAATATCGCCTCGGCGCTGTTCGGCGGCATCAGCGTGACCGGCACCATCGCGCGCACCGCCACCAATATCCGCGCCGGCGCCAAAAGCCCTGTCTCCGGCATTCTGCATGCCGCCTTTCTCTTGCTGTTCATGCTGGTCGCGGCGCCCCTGGCAAGTTTCGTCCCGTTGGCGGCGCTGGCCGGCGTGCTGGTGGTGGTGTGCTGGAACATGGCCGAAAAGCGGGAGTTCTGGCGTCTTCTTGGCAATTGGCGCGAGGCGGTGGTGCTGATCGCCACCTTTGCCTTCACCCTGATCAAGGATCTCACCTACGGCATTGTGATGGGATGCGCCCTGGCGGCCCTGTTCGCGCTGCTGCGCCGCGCGGTGGCGGAAGAAGGTGAGTAGTTAGTTTGAAATAGGCGGCGGCGCATCCAGCTCCGGCACTTCGGTCTTGCCGCGCGCAACATGGCTGTGGCGGTAGCCATAGCTGAAATAGAATACCAGCCCGATCCCCGACCAGATGGGAAACAACAGCTTTGCCTGCCATGGCAGAAAGAAAAACAGCATCACGCATCCCGCCACCGCCAGCGGTGAGAACAGCCAGAGCAGCGGGGCGCGGAACGGCCGGTGGCGATGCGGCTGGGTGGCGCGCATCACCAGCACCGACAGCGATACCACCGCAAAACCGAACAAGGTGCCGGAGTTGGAAAAATCCGCCAGCTGCCCCACCGGCAGGAAAGCGGCGCCGAACGCCACGGCGATGCCGGTGATCCATGTCACCACATGTGGAGTACGGAAGCGCGGATGCACCCGCGACAAGGATTCCGGCAGCAGCCCGTCGCGGGCCATCACAAAGAAGATACGGGTCTGGCCATAGATCATCATCAAGATGACGGTGGGCAGCGCCAGGCCCGCCGCCAGCCCCAACAGATTGCCCGCCAGCGGATGATGGATGGAGCGCAGCACATGCGCCAGCGCCTCGCGCGAACAGGCCAGCGGCGCGCTGGCAAGGCCGGCGCACTGGCTCTGCAGGGCAAGGCTGCCCGGCTCCAGCGCTTCGCCATGGGGACCGTAAACCGGCTGCGCGCCATAGGAGCCGATCGCGCCCGCCGCCACCAACAAATAGATCACGGTGCAGATGCTGAGCGAAGCGATCAGGCCGATGGGCAGGTTGCGTTGCGGATTCTTGGTTTCCTCCGCCGCGGTCGAAACCGCGTCGAAACCGACATACCCGAAAAAGATCGAGGACGCCGCGCCGATCACCCCCATGGTGCCCCAGCCATTGGGAAGAAAAGGATGAAAATTTCCGCTGTTCATCACCGGCAGCGCCAGCCAGATGAAAGCGCCCAGCGCCACCAGTTTCACCGCCACCAGACAGGCATTGACGGTGGCGCTCTCGCGGGTGCCGATCACCAGCAGGAGCGTGATCGCCAGTGCGATGAATACCCCCAAAAGATTGACTACGCCGCCGGCATAGGGGCCGGCGGCCAGTGCGGGCGGTATGACGATGGGATCAGGCAGGTTGGCCAGAAGCCCCACGATATAACCGGACCAGCCCACCGACACGGCGCTGGCGGCGACGGCATATTCCAAGACCAGCGCCCAGCCCACCAGCCAGGCCATCAACTCGCCCAGCACGGTATAGGTATAGGTGTAAGAGGAGCCGGACACCGGCACCATCGCGGCCAGTTCGGCATAACACAGCGCGGCGCAGGCGCTGACCGCGCCGGCGATAATAAAGGACAGCATCATGCCGGGTCCGGCCTTTTGCGCCGCCTCGGCCGTCAGCACAAAGATGCCGGTGCCGATGACGCCGCCGATGCCCAGAAGCGTGAGCTGGACGGGCCCCAGGCTGCGGCGCAAGGTTTTCTTTTCGGCGGTGGCCAGCACCGCGTCCAGGGATTTGACCCGCCACATGCGCTATTCCCTTTGTCAGTTCCCGTGTTCCATTCGATCCGGTCACAGAGCGTACGCCCATGTGACATGTCGTTACGGAGCATTCATGGCTGGATTTTATCCCCAAATGTCATGGCCCGCGAATGCGGGCCACCAAGGTGGAATATTTTCGATATCAAAGAATTCGGCTGCGATTCCACTTCAATATGCGCGATTGGCATCACCTGGGCGGCCCGGAGTCCCGGGCCGTGACAATTTTAGGGAGGAGATCGAAACACCGCTAATCCAGCACATCCTCAGCCTCCGGATGGCGCGTAAACCAGGCGCGTGCATAAGGACAGCGCGGCACGATGACCAATTGCCGGGCACGGGCATGTTCGACAATCTCTTGCATCAGCCGTCCTGCTGCGCCGGTGCCGCGCAGCGGCGGGTCGGCTTCGACATGGGCAAGCTGGTATTGGCCGTCCCGGACGCGGTAAGTGGCCCAGACCCGCAGGCCATTCTCTTCCCGCTCGAAACGGCTCTCTTGTTTATGGTCGATCACTTCTTGGCAGGCTCTCGGTACATCCAGGGTAACGAAAGTCCGATGGGAACGATCCACAATGTCCCGGCCAGGGCATAGAAGAGCAGGGCAACATACCAGGCCGCGCCCGGCAGGATGCGCCACTGCAAACCCGCGATGAACAGGGCATAGGCAGGCAACCAGACAAATATAATCACTAGGGCGGCGATCAGGGTCTTGGTGCGGCGGGACATTAAAATTTCTTTGGTGGCT
>DATEIA010000143.1:0-3929 GCA_035279305.1 Rhizomicrobium sp.
GAGAAAATCGGAATCGGCCTGGCCGATAGTGTCGAGCGGCACCACCACGCCATAGCCGCTGACACCGGAACGAAACGCCGCCGCCTTTACCGCGACCGTGGCGATGCCCAGGCTTTTGACCTGATCCTCAGAAAGAACCACGCGATCGTCGGACGCAGCCTCTTCCTTGGCCGCCTCGTCCGCCTCGTCGGATTTGCCGCAACCCGTCAGAAGAAGGAGAACCACCAGGACAAACGGCCAGCCGCTTCGCATACCCAAAAGCCCTCTTTCGGAAAAATGCCGCACGCACCCGAACGCCGGCGCGCAGCCCCGCCATGAGACTGACGCCAATGCCGTCGGAACTCAATCACGGTTCATGATGCTTTCGCCGCTGCGCATCAAGGCGTGAGATCCGGCGCGCTTCTATAATTAAAATCAATGTCGGTGGCGGTCCCGGCCGGCCGTCAGCCAAAGGCAAAAACTAGCGAAACCGCCCCTCGCGGTTCTCCATCACCACATCGCGCACTTTCGCCGTCAACACATTGGCCGGCAGGTGCGAGGTAAAGCCGATCCCGGCATAAAAGGGCCCATCAATGTGTAGGCTGACCGGCGTGCCACATTCCCCGCGAGTGCGGAATACCCAACCTGTAGCTTCAAGGTTCACCCAGCCCGGGTCAGCGCGGCAGTCCTGTAGACTGCCGAACGCCTTTTTCCGCAAATCCAACTTTGATGCGCTAGGGCCTGTAAGGGCGCGGCGAGGCGCCGTTCTTCTCAGCTGTCATGTCCATGGTGTCTGGCGTGGCATGCTGTGGGCCGGTAACGCGCCAGCGGCGCTCGATTTCCTTAAGATAGTCTTCATCCAAATACACGTCTGGCAATATGGAGGATCGTGTAAAAGAAGACGCAGGCCCCAAGTAAAGCAACGCATCCGCGCTCATGCCCATGAGCCAGCGGGTCAGACGATCCGTAACATCTGCCCTTTGCGCCGCCGGTACGGTCGGTGGTAGAATATTGGGCAGCGGACAGCGCAGCCGAAAGGATGGGTCATCCAGCGTGGTTCCGCGCATCGGGCTTAGCAGCAAAGGCGCCGGGCCTGATATTTTTTTCTCGAATTCGGCGCGGCAATTGTTGTCCGCAAAAAATCCCATATAGGGAAGGATAGTAAACAGTGCGCCAGGATGTTCCCGTTCCAGGAGGACAGCCAGAACCGGTCCACCGTTGCGCATTATCGCTCTCGAAATCACCGCGTCGGTCAGGAAGTGATTGCTGCCATAGATTACCAGCACCTTGCTTCCCTTCGAGAGAATTTGCCGATTGATGAGTTCGGCAGGGTAGCTGTCGCGCCAAGCCCAGATGTCGTCCTCGGGATGGGTCTTGCGCCACTCCGGTGGGGGAGCGAAGTCTTCATGCTTTTCCACCTTGGTCCAGTTCAGCGGGGGCTCGCCAAGCCAGACATGAATGCGCTGGTCGGGAGGCCGAGTCAGGTTGGTGGCGCGAACTTGGGCGAAGAAATTGACATAGCCTAGTTCGAAGGGCTGCGGCGCCCAACCAATCGTATCTGTCCAGACCTTGCGCAATTCGGTGTACGAGACATTCTGGCCATCGGTATAGCGATCCATGATGTCCTGGTGTGTGGCGCTGCCGAATTCCACCACGACGTTGCCGACTTCACGGGCGAAGCGCGGATCGCGCACCAATGCCGCATAAAAATCCTGCTCCTGCGCCATGTCGTGTGCATCGCCCAGCGCAACAAGGGGGTGGCTACCGAATGCTTCGAGGATGCCGTCGATAGCCGATCTTGCACTTGGCATTGGTTTCGTCTGGCTGTGCGCACTTCCAGTTGCCCCGAAGAGAAGCGCCATCGTAATGACGACAATGCCTATTGTGGCACCGAGCGCGCCTCGTGCTGCGATGGTGCGGCGTTGCGCGTATTGGAGCCATAGCACGGCGCTACAAAACAGCAGGCGACTAGCGAATCTTGCCGAACGCATTTTTCATCACCCGCTCACTTTCACCGTCAACATATTGACCGGCAGGTGCGAGGTAAAGCCGATCCCGGCATATAAGGACCTGATGGTTTTGAACGTGATGGGCGCGCCAGGAAATGTGAACCTTGCCGTTGCCGTGTGCGATTTTTTCTAGAATTCAATCCGGGAGCGATAGGCCAGGCAAGCAGAGCGAGCCGCCAGCCTGCGCGACCGGATAAAAGTAAGAGCGGCGTGGGCGATCCGGCGACCTTACGACCAGTCAAAATCTAGAACTCAATGACCGTCCGTATGGATTCCCCGGAATGCATCAGCTCGAACGCTTCGTTGATGCGGTTGAGGGGCAGCTTGTGGGTGATCAGCGGATCGATGCTGATCTTGCCGTCCATGTACCAGTCGACGATTTGCGGCACCTGGGTGCGGCCGCGCGCCCCGCCAAAGGCGGTGCCTTTCCACACCCGTCCCGTCACCAGCTGGAAGGGTCTTGTCTTGATCTCCTGCCCCGCCCCAGCGACACCGATGATGATGCTTTCGCCCCAGCCGCGATGGCAGCATTCCAGCGCCTGGCGCATCAGATCGACATTGCCGACGCATTCGAAGGAATAATCCGCCCCGCCCTTGGTCAGCTCGACCAGATGGGGCACCAGATCGCCTTTCACCTCTTTCGGATTGACAAAATGCGTCATGCCGAACGCCCGCGCCAGTTTCTCGCGCGCCGGATTGATGTCCACGCCCACGATCATATTGGCGCCCGCCATGCGCGCGCCCTGGATCACGTTGAGCCCGATGCCGCCCAGCCCGAACACCACCACATTGGATCCCGGTTCGACCTTGGCGGTGTTGATCACCGCGCCAATCCCGGTGGTGACGCCGCAGCCGATATAGCAAACCTTGTCGAAAGGAGCGTCCTCGCGGATCTTGGCCAGCGCGATCTCCGGCAGCACGGTGTGATTGGCGAAGGTCGAGCAGCCCATATAGTGATGGATCTTCTTGCCTCGAATGGAAAAGCGCGATGTGCCGTCGGGCATCACGCCCTGGCCCTGGGTGCCGCGGATCGCGGTGCAAAGATTGGTCTTGTGCGAAGTGCAGCTTTTGCACTGGCGGCATTCGGGGGTGTAGAGCGGGATGACATGGTCGCCTTTTTTCAGCGAGGTGACGCCGGGGCCCACATCCACCACCACGCCGGCGCCTTCATGGCCGAAGATCACCGGGAACAGGCCTTCCGGATCGGCGCCCGAGCGGGTGAATTCGTCGGTATGGCAGACCCCGGTGGCTTTGATCTCGACCAACACCTCGCCGCACCGGGGGCCTTCCAGATCGACATCCTCGATCACCAGGGGCTGACCGGCGGCATAAGCCACCGCGGCTCTTGTTTTCATTGGCAAAGCTTTCTTCGGACGGCGCAATGTGCGGCATTTGGGTAATGGTTGCAAAGTGTTAGATTACCGCTAGGCTGCGCTTTGGGCCCCTTTTTCGAGCTGCCGAATTCGATGCGTTTGACATCAATCTTTGCTGTTGCGGCTTTGCTAGGCTTGGCTGTCCCCGCATTGGCGCAGCCCGTGGATACCGGCCTGGAAGTGCGCGTCAATCCGCTTCCCGCGCGCGGCGGTGGCGTTCTGCTTTATCCGGGCGGAGAATATGCCCGCACCGTGCCCGCCCTGCTCTATCCCGGCGAACGCGGCGGTCCGATCCGGCTGCATATGCCCACATCGCGCCACACGGCGGCACGCGCCGCGCCCCCGCCTCAGATTGCCGAGGTTGCGCCCCGGCCCAAGCCCGAGCCGCCCACCAAAGCTGAGCCGCCCAAAAAGATCGCCAGCGCCCAGCCGCCGCCGCAGATAAGCCCTTTCAATGCGCCCGACTTCAGCAATGTGTTCGGCAATGCGCCTCCCGTGCCCAAAACCGCCCCCGCCGGTCCGACCACTGGCAAGGAAAACCTCACCAAGCGCAGCGTGATCCTGTTCG
>DATEIA010000144.1:0-7445 GCA_035279305.1 Rhizomicrobium sp.
GACTGAAGAAGTACAAACGGGAATGGAAGCTAAACCTCATCGAAGCGCGTAATCCAAATTGGCGCGATCTGGCAGAAGAGTTGAGCTAGGTCCATCTGGGTGGCCCGCAGTCGCGGGCCATGACAATTGTGGGGCGGTTAAGCGCGCGACACAAACTGGTCAATCACCCGTTTCTCGCCCGCCTTGTCGAACGCCACCGTCAGCTTGTTGCCTTCCACAGTGCGCACCCGGCCATAGCCGAATTTCTGGTGGAAGACGCGGTCGTCGCGCTGATACACGCTCGCGCCGGGATCGCTCGTCTGCACGTTCCAGGCCTGGGCCTCGATCATAGGCGGGCGGCTGCGAACCTGACCTTGCGTGGCGCGATTCGCTTGCGCCCGCTTCCAGCCGGGTGAGTCATAGGTGCTGCCGAAACTGGCGGCATTCTCATTGTCGCGGAAACCGGCATAGCCGCCGTAAAAGCCTTCATCGATTGCGACGTCGATATGGCTTTCGGGAATTTCCTTGATGAAGCGCGACGGCAGGGCGCTTTGCCAGGATCCATGCACGCGGCGGTTGGCGGCAAAGGAAATGCGCGCCCGTTTTTTGGCGCGGGTGATGCCGACATAGGCCAGCCGCCGTTCTTCTTCCAATCCCGCCAAGCCGTTTTCGTCCATGGTGCGCTGGGAGGGGAACAGGCCCTCTTCCCAGCCGGGCAGGAAGACGGTGTCGAATTCCAGCCCCTTGGCGGCATGCAGGGTCATCAGATTGATGCGGTCGCCGCTCTCATCCTGGGCGATTTCCATCACCAGGCTGACATGCTCCAGGAAAGCGGCAAGGGATTCAAAACCCTCCATCGAACGGACAAATTCTTTCAGATTGTCCAGCCGGCCCGGCGCTTCCGCCGACTTGTCGGCTTTCAGCATGTCGGTATAGCCGCTTTCGTCCAGCACCATTTCGGCCAATTCGGTATGGGGCAGCACCTTGGCCGTATCGCTCCAGCGCGCGAAATTCGTCGCCAGTTCGGACAAGGCCTTGCGCGCCTTGGGCGGTAGTTCGTCGGTATCGGCGATCTCGCGCGCCGCCGGCAGCAGCGGCATCTGGCGGGCGCGGGCGAAAGCGTGCAGGCTTGCCACGCTGGCATCGCCGATGCCGCGCTTGGGCTTGTTGACGATGCGCTCGAACGCCAGGTCGTCATCGCCCTGGGCGATCAGCCGCAGATAGGCCATGGCATCGCGGATTTCCTGCCGCTCATAGAAGCGCGGGCCGCCGATCACCCGATAGGGCAGCCCCAACGAAATGAAACGATCTTCAAATTCGCGCATCTGGAAGGAGGCGCGCACCAGCACCGCCATCTGGGAATAGAGGTGACCCTGGCGATGGCGGTCTTCGGCGTCGGCGGCGACATTGCGCGCCTCTTCCTCGGCGTCCCACACGCCCGCGACACGGATCTTTTCGCCCGGCTCGCCCTCGGTCCAGAGCGTCTTGCCCAGCCGGCCCTTGTTGGCGGCGATCAGGCCCGAGGCCGCGCCCAGTATTGCCGGCGTCGAGCGGTAGTTGCGCTCCAGCCGGATCACCCGGGCGCCGGGAAAATCGCGCTCAAAGCGCAGGATGTTTTCCACCTCGGCGCCGCGCCAGCCATAGATGCTCTGGTCGTCATCGCCCACGACGCAGACATTGCCGGAGCCCCGCGCCAGCAGGTTCAGCCACAGATACTGAACCACATTGGTGTCCTGATATTCGTCCACCAGCATGTAGCGGAAGCGGTCGCGGTAATCGGCCAGTATGTCCGGGTTGGCTTTGAGGATGTTCAGGGTCAGCAGCAACAAGTCGCCGAAGTCGGCGGCATTGAGCGCCTTCAGCCGGTCCTGATACAAATGATAGAGCATCTTGCCCTTGCCGAAGGCATAGCCCTGGGCCTCGCCTTCCGACACATCGGCCGGATTGAGACCGCGATTCTTCCAGCCGTCGATCATGCTGGCCAGGGTGCGGGCGGGCCAGCGTTTCTCGTCCACCCCTTCGGCCTCGATCAGCTGCTTCATCAAGCGAAGCTGGTCGTCGGTATCCAGAATGGTGAAGTTGGATTTCAGCCCCGCCAGTTCGGCATGGCGGCGCAGCATCTTGGCGCCGATGGAATGGAAGGTGCCCAGCCACTGCATGCCCTCGACCACGCCGCCGATCAGGGCGCCGATGCGCTCCTTCATTTCGCGCGCCGCCTTGTTGGTGAAGGTGACGCAGAGGATCTGACCCGGCCAGGCCCGGCGGGTGGCCAAGATATGCGCCAGCCGCGTGGTCAATACGCGGGTCTTGCCGGTGCCCGCGCCCGCCAGCACCAGCACGGGGCCATCGACCGCCTCCGCCGCCTCGCGCTGTTCCTTGTTGAGGCCGGTGAGATAGGAAGGTTCGCGTGGGATGGGCGCGGCTGTGGGTTCCTCAAAGGCGGAATCCAATGGATCGGAATAGCGGCCGCCACTTGAACTCATGAGTGGGCGCTCATGGCAAAAGCAAAGAATCTGGGAACATGAGAACGATTTTAGAACGCGGGGACCGGGATTCCCACTTATTTCTGGTCGTTCTCGTTTTTCAGCCGGTGACCGGACAGGGCTTGTTCCGCCTTGTCTTTCTTGGCCTCGGCCAGCTTGCGCACCGTCTTGGGCGTGCCGTGCAGCACGCGATTGGCTTCGGCCTGCCTGTCTTTTTCGGCGCGGTCCTTGGCCTTGCGGGCGCGGTTCAGATTGACGATCTCAGCCATTCGCCGCCGCCGCTTCCTTAGCCATGGCGCGGGCATAGGCCGGGCGACCGGTGATGCGGTTCACATAGGCCTCCAAAAGATCGGTCTTTTCCAGAAGAGGTGAGCCCATGAACATCTTGAAGGTGGTGCCGACCAGGATATCGGCGGCGCTGAATGTCTCGCCCAGAATGTAGGGGCCTTTTGACAGGGTGGCATTGACAAGCTCCATCACTTCATCGGTCTTGACCCAGCCGGCGGTGCCGCGCGGCACATCCCATTTCATGAAGGCGCTCATCCAGGCCGGCTCCATTACCCCGGCATAATAGGCCAGCCAGGTGAGATAGGCGCCGCGCGCAGGCTCGCCGATCTGCGGTCCGATCCGATTTTGCGTGAATTTGTCGGTCAGATAGAGTGCGATGGCGGCGCTTTCATAGACGATGGTGTCGCCATCTTTGATCACCGGCACCTTGCCATGGGGATGCGGATTGGCCGGGTCCAGGGCGCTGCTGCCGTCGCCGCGCCGGATGGACACTTCCTTGAGGTCATAAGGCACGCCCAGTTCCTCCAACAGGAAAATGAAACGCGACGAGCGCGAGCGCGGTGCATGATAGAGCGTGATCATGGGTGAAAGTTACCGGCTGGCGGCCAGAGCGTAAAGCCTCAACGCACTGGCCAGTGGCCGTTCGCCACGGGTTCCGTCAATTTTTGCCACCAGTGCGGCGAGGCTGATGTTGTCGCGCGTCACGCGGGCCTCAATCACCGCCCAGAACTCCGCCTCCAGCGCCACGCTGGTGCGATGACCCGACAGAGTGAAGGAGCGTTTTTTGAGGCTCATCGGATGCTCCGCCAGTTCAGAATCGCCAGCTCGCGCGCCAGCTTGGCGCCGCCGGGCCTGGGCGGCGTCAGCACACGCGGTTTTTTCAATTTTGCGACAGCCCCCGCCGCGATCACCGCATTGCGGTCCATCCAGCCATCGGTGTCCAGCAGCCGCACCTTGGACCATTGCGCCCGCATGGTGCGGACCAGATCGTCGGGCGTGGCATCGTCGTCATCCGCCACGATCACATTCATCAGGAACAGGGAAGCGCGCGTTTTCAGCCGCGACTTGGCCAATCCGAAGAAGGCCGGTGCCATGAATTTGCCCGGCATGCCGTCTTCGCCGAATGCATCCAGCACAATCGCGTCATGGCGGCGGCGGTGCTTTTTCAAATAGGCGATGCCGTCCGCGACATGACAGGGAATGTCGGCGGGCAAGTTGAAATAGTCGCGGGCGATGTCGAAGGACAGTTTGTGGATGTCCACGATGGTGACCGCCACGCCGCTGCGGGCGAGCATGGTGGCCAAGGTGCCGCCGCCGCAGCCGATCATCAGCACATCTTTGCACCTGGCCTGGCGCAGGAAGAAGTACATGGCGTGAATATAGTCGGCGGTGGAGACGCCGCGCGCGTCGCCGGCGCTCTGGTGATATTCCTTCTGCCAGTAGGAAACCTTGCCCGTGCGGTTGTCCTGCACGATGACATGGCCGGGGAATGGCGTGCTGCGCATTTCTCCTATTCCTCACCCTGAGCTTGTCGAAGGGTGAGGTTTCTCGCGTCCTCATCCTTCGACAGGCTCAGGACGAAGACCTTTGGCTTCGGGGTCACTTCGGCGCGATCATGTCTTCGGGCCTCACCACGGCATCGAATTCTTCCGCCGTGACATAGCCGCCGCCCACCGCTTCTTCCTTCAAGGTGGTGCCGTTCTTGTGCGCGGTCTTGGCGATCTTGGCGGCATTGTCATAGCCGATCTTGGGCGCCAGCGCCGTCACCAGCATCAACGACCTTTCGAGGCCCGCCTTGATATTGTCGCGGCGCGGCTCGATGCCCACCACGCAATTGTCGGTGAAGCTGATGGCACTATCGGCCATCAGCCGCACGCTTTGCAGGAAATTATAGGCCATAACCGGATTGTAGACATTGAGTTCGAAATGCCCCTGGCTGCCGGCAAAAGTCAGCGCCGCGTGATTGCCGAAGATCTGTACGCAGACCTGGGTCATAGCCTCGCACTGGGTGGGATTGACCTTGCCCGGCATGATGGAGGAGCCGGGCTCATTCTCGGGCAGCGCCAACTCGCCCAGCCCCGAACGCGGACCCGAGCCCAACAGACGGATGTCGTTGGCGATCTTGAACAGGCTGGCGGCCACGGTGTTGATGGCGCCATGGCTGAATACCATGGCGTCATGGGCTGCCAGGGCCTCGAACTTGTTGGGGGCGGTGGTGAAAGCCATGCCGGTGATCGCGGCAATATGTTCGGCCACCATCTTGTCGAAGCCGAGCGGGGCGTTGAGGCCGGTGCCGACGGCGGTGCCGCCCTGCGCCAGTTCCATCAGCTTGGGCATAGTCTGTTCGATGCGGGCGATGCCGTTCTCCACCTGCGCCGCATAGCCGGAAAATTCCTGGCCCAGGGTGACCGGCGTGGCATCCTGGGTGTGGGTGCGGCCGATCTTGATGATGTCTTTCCAGGCGATGACTTTGGCGGCCAGCGCGGCATGCAGATGCTTGAGGGCCGGCAGCAGCCGGCGGTGAATTTCCTCGGCGCAGGCGATGTGCATCGCGGTGGGATAGGTATCGTTGGACGACTGGCTCATATTGACGTGATCGTTGGGATGGACCGGCTTTTTGCTGCCCATCACCCCGCCCAGAATCTCAATCGCGCGGTTGGAGATCACTTCATTGGCGTTCATGTTGGACTGGGTGCCCGAGCCGGTCTGCCACACCACCAGCGGAAAATGCGCGTCCAGCTTGCCGTCGATCACTTCCTGGGCGGCGGCGACAATGGTTTCGCCGATCTTCTTGTCCAGTCCGCCCAGCGCCATATTGGTCTCGGCGGCGGCCCGCTTGACGATGCCCAGCGCGCGCACGATGGGCTGTGGCTGTTTTTCCCAGCCGATCTTGAAATTGCCCAGGCTGCGTTGGGCTTGCGCGCCCCAATAGCGGCTGGAGTCGACCTCTATGGGTCCGAACGTGTCGGTTTCGGTACGGGTCTTTGTCATGGGAAATCTTTCGGACGTCTATGGCCGCTGGCGGCGTACTATTTCTTGCGGAAGGAATCCAGGCTCACCACTTCGCCGGGCTTTTCGCCGGCCGGCGCGGGTTTTGCCGCTACCGGATCGGGGGTTTCGCCCTCGCTGGGTTCGGGGGGATTGGTCGGCACCATCACCGGGCCGGTGGCGGGCTTGGGCACGCCATCGCCTTCGGCGCGGAATTGCAGGCCGAATTGCACGCCGGGGTCGAAAAAGGCGGTCAAGGCGTTGAAGGGAATGTGCAACGGGGCGGGCAGCTTCTTGAAGGTCAAGGTCACCTCGAAATAATCGTCCTTCACCTTCAGCGCCCAATATTGGTGCTGGATGATGATGGTCATTTCGTCGGGATACTGCTCCTTCAGGAACTCCGGTATGTCCACACCTTCGGCATGGGTCTTGAAGGTCAGATAAAAATGATGCGCGCCGATCAGACCGGATTTTTCGATGCGCCGCAGCGCGTCGCGCACGACTCCCCGTAAAGCCGAGTCGGTGAGAGCCTGATAGCCTATAAAGTCCTTAGCCATATGTGCCGGAGACTAAGCGCCGCGTTACCGGAGTCAATCGCGGCCGGGACCCGCTCAGGCCTATTTTGATGCAATTGCGAGAAAAAAAGGAACCCAATCCGGCACGACGGCGTTGTGGCTAAGCTGTGCCATATCTGGGATTTCCGTCATGAAAATCGCGCAGATCGCCCCGTTGGTGGAGAGCGTACCACCCACTTTATACGGGGGGACCGAACGCGTGGTCTCCTGGCTGACCGAGGAATTGGTGCGCCAAGGCCATGACGTGACGCTTTTTGCGTCGGGGGATTCGCGGACCTCCGCCCGGCTGGAACCCATTGTGCCGCAGGGCTTGAGGCTGAAAGGTATCCACAACAGTCTGCCCTACAATTTCATCATGCTCGACAAGGTCGCGGCCCGGCAGCATGAGTTCGATGTGCTGCATTTCCATATCGACTTTTTTCACTATCCCCTGTTCCGCAGCATGGCGCACAAGACCCTGACCACCTTGCATGGCCGGCAAGACTTGCCGGAGATGCCGGATATTTATCGCGCCTTTCCGCATATGCCGCTGGTCTCGATCTCCGATCATCAGCGTTTGCCGGTGCCGCCGGTGAATTGGCGCGGCACGGTGCATCACGGCATGCCACTCGGCTTGCTCAAGGAAGGCAAGGGCGGCGGCGGTTATCTGGCCTTTCTGGGCCGCATCTGTGCCGACAAGGGCATTCTGCCCGCCATAGAGATCGCCCGCCGTGCCGGCATGCCCCTGAAAGTGGCGGCCAAGGTCGATCCCGCGGACCGGGATTATTTTGAACGCCAGGTCGCGCCCGTGCTGGCGAAAAGCCCGCATGTGGAATTCATCGGCGAGATCGACGATCGCCGCAAATCGGAATTCCTGGGCGGCGCCAGGGCGCTGCTGTTTCCCATCAGCTGGCCCGAACCGTTCGGATTGGTGATGATCGAAAGCATGGCCTGCGGTACGCCGGTGATCGCCTTCGACAGCGGATCGGTGCCGGAAATCCTGGAAGACGGACTAACCGGCTTTGTGGTGCGCGATGTGGACGGGGCGGCCCTGGCGGTGCGCCGGCTGAACCGCCTGTTCCGTCCCACCATCCGCTCCCGTTTTGAGGAGCGCTTCAGCGCCGCCGCCATGGCGCGGGATTATCTCAAGATC
>DATEIA010000145.1:0-5140 GCA_035279305.1 Rhizomicrobium sp.
GCCCCGGCGCGGGTGATGCTGCTGGGCGGCGCGCCGCTGGACGGCGAGCGCCACATCTGGTGGAATTTCGTCTCCTCGTCCAAGGACCGCATCGAGCGCGCCAAACAGGACTGGAAAGATGGCAAGTTCGGCCGCATTCCCGGCGACGACAAGGAATTCATTCCCCTGCCCGAACCGAAATAGGGCCTAACAGTCTGCTGAAAAAATCAATGAATTGGAGGGACGGTTGGCGCATTTGATTCCGGCTTGTTCACGAAGCGATTCATAGACGTTCACGGGCGCTCGCGACTTTTTCAGCAGACTGCTAGAGCATAGCCCCAAGATTATTGGCCCAATGAGCGCCGACGGCCGGCCAGAGGCTCCCGCTCCGCGAGCGGAGCCAACCGCAAACCAGCCCCAATAGAAAGACGGAGGCGACAACAACCGCATGGATCGGAATTGAGAGAATAATCCATCCGGGAACATGGATCGCCAGAAAGAGGGCCGCCGATACGATGATCGCGATGGGCGTAGAAAAACGTTCTGCCAGTTGTGTCTGGACCACGCCACGGAAGAACAACTCTTCAACGAAAACGCCGACGAACCCCCAAACATATCCCCCGACAGCGAACGTTCGCAGACCGCCGACGGCCCCGTCGATGAGCTGCACACGCAGGAGATTCCAAGCGAAGATCACCACGAAGGCAACGACCGAAACGGCGACAATTCCCGCCGAAAGCGGTGTCAGACCCAGCCAGTCCAGCGGTCTGCGAGGCTTTCGCCACCAGACCCAAATTGCGGCGGCCAAGCACCAGATGGCCGTGCGAAACCATGGGCGCGTCTCCTCGGGCAGTCCCTCAAACCTCCAGGCGAAAGTCACACATCCAGCCCAAGAGATACCAAAGACCACGACAAACAGCGCGAGGTCGCCGAGCGGCGGCGGCGTGATCGAACGAGTTTCCTTGTGACCAGACTCATCTTCCGCTGACGCCTGGGCACCGGACACTGAGCTGTGCTTTTTGATCATCCCCGACTTAAGCCTTGGCCGTGCAGCAAGGCAACTGGCCGGTTTGGGGCTGCCCCGTCGGCAAACTTGGCGTCGGCGAAGCCGGAGCGACCATCAAAAATCAGAGGAAGTTATACTCTGTGAATAGGGGGCTGAGATCTTTGCCCCAAACACCATGATAATTTTTCAGCATTTCCTCGGCGCGGGTATAGCCGCGGTTTACCAGCTCGCGCAGGGGATTGAGGAAGCCGTCCTCGCTCATCCCGGCGCCGTCCAGCTCGGCGCGGCGCTTCAATCCGGCCGAGGAAATTTCCAGCATGCGATGGGCCAGTTCGTGCACCGTGGTCTTGCGGAACGGCAGCTTGAACGCCTGCTTGCCCACCCCGTCGCGCAGCGCCTGGCGTTCCTCCACCGTCCAGTCCTTGACCAAGTCCCAGGCGGCGTCCAGTGCCACGCTGTCATAGAGAATGCCCACCCACAGCGCCGGCATGCCGCAGATTCGCCGCCATGCCCCGCCATCGGTGCCGCGCATTTCCAGAAAGCTCTTGAGCCGCACTTCCGGGAAAATGGTGGTGAGATGGTCGGCCCAATCGCTGAGCATCGGCGTGATATGGGCGGCTTCCGGAATCTCGCGGGCCAAGAACTTGCGGAAACTCTTACCCGCCATGTCGATATATTTTCCGTCGCGATAGAGGAAATACATCGGCACATCCAGGGCGTAATCGACATAGCGTTCGAAGGACATGCCGTCCTCGAACACCCAGGGCAGCATGCCGGCGCGCGCATTGTCCACGTCGGTCCAGACTTGAGCGCGGTAGGACAGGAACCCGCTTGGCCGCCCCTCGCGGAACGGCGAGTTGGCGAACAGCGCGGTGGTGATGGGCTGCAGCGCCAGGCCGACGCGGAATTTCTTCACCATGTCGGCTTCGGAATCGAAATCCAGATTCACCTGCACGGTGCAGGTGCGGAACATCATATCCAACCCATAGCCGCCCACCTTGGGCATATATTCGCGCATGATCTTGTAGCGGCCCTTGGGCATCACCGGGGTTTCCGCCAACGTCCAGTTGGGGGCAAAGCCGAAGCCCAGCACGCCGGCGCCGATCTCGCTCGCCACTTCGCGCGTCTGTTCCAGATGGGTGTTCACTTCATTGCAGGTCTCATGCACGGTTCTCAGCGGCGCACCCGACAATTCGAACTGACCGCCCGGCTCCAGGCTCAGCGAGGCGCCGTTCTGGGCCCCCGTTCCCATAAGACCGATAATATGTTCGCCCTCGCGGACCGGCTGCCAGCCGAAGCGCTGCATGCCTTCCAGCAACTGGCGGATGCCGGGCTTGCCGTCATAGCGCACCGGTTTGTGGGTCTTGAGGTCATAGACGAATTTTTCGTGCTCGGTGCCGATGCGCCAGTCCGCCTTGGGACGGCAGCCCCGGGACAGGTGACGAACAAGATCGTCGCGGCTTTGGATCGGGCCGCCGGCGGATTGTGGAATGGACATGAATGGAACCCTCGCGCCGGTACTTAAGGACGGGGCGGCATAGGTGCAAGGGGGATCGTCCGCCACCGCCTGCCAGATCGCCATTTTGCATATAAAGGCCCAAGGCCAAGTCCCCGCCTTTGGGGATGTGTGGCGGCAAACCAACCACTTTTACGACAAGCGCCATGCCTAGCCGCGGGCACAAAATCTGCTAGCCTGTCTTTTGGGGGTTGGGGATAGCGGCATGAGCAAAATTCCCGTCGGCACGACCATCGCGCATGCCTATCGTTTTGCCTTCGGCGATTTTTCGACCGTATTGCGCAGTATCTGGCTGCCGCTTTGCGTTCAACTCGGCCTAACGATCCTTTTGGCCCGGCATGCCATTCCGCTCGTACGGGCGCTTGCAGCAAAAGATCCTTCCGCGCCATCGTTGCTGGGGCCGTTGCTGCTGCTCTACCCTGTCGTCCTGATCCTGTTTTTCGCGCAGTTCACGGTGGTGACCAAAGTCGCGCTAGGGACGCGCCGGGAAATACCGCTGATCGACTTTCCCTTTGGCAAAGACATGTGGCGGCTGCTGGGCGCCTTCATCGTCGCGGGCCTGGCCATCGTCGCGATGCTGATCGCCTTCGCGCTCGCCACAGGCGTAATTGGCTTCCTGCTGAGCGCGATGGGCATGGGGAAAGCCATGTTGGCGATTCTCGTCGGCCTGCTCTTCGTGATCGGCTATGGCGGCACGATATTCGTGATCTTCCGCTTCCTGTTCCTGCTGGCACCCGTCAATATCGCGGAACAACGCCTGGGCATCGGCCGCGCCTGGCAATTGTCGCAGGGCAATTTCTGGCGGTCATTCCTGATCGTGCTCGCCATCCTGCTGCCGATGATCGTGGTGGAATATGCCGTGATCTTCGCCGCCATCGGCTTGCCGCCCATGCCGCACGGCGAGGGCCCTCAAGCCTTCGAGGCAAGGCGCATGGAATGGAATATGGCCATCCTGCAAGCCATGGTGACCTATTGGTACATCACCCTGCCCCTCTTCGCGCTGTTGATGGTGGTCTATATCGGCGCAATCTGCGGCGCGCAGGCTTTCGCCTATCGCAAGTTGACGGAAGACGAGATTTCAACGCCAGTCGCCGCCGACTGACTGCCAGACAGCCAGCGCCGCCAGCGCGGCGGTGTCGGCGCGCAGGATGCGCGGGCCCAGCGTCACAGGCGTTACGAACGGCAAGGCGCGCAGGGCAGCGCGTTCCGCCGGATCGAAGCCGCCTTCCGGCCCGGTCAGGATGGCGGTAGGCCCACCCCGGCTTTCCCGCGCCGCCTGTGTCATGGCCTTGGCGTCGCCGCCCTCATCGCAGAACAGCAAACGCCTTTCCTTCGGCCAGGAAACCAGCAATGTGTTGAAACTGGCCGCCTCGCGGATTTGCGGCACGCTCAGCCGCCCCGACTGTTCCGCCGCCTCGATGGCATTGGCCAGCATGCGCTCCTGGTTGATGCGGCTAACGATGGTGCGGCGGGTGAAGACCGGCTGCAGAACCGAGGCGCCCAGTTCCGTGGCCTTCTGCACCAGATAATCCGCCGGCGTTTTCTTGACCGGCGCGAAGGCCAGCCAGATGTCCGGCGTCTGTGACTGCGGCTGCGTCTGCTTCAAGCAGCTCGCCGTCACGCCGCGCTTGCCGGCTTGTGAGATATCCGCCAGCCATTCGCCGTCACGGCCGTTGAACAGCGCCACCCGGTTCCCGGATTTGGCGCGCAGCACATGCAAAAGATAGTGCGCCTGGCCCTCATCCAGCGCCACCGCCACGCCGGCGCCCAGATCGGCAGTCACATAAAGCCGGGTTTTGCCGCCCGCTTCTGTTAATTCCTCGCTCATGCCACACTTGAACCTGATGATTGCAAGATCGCAAGCCACACCCGCCGATGCCGTTCCCGCAAGCTGGGTCGAGCACGCGCCCGGCTGGATCCAGCCCTGGGCTAGGCTGGCGCGGCTGGACCGACCGATCGGCACCTGGCTGTTGTTCTGGCCTTGCGTCTGCGGGCTACTGCTGGGCGCCGCAGCCGACGAGCGCCGCTTCCTGGAATGGCACGACCTTTATTATGCCCTGCTGTTCGCCATCGGCGCGCTGGTGATGCGCGGCGCCGGCTGCACCCTCAACGACATTATCGACCGCGACATCGACGCCCAGGTGGCGCGCACCCGTGGCCGTCCCCTGCCCTCCGGCGCGATCCGCACCAAGGGCGCCATTGTCTTTTTGATCGCGCAATGCCTGGCGGGACTGGCGGTGCTACTGCAATTCAATTGGTTCGCCGTGGCGCTGGGCGCCGCCTCGCTGCTGCTGGTCGCCGCCTATCCCTTTATGAAGCGCATCACTTGGTGGCCGCAGGCCTGGCTGGGGCTGACCTTCAACTGGGGGGCGCTGCTCGGCTTCGCGGCCCAGACCGGACGGCTGGATCTGGCGGACGGCATGCTTTACGCCGGACTGATCTTTTGGACGCTGGGGTACGACACCATCTACGCCCATCAGGACAAGGACGATGACGAACTGATCGGGGTCAAATCCACCGCCCTTCTGTTCGGCAAGGATACGCGCAAGTGGGTTTTGCGCTTCTATGCCATCGCCTTCACCCTGATCCTGGCGGCCGGTTTCACCGAACATGCCGGCTGGCCGTTTGGTTTTGCGATG
>DATEIA010000146.1:0-2383 GCA_035279305.1 Rhizomicrobium sp.
CGCAACCTGGATAATCTCTTCGCCATTGGGATCGCGCAGCACATAGCCGCGGCCCCAGACGGTCTCAATATAATTGGCGCCTTCGGTGGCGGCGGCCAGCTTCTTGCGCAGCTTGCAGATGAAGACGTCGATGATCTTCAATTCCGGCTCGTCCATGCCGCCGTAAAGGTGATTGAGGAACATTTCCTTGGTCAGGGTGGTGCCCTTGCGCAGGCTCAAAAGTTCCAACATCTGATATTCCTTGCCGGTCAAATGCACGCGAGCGCCGTCCACTTCCACGGTCTTGGCGTCCAGATTGACGGTAAGCTTGCCGGTGGTGATGACCGACTGGCTGTGGCCCTTGGAGCGGCGAACCACCGCCTGGATGCGGGCAACCAGCTCGTCCTTGTGGAAGGGCTTGGTCATGTAATCGTCGGCGCCGAAGCCCAGGGCTTTGACCTTGGCTTCGACAATGGCATTGCCCGACAGGATCAGGACCGGCGTCTGCACTTTGGCGACGCGCAGGGCCTTGAGGACTTCAAAGCCGCTCATGTCGGGCAGCTGCAAATCCAGAACAATAATGTCGTAGTCATAAAGCTTACCCAGATCGATCCCTTCTTCGCCAAGATCGGTGGTGTAAACGTTAAGCCCCTCGCTACGGAGCATCAGCTCGATGCTGCGCGCCATGGCGCTGTCGTCTTCGATCAAGAGTACGCGCATTTCTGGTCCCTCTCTTAACGGTCGGCCATACCCAACATGGTGTGGGTTAGGGTTAATCGGTTTCCGGACCGTAAGCGCAAATAGTTAACAGCAGCTTTAACATAGCGGGCAAGCTTCAGCCCTTTCTCATCCCGGATTAAGGCCGGTAAAGGACTTGGGGGCCGGCTAAGGGGGTTGATTCAATTTATTAAGTTTACCGGCATTTAAATTTTTGGCCTCAGGATGACGCGCATCGGGGATAAAAAATCTTCGAAAAATCGGCCCAGAGGCGCAAAAAGCGCCAAAAACGGGAATTTTATGCGCGCTTTGCTGTCGGATATCGAGGCCATCCCCACCCTGACCCGCTTTGGCCGGGTCGCTCGCATCGAAGGGCTGGCGGTGGAAGTCACCGGCGCCCAGGGCGCGGTGAGCTTGGGCGGTCAGTGCCGCATAAGCATTGGAAATCATAGAACTATTTCCTGTGAAGTGGTCGGCTTTCGCGACGGCCGGGCCTTGGTCATGCCGCTGGGATCGTTGGACGGAATTACCCTAGGAGCTCGGGCGGATTTCGAGGATCGCCCCGCATCGATTTATCCCTCCAAAGCCTGGCTGGGCCGGGTGATTGACGGGTTTGGCCAGCCGGTGGACGGCAAAGGCGCCCTGCCGCAAGGCGCCACAGCTTACGCCATCAAGGCGCCGCCGCCGCCCGCCACCAGCCGGGGCCGCTTGGGCGGTAAGCTGGATCTGGGTGTGCGCGCCATGAACGCCTTCACCACCTGCTGCGCCGGTCAGCGCATGGGTATTTTCGCCGGCAGCGGCGTGGGCAAATCCATTCTGCTGTCGATGCTGGCGCGCAATTCCGACGCCGACGCCATCGTGATCGGATTGATCGGCGAACGTGGCCGCGAGGTGAAAGAATTCATCGAAGACGATCTGGGCGAGGAAGGCCTGGCCCGTTCCGTCGTGATCGCGGCCACCTCGGATGAAGCGCCGCTGGTGCGCCGCCAGGCGGCCTATATCGCCATGACCGTGGCCGAGCAGCTGCGCGATTCCGGCTTGAACGTATTGCTGCTGATGGATTCGGTCACCCGCTTTGCCATGGCTCAGCGCGAGATCGGGCTTTCGGCGGGCGAGCCACCGGCCTCCAAGGGCTATACGCCGACCGTCTTTGCCGAATTGCCGCGGCTGCTGGAACGCGCCGGTCCCGGTCCCGACGGCAGTGGCACGATTACCGGCCTGTTTACCGTGTTGGTGGAAGGCGACGACCATAATGAACCGGTGGCTGACGCGGTGCGGGGCATCCTGGACGGTCATATCGTTTTGGAACGTGCCATTGCGGAACGGGGACGCTTTCCGGCCATCAATATCCTTAAAAGTGTCAGCCGCGCCATGCCGGCTTGCAACACGGACGACGAACAAAAGCTGGTTTTGCGGGCTCGCCAGCCGCTGACCATCTATGAGGATATGGCGGAACTGATCCGGCTGGGCGCCTACAAGGCTGGCACGAATCCTGAAGTGGACGATGCCATGAGGCTCTATCCCGCCCTCGAGGCTTTTTTGGCTCAGTCCAAGACCGAGCGGGCGGCGTTGAGCGAATGCTATGACGCCCTGTCCGCCATTCTGGACAGCGCCGAAGGGAGTGCGCGATGACCCGGACCGATACGCTGCTGCGCCTCAAGCGCTTCCGCGTCGATGAAATGAAACG
>DATEIA010000147.1:0-14701 GCA_035279305.1 Rhizomicrobium sp.
CGGGTTTGGAATTGAATGCGGGATCCCGGTCCAGATGCAGCTTGTCGACCACGCGACCCATCAGCTGCAAAGATGTCAGGATCTGAACCTGATTTTGCATGGTCGTCTGGTCGCTGGGCAGTTCCGACAGAGCCGCATCCGCCGGTTCCGCGCTGTTCTGCCGTTGATCGAGCAGCACAACCGCCGTGGCGGTGTAAAGCGGCGTCAACTGCATGACGCCGGCCGTGACCAGCGCCACAACGGCAACGGCCGTGCCGATGATGAGTTTGCGGCGAATGCGCAGCACCCGCAGCAGCTCCACCAGACTGATCTGGGAAGGCGGCCGGGAACGTTCCAGCGAAGCAGAGCCTTCCAATTCGTGCTGTAGAAATGTCTTCTGTACCGTCAAGCTGTAACCTGATGTTTGCCGTACTCAAATATGGCCCGTGATCCGAAAGCCGATCATATTGTCCTGATAATTGGCGGTCGCGATGTTGGACGAACGCTCTGCATGGTCATAACTCAGATTGGCGCTAAGATACGCATTCATGAAATATTTCAGACTAATGCCGGCGGAAGGATAATCGTCCGAGCGCGAACTGCCTTGCAAATGGCTGTGCGTGTATTCGCCATAGGCTTGGGCGATGAGATTGTATCCCAGCTCGTATTCGGCGCTGAACTTTGCGCTTTCATCCTCACTGGCGGAAACGCCCGAGATAATGACGTCCGAAATCGTATGGGACGCCGTCAGATGCACCGTCATGAGTTGGGTGGGATACCAGTTGAGTTGCCCGCCATAATCCAAGCCGGCAATGTTCTTGAGCGGTGTCGGCACATTTTGGGCATAATGCTGCTCCAAATAACCCACAAAGATTTCGCCATCGATCAGATTGGTCAGCCGCAGATCGACGCCCCCATCGAGCCTGAAGCCGTTGGACGATCTGTGAAAACCGGAACGATCGAGAAATTGATCGAACACGCGGCTGTCGTAGCTTGCCTTCACAAAAGCGGAATAGCCGGGCGAGAAATCGTAAAAACCACGGATATAGGCTTGATACGCTTTTTGATTGCGGTCGGTATTGCCCACCAATCCGCCGCCCAAGAGCGGTACGCTGGCATAGGTCAGGCGATCCAGGGAGAAGCCGGCGCCGATACCCAAGCTCGCGGGATGATAAGAGGCGGTGACTTCGCTGTGATCCTTGTGAAACCGGGTCGGTGAAATCTGGCTGCCCACCGTATTGGGCGAATAGAGCGCCTCGTGATACTCGCCATAGGTGTTCGTGCCCGCCACCGAAATACCGCGCGCGATGTCGTAGCGTCCCGCGGCGCCCAGATTCCAGTCCGTCAGATCCAGGCTGGAAAACCGGGCATAGTTGTAATTGTCGGCGCCGCCAAACACTTCCAGGAAATGCTGTCCCCACTGTGACCGCAGGCGCAAGACTGGGGTTTCCCGGAAGTACCAATCGGATTGCGCCGCCGGTAGCCGGAACACATTATCGTCATAGGCCGTGTCGAAGTTCAGCTGCGGATACAGCCGGAATCCGCCGAGCGGAATTCCCTTGGAGTCATAGGCCGGACGTTCGCGTTCCAGCACGCCGACCGCCTGCGCGGACGCCAGCCCGGTGGAAAACAGCATCAGACCCGCAACCAGTGCGGCATAAGCAAAAAAATATTTCCGAAGATTCATTGCGTCCGTTGCGTCCGTTTGGTTGGTTCTGCGCGTTAACATCAACGCTGAATTGTGGAAGCCAGGGCCGTACATTTAAGGCGCGCGCCGGAACTTGCGCCGGAGGTTCCGGAACAAAGCGCCAAAACGCCTCCCTGCGTTGCCGACACGGCATTGACGCCATCGGCTAACGTCCATTCCGCCGGTTGGTTGCCCAATGTGCGAGCAGTGGCTGCGGCATTTTGGCCGCCAACCGCCGCCGCGCGCGTTGAAATATCAAATGCTTCTTGTTGCAGCAGGCCCACCGCCGCGGGTATCGCGGCCATGAGGAGCAAAGCAACCGTTCCAGAACAAGCAAAACGCACCGCACGACGATCAAGACGGCCGCCGGGCGTCAATTCCACATCTTCGCCGCGCATGTACCGCACCTCAAATCACTTCGCTGGTGCAGCATATCTTATCTGAGCGATTGGGGAAGGCTTAGATAGCCGCGACTCGAACTGCCAAATTTATGCCGTAATTCCTAACCCGGATGAGTTGCGTGTGAAAATCAACGGGCGGTTGCGGCACAAAAAATATGCATTGTGCGATGCAAATAGACGGGGCTTTTCTAGAAGAAGCGTTCGGGAATGCGCACGACGTCGCCGGGATAGATTTTTACCTGCCCGGTGGCAGACATGGAGGTCTCGGCCTCGCTTCCCATGCGCCGGATATAAACGTTCGATTCGTTGGCGCGATAGGTATAGCCGCCCGCCAATGCGACGGCACCATGCAGGCTGAGCCCGCTTTCATAGGGATACTCTCCCGGCTTGTTCACTTCTCCAATGATATAGAAGGGCCGATAATTTTGGATTTCGATGCTGACCCTGGGATTGCGCAGATATTTGGCGCCCAGTTCGGCTGTCAGCGCCTTGGCCAACTCTTGCGCCGTCAAGTCGGCCGCCTGGATTTCGCCGAGCAATGGAAATTGAACATGTCCATTGGCGGTAACCAGAAACTCGCCGCTGAGATCCTGTTCTCCATAGACGGTGATTTTCATCTTGTCGCCGGCGCCGAGACGATAGTTACCGTCGTTGACGATTGGTGCGCGGCGGGCTGCCACGACCGGCTGGGGCTGGCTTATGGTCTGGGCTCCCGGCTTTTCCATATTCGCCGTGGGCGCCGGCAGCGCCCCATTCTGGGCGCGCGCCCCCCACCC
Source organism: Rhizomicrobium sp. (assembly GCA_035279305.1). Classification (GTDB taxonomy): domain Bacteria; phylum Pseudomonadota; class Alphaproteobacteria; order Micropepsales; family Micropepsaceae; genus Rhizomicrobium. The sequence goes on from DATEIA010000147.1 coordinate 2,844, forward strand.
CAAGCACAGGAAGGTGAAGGCGATAACGCCCTTCTGCCATGTCATGGCTTGCTCCCTAGCTGTTCACGGCCTGGAACCCCTGCATAACTTCGTGCAGCGGCGTTTTGTTGCGGACATCGAGGAAGCTTTGATTTTCGCCTTCCAGGACCAACGCGGTCAACCGGCCCGTAGCATGCGCGCCGGTATCGATGCAAATGCGATTGGACAGCGTAACCGGCGCCGGCGCCGGTGTGTGGCCATGCACCACCATTTTTTCGAAGCGTCCGCGATACGATAGGAAATTCTCGCGAATCCACATCATGTCTTCCGGCGTTTGATCGGCCAAGGCGATGCCCGGCCGGATCCCGGCATGCACGAAGAGATAGTCGTCCTCGACATGGAAGTATTTCAGGCCGCCGAGGAATTCCAGATGATGCGGCGGAATCTTGCGGGCGAAGCCCTCCCAGGCGCGGGCAAAATCGGAGGCATTTTCGAATCGCGGCGGCATTACGCCATAGCTGAGGAGCGTTTCGGCGGCGCCATAGCCGCGCCATGCGCTGTAGTAAGAAGGATCCTGAAGGAATTGCAGAACCGCCTGGTCGTGATTGCCTTTCAGAAACACACAGCGCCAGCCGGTTTCCCGTTCCAACCCGCAAAGCCGCTCGATCACGGCCCGCGACGCCGGCCCTCTGTCGATATAGTCGCCCAGGAACACCAGGATATTGTCGGCGGGCGGAGCCGAGGCGATGTGCCGGCCCATGCGCTTCACCAGCGCATCCAGGAGATCCCGCCGCCCATGAATGTCGCCGATTGCGAAGAGACGCTTGCCCACGCCGACGGCCGGCTTGGGAACTTTCGCGCCAATCAAACGCCTGAAGCAGTTCACTGCCTTGATCCTTGCTTCCGACACTCTAATTCCTCGATCTTCGCAACTGCAATATATTTCTCGAAATTGGCCGGATGAAAGGCGGAAAGCCGGCAAAAAAGCTCTCGCAACCGATCCCATCGGCCCAGGATATACTACTTTAGTATCAGGCGTTCGCGACGCGCCTGGAGAAATCCTTCCACGGACAATCGGTTGCAAGGAAATGCGGCATCATGCATCTCGCAGTTGCAATCCGCGCCGCTGCTGCGGCCGGCACCCTTGTAAAACGCGCGGGCCGCGATTCTGGCCCACACGGCGAACAAGGGCCGAGTTCGGGGAACCCATGGCAGGTTCGGGACGCGCCATCGGCGCTGTCTCAAAGGTAGTGGATGACGGCGGCGATGATGGCCCATAGGACGGCGCTGCCCAGAAACGCCAATCCAAGCGCATAGGAAAATGGCCAAGATTTGGAAGGTTTTTCCTGTTCGGTCGCGCCAGTATCGTTGGCGGCGGGCTTGGGGGAAACAGCAGCTGTGCTCATAGGGGGCGTGTATTCGGGACCATCCGAATTTCCACTGCCGCTCTTAAGGCCACGTAAATAGCGGCTCTTTGAGAACAAAAGCGCCTCCCACCCGGCTTTGATTTATCACGGGCGGCTGGGACTTCAAATGTCGGCGGGCGAAGCTTGGCCATATTGACCATAAAAATCGGTAATATGCCCATATTTCGGGCACAGTCCGCCGGAAGATCAACTTTGACCGCGCCAAGATCGTCGCGGCCGCGATATGCGCCTGCCTGCTTTACGCGCGCCTGAATTCAGGCCAGGCGCGCGGCGCGCTGTTCCGGGCCGCCATCACGTCTCTTTGTGCAAGCGCTGCCGTCCTGGCCACCACCGGCTTGTGGCGCCAGCATCTTCAAATACTTGCCATTCCCGCGATCCTGTCGGTTTCGGCGGTACTCGCCAGCGACATGAAATTGCGGACGGGCCCCAGGCTGGCGATCGGAATCCTTCTATCCTGGATCTTGAGCGGCGGCGGCCCGCCGGGCCGGTATGCTGAAGCCGCGGCCCGGGCTGGCGACAGATGGAAAGCCCTGAACACGGTGCCGCAGGACACAAGGGCGATGATGGCGGGTTCCAGACCCTCCACCTATGCCAGATTGGGAAAAAACGATGACTTTGGGCACGCCATCGGCTTGGCGGGATGGAAGCTGGGGCGCGCGCGTTTTCATCAATATCTGTTCGACACAAATAAAAATCTGAAGAACGCACTCAACTGCGCGGCCGGCGTGGAAACAATCCTGGTCACGCCGACTTTTGCCCCGGAGTAAGCCGCATCATCCCGGCCGGGACTAGGGCAGGCGGAAGGCGATCATCTCGGCCGGGAATCCCGGACCGCCGATCGTCAGCACGATATATTGCCGGCCGCCTAGCATATAGGTCATCGGACACCCCGTTTGCGGTGCGGGCAAATAGACCGCGCCGCGCTCCTCGCCGGTCTTTTTGTCATAGGCGCGCAGCATGGCGCCGCGCTTGCCGCTGGGCGTGGTGACGAAACCGGCTTCGCCGCAGATCACCAGCGACTTGGTGACGGTGGGACCAAGCAGCCCGGGCCGCCCGGTGCGCGGAATATTCAGCCCCTTCAGCGCCGGATGATTCTTGATCGCGTCCGGCGTGTCGCCATGGGCGATTTGCCAGGCGATCTCCCCCTTGGTGAGATCGGTCGCGGTGATGCGGCCATAAGGCGGTTTCATCAGCGGCAGGCCGTCGATATTCAACACACCGGGCCGGAATTCTTGCACGCTCCCCGCTGCTGGGGTCTCTGCCGCCGCGTTCGCAACGGCCGTCGGCGGCGCGCGATACTCTTCACCGCCCTGGATCGCCGATGGCCTTGTGGGTGCCGCGCTGAAGGTGCCGCGCACATAGTCGGCATCGGTGAAGCGCGGATTGCCGGCCACCAATCCCGTCACCGCCACGGTGGTCTCGGAAAAGGTGTAGACCATGTGGGTTTCCGGATCGTAGCAGCCGCCGGGCCAGTTGGTGCCGCCCTGGCTGGCGAGCGCGGTCAAGGTGCCCCAGGTGCCGTCGGCCTTGGAAAGCGAAGGCGGGGTGTACATCGGCCCCGTGCGATAATGCGACAACAGCCTCAGCGCCTTGGCATGCAGCTCCGGCGTGAAATCGATCACGGTGGAAGCATCGACGTTCTGCACGTCGTAAGGCGGCGGCTTGGTCGGAATGGGCTGGGTGGGCGAATACCATTCGCCCGGCACGTCGCCCTTGGCCACTTTCTTTTCCGCGATCGGCCAGATCGGCTGGCCGGTCTCGCGGTTCAGCACATAGAGAAAGCCTTGCTTGCTGGGCTGGGCCAGCGCCTTCACCATTTTTCCGTTGTGCGGGATATCGCAAAGGATCGCGGCGCAAGGCACGTCGCGGTCCCAGATGTCATGATGAACAAGCTGGTAGTGCCAACGGCGCTTGCCGGTTTCCAGCTCGACGGCCACCAGGCAATTGCTGAACAGGCTGTTGCCATGGCGGCGAACCCCGGACTCGTCGGCGGAGGGAATCTCGATCCCCAGATAGGCCAGGCCCAATTCCTCATCGACCGATATCTGCGCCCAGCAGCCGGTGTTGGTGGCTTTTTCGGCTTCACCGGGCCGAATCCAGCTTTCGTAGCCGAATTCGCCCTTCATCGGAATGGTATGGAAGATCCAGAGCCGCTGGCCCGTCTTCACGTCGAAACCGCGGACATATCCCTTGGCGCGCGGCTTGTTGCCCGGCACGCCACCCGCGGCATGGGCGGCGCCCACGATCACCACATTGCGCGCCACGGTCGGCGTGGCATGCAAACCGATCTCGCCGTCAAGAGGATCGATGACCTGGTCGTTGTTCAGCTTGAGATCGACCACGCCATTTTCGCCGAAGCCCGCGACAACAAGGCCGGTCTTGGCATCCAGGGCCACCAGTTGATAGCCGGGCGTGACATAGAGAATGCGCTCCTCACCGCCGTCGCTCCAATAGGCCAGGCCGCGGCCGGAATATAGACGCGGCGCATTGCGCGCGCGCATCCCTTCGTCCTTGCGGAACAGCCACAGCATCTCGCCATTGGCGGCATCCAGGCACACCACGTCGCGGCGCGAACCGGCGGTGGTGTAGAGCCGTCCCTTGATGACCAGCGGCGTCGCCTCCCAAGTATATTCCGGGCGCGAGCCCAACATGGTGGAGGGCATGCGCCAGGCGACTTCAAGCTTGTCGAAATTGCCGGCGTTGATCTGATCCAGCGGCGCGTAGCGGGTGTTGGCCAGGTCGGCGGCATAGTTGCGCCATTCGGTGTCGGGGGGCGTACCGGGCTGCGTTTGGCCGCGCGCCGGCAACCCGGTCATCATCAGCGTTATTGCCGTCGAAGACAGCATGCTGCGTCGCGTCATGAACCCCATAGTTATTCCTCCCATCGCGGCTTTGCCTATTTTCGTTTTGCCGGAACCGCCGGCTCTTTATATCTGATGGGCGGGGAAGCAGGAAAAAGTTCTTCCGCCACCTAGACGCGCGGCCCCTCACGTCGCTGTTGCGTGGGGGCGCTTGTTATTCCTCTGGCCCGCAATGCTGGTCTGCGATGAGGCTGTCGTGAAAGATTCAGCTGGTTTCCTGCCGCGCCGCCCTCAGGCGCTGTCGCGCGGGGCTTCTTGCCATTCCTTTGGCCCGCGTCGCGGGCCAAAGGAATGGTGCCCAGGGACAGAATTGATCAACCCCCAAATCTCAGATAAACCATTGTTTATATTGCGTATCTGCGCATGTAATCGCCAAATCGACTGAGGAAAATGGTTTGAACTAGGTCCGACAAATCCTCCAACCGCTAATCGTTACTGTGGGCTTGGTGTGAAATCGTATTGTGATGAGAGCGTCGTGCCAGACCGTTGTGTCAGTCGCCTCTTAATGAACCCGTGCTTAATCTCTTGAATGACAAGGTATCGTGCCATAGTCGCTGCTTATAAGGCACCCATGCGCAAGGAATTTTCGGCCTATCTGGATCTGCTGCGTATTACAGCAGCCGCGCTGGTTTTTCTGGGCCACCTATCTTGGAGAGACGTATCGGGCGGATTCCTTTGGCCATTGCAGCCTTATGGGCATAGCGCGGTCATCATATTTTTTGTCCTGTCCGGCTTTGTCATTTCGTTCACTGCGGACACCAAAGAACGCACGCTTTTGGACTATTCAGCCGCACGCTTGGCAAGGCTTTATTCTGTGGTTTTACCCGCGTTGATTTTGACATTGATCTGCGATGCTATCGGGACGGCTCACAATCCTGGCGTCTATTATATGGACCGAGAGACAGAGCCCTTCTGGCGCTTGCTCGCTGGCAGCCTATTCCTGACACAGAGCTGGAATCACGTTTCGCTGCTTTCAAACGATCCTTATTGGTCGCTGCCGCATGAATTTTGGTATTACGCCATCTTCGCCGCGGCGACTTATCTAAGGGGCAAGCAGCGCATATGTGCCATTGCAGCAAGCAGTTTGATTGCGGGCCCCGGAATATTGCTATTGGGGCCAATTTGGGGAGCGGGCGTCATCGCCTATCGAATGACGAAGCGCATAACTGTTGGAACAATTGGTGCCGCTTCGATATGGGGCGTGACCACTATCGCTGGCGTCATGGTCGGCATCGCAAATATCACGCCGGATATTCCCACATCGCTATATCTCCCTAATGCCTATTCATGGTGGGATTTTGTGCTGGGCGTCTTGGTTGCTGCCAACATTTTCTCCGCTTCATTTTTGTCCTTTGGGCTGGCGCCGATACAAAGACCGATCGCTTATTTGGCAGGCATGACCTTCGCGCTATACCTGTTTCATTTGCCGCTATTGCACTTGGCGGCCGCCTATATGCCCCAAGGTCTAACAGTCACAATGCGAGGATTAATTGCGGCGGTTTTTGCGCTATCGATCATCTATGCCCTATCCTTCATAACCGAGGGGCAAAAGCGCCGCTGGAAAGCAGCCATCTTATCGATACTTGGCCGGTTCTCCGGCTCACAGTCAGCTGCCCGAACTACATAAAAGACACGGCATATACACGAACAGCCGCCAAGCGATTGAGCGGTTTCTGTCGAAATAAGTAAGCGAATAGCACACTCTATTCGCCGTCTCCTGATTTCGCGATTTTCTGAGAATGCTGCCTGTAGAGAGCTTCAAAATCCTCGCGGGCCAGTCTCGCGCTATAGCTCGCGCGATTTCCAATATTGCAGGATCGGGTTTCTTCTACGGACTGGTTTGGGCCGCCATCGCTAACGCACCTGATAGATTTGGGTTGGCGTGTGCCAATTGCTGGCACCATGAAACTTAAATTTATTAATAAAATCAATGTCTTAATTATGGTGCCCAGGGACAGAATCGAACTGCCGACACGCGGATTTTCAATCCGCTGCTCTACCGACTGAGCTACCTGGGCACACGCGGGAGGGGCTTCTTAGGCGAAGGCCTTTGCCCTGTCCAGCACCCCCGCCCTACGTCTCGTCCGAGTCCTTTTCCGAAGAGTTTGAAGGGCTTGCCGGGTCCGCCGGGGGGCCGGGAATGGCATAGCCGCCCTTGAGCCAACGCCCCAGGTCGATGTCGGCGCAGCGTTTGGAGCAGAAAGGCCTGAAGCCCTCGCTTTCGGGCTTATGGCAAATGGGGCATTCAGCCATGGCCGCCCGCCTCCAACAGCGCCACGGTCACGGCCAGCGGCAGCCCCACCACATTGGAATAGGAACCGGAAATCTCCTTGATCCACATTTCGGCGCGGCCCTGGATGGCATAGCCGCCCGCCTTGCCCACACCTTCACGGCTTTCGACATAATCGGCGATCTGACGCGCGCTGAGGCGCAGCAATGAGACGCGGGTCTGCGCCAGGCGGGTGCGCAATTTACCTTGCGGCGTGATCAGGGCGACCGCCGTAATCACCTGATGCCGCCGCCCCGACAAAAGTTTGAGGCAGGCCCGCACGTCTTGGTCATTCATTGCCTTGGGCAGGATGCGGCGGCCCACCGCCACCACCGTATCGGCGGCCAAAATTAAGGCAGGTTTACCGTTCCATTCGCTTTGCACCTTGCGGGCCTTTTCAGACGCCAGGCGCAAGGCATGGGCGCGCGGCGCCTCGCCTTTGCGCACGCTTTCGTCGATGGCGGCGGGAAGTATGGCGTCCGGCGTTATGCCCACCTGCGCCAGCAGCGCGGCACGGCGCGGACTTTCGCTGGCAAGGACTAGTGGGACGGACATCTCAACTCCACGGCGCGGAAAATTTTGCGGCGTGAGCAGGAGCGCCGAGCGACGTGTACTAAGACGTACACGAGCGATGGCGCGACGAACTCACGACGCAAAAGGGCCGCGCCTAGCGGAAACGGTAAGTGATACGGCCCTTGGTCAGATCATAAGGCGTCATCTCGATCATCACCTTGTCGCCGGTCAGCACGCGGATGCGGTTCTTGCGCATCTTGCCGGCGGTGTGGGCGATGATCACGTGATCATTGGCGATCAGCTTCACGCGGAAGTTCGCATTCGGGAGGAGCTCCTCGACGATCCCCTCAAACTCCAGCATTTCTTCCTTGGCCAATGGGTCCTCTTAAAGCCGTTTGCGAGCAGGGGAAATAGGGGGGAAAGGCCCGGAAAGCAAGCCTTTCCAACGGTTTTTCCACGATATTCGGCCGCTAGGGCGCTTAAGTATCCGCCGCGGCCACCGCCAGAAAGCGCTGTTTCAGGCGCCGCATCAGCTGGTCGCGGACAACACGGTACGCCGCCAGCCGCTGCTCGCGGGAGCCCTCTACCGCGGTGGGGTCCATGGTGGGCCAATATTCCACCTGGGTGGCCGCGGTGCGGGTCAGTTCGACCGCCTTGTGCTGGGCCTCGGGCGACAAAGTGATGACCAGATCGAAGCTACCGTCTTCCAGATCCTCGAACCGGCGCGGCTTGTGCTTGGCGATCTCAAGCCCGATCTCACCCATCGCCTCCACCGCCAGGGGATCGAGATCGCCCGCACGCACGCCCGCCGATTCGACATAGATGCCGCCGCGGGTCAGGTGGCGCAGCATCGCCGCCGCCATGGGCGAACGCACCGCATTCAGGGTGCAGGCAAAAAGAACAGCGCCCTGCTTCGACGACATGGCGATTCAACCCCGCATCTGCAGCACGCAGATCAGCGTGAACAGGCGGCGCGCGGTGTCGAAATCGCTTTGCACCTTGTCCGCCAGCCGTGCCTGCAGCGCACGCGCGCCTTCGTCGTGCAAGGTACGGCGCGCCATATCCAGGGATTCGATCTGGTGCGGCGGCGCGGTGCGGATCGCCTTATAATAGCTGTCGCAGACCAGGAAATAATCCTTCACCGTCTTGCGCAGCGGCGCCAGCGACAGAAAGACCCGCCCCTGCTCGCTGCCGTCTTCGCGGCTGATATCCAGCACCAGACGATTGTCTTCCATCCCCAGATTCAGGTGGTAGGGGCCGCCGGGCGAACCCTCGGGCTTGAAAAAATTGGCTTCCAGCAGATCGTAGATCGCGACTTCGCGCTCCTGCTCGATGGCGCGGCTGCGGTATACGACACTGGCTTCGTCGAGCGTGATCGCCGAAAGCCGATAGTCCACGGTCAATCCTTGCGGTCTTGGTTGAGGCGCGCCGCGATCGAGCGGGCATGGCCGTCCAGCCCTTCGGCTTGCGCCAGGGTCACGGCCTGGGGCCCGATGGCGGCCATGCTCTTGGCATCCAGGCCCAGGATGGTGGTGCGTTTCATAAAGTCCAGCACCGACAGGCCCGAGGAAAAGCGCGCCGTGCGCGAAGTGGGCAGCACATGGTTGGGTCCGGCGATATAATCGCCCATCGCCTCGGGCGTGTGACGGCCCAGGAAGATGGCGCCGGCATGGCGCACCTTTTTGAGCAGGCTTTCGGGATCGGCGGTGGCGATCTCCAGATGCTCCGGCGCAAAAGCGTCCGCCAGCGGCACGGCATCGTCCAATCGCTTGACCAGAATGATCGCGCCATAATCGTTCCAGCTCTTACCGGCGATGTCCTTGCGCGGCAAAAGCGCGATCTGCGCCCGCGCCGCCGCATCCACCTTGTCGGCAAAGGCGGCGTCGTCGGTGATCAGGATGCTTTGGGAGGAGGCATCGTGTTCGGCCTGGCTGAGCAAGTCGGCGGCGATCCAATCGGGATTGTTCGCGGCATCGGCGATCACCAATATCTCCGACGGTCCGGCGATACTGTCGATCCCGACCTGGCCGAAGACTTCGCGCTTGGCGGCCGCGACATAGGCATTGCCGGGGCCGACGATCTTGTCCACCGCTTTGATACTCTGCGTGCCATAGGCCAGCGCCGCCACCGCCTGGGCCCCGCCGATGCGGTAGATGTCGCTGACTCCCGCCCTGCGCGCCGCCGCCAGCACCAAGGGATTGAGCTTACCGCCGCTGGCGGGGGTCACCATCACTATGCGGTCCACCCCGGCCACCTTGGCCGGAATGGCGTTCATCAGCACCGAGGAAGGATAGGAAGCCGTGCCTCCGGGCACATACAGACCCACGCTGTCGACGCTGGTCCAGCGCCAGCCCAATTGCGCGCCGGTTTCGTCGGCGTAGCGCAAATCCTGCGGCATCTGGCGCTTGTGATAGCTTTCGATGCGAGTTGCGGCAGTATCAATTGCAACGCGCTGTTCCTTGCTTACATTCTGCAGGGCAGCATCAATCTCGGTCGCAGTCAGTTTCAATGTGTCCTGCGTAACATTTGCCCGATCGAATTTGTTGGTCAGTTCGATCAGCGCCGCGTCGCCTCGCGCACGCACATCGGCAATAATGCCGCGCACAATTCCGGCAACATCCTCTTCTTCTTCACGCTTTGCCAAAAGAAGTTCTTGGAATTGCGCTTTGAACTTCCCATCGGAATCATTCAGTCTACGGGCCATCGTCCGCTCCGTGATCTGGGATGCCGATGGCCGCCCAGGGTCCCGTGATATCCGCCAGCTCGGCATCGATACATTCCACCGTCAGGCGGATGGTCCCGCCGCCGGCCAGAACAATCTCGATCACCCCGCCGGGATCTTCGTTGCCGTTGGGCTGGAAGGTTACCGCCAGCAGCGACACCACCGCTTCGCCCGCGCCCAGCTTGACCTTGCGGGATTGCACCTTCAGCACGCCGTCGAAATGCAGCCCGGCGCGCACCCGTGTCTTGCCGCCCGTTTCCCATTGCAGCCGGTTGAGCACAATGGCGAAGCGGCGCTTTTTGGGCAGCCAGGTGAAATTCTTGAGCTTGCCAGTGGCGTCCTGCAGCCGGGCCGAGAGGATTTCCAGATCCTCGGCATCGGCCGCCGCGAGTCTGAGGCGCGTCATTCCGAGACACTCCTCATTCCGACACGCGGGCGATATCGGCGCCCACCCGCGAAAGCTTCTCCTCCAACCGGTCGAAGCCGCGATCCAGATGATAGACCCGGCTGACCGTGGTTTCGCCTTCCGCCACCAGTCCCGCCAGCACCAGCGACACCGAGGCGCGCAAATCCGTCGCCATCACCGGCGCGCCTTTGAGCTTTTCCACCCCACGCACAGTGGCGGTATCGCCGTCGATGCGAATCTGCGCGCCCATGCGCGCCAGCTCCGGCACATGCATGAAGCGGTTCTCGAAAATCTTTTCGCGGATCACCGAGGTGCCGTCGGCCACCGCCAGCAGCGCCATGATCTGGGCCTGCAGATCGGTGGGAAAGCCAGGATAGGGCGCTGTGGTGACGTCGCCGGCGTGCGGGCGCGCGCCGTTCATATGCACCTTCAGCCCGCGCGGCGTTGCCAAAACCTCCGCGCCGCTTTTGACCAACAGCGAGGTCAGCGAGGCGATGGTGTCGGGAGAGGCGCCGACCAGCTCGACCTCACCGCCGGCAATGGCCACGGCAATGGCATAGGTGCCCGCTTCGATACGGTCAGGCATCACCCGGTAATCCGCGCCGTGCAGACTGGAGACACCCTCGACGATGATCTCGCTGGAACCCAGGCCGGAAATTTTGGCGCCCATCGCGATCAGGCAGTTGCCCAGGTCGGAAATTTCCGGCTCGCGCGCCGCATTGACGATCTTGGTGGCGCCCTTGGCCAGGGACGCGGCCATCATCGCGGTCTCGGTGGCGCCGACGGAGACAAAAGGGAACACGATTTCCGCGGCCTTGAGTCCGCCCGGTGCGGTGGCGGTGACATAGCCCTCGGCCAGATCGATCTTGGCGCCCATTGCCTGCAGCGCCGACAGATGCAGTTCCACGGGGCGCGCGCCGATGGCGCAGCCGCCCGGCAGCGAGACCTTGGCTTCGCCTTGCCGCGCCAAAAGCGGTGCCAGGACCTGAAAACTCGCCCGCATTTTGCGGACCATGTCGTAGGAGGCGAACACCGAGGTGATCTGGCGGGCCTGAAGTTTCATCAGGTCGCCCTCGCCCAGCCCCGGCGACATGTTGACCTGGATGGAAACTCCGAAGCTCATCAGCAGCTCGGCCATGGCGCGCACATCCGCCAGCCGCGGCACATTGGCCAGGCACAAGGGTTCGGCGGTCAGCAAAGACGCCGCCATCAATTTCAGGGCGGCATTCTTGGCGCCGCTGATGGGGATCTCCCCCTTCAGCGGGTGGCCGCCGCGGATACGAATACGGTCCATGGCTCGTTTTAGCTGGGGGGCCAGCCCAAGGAAAGGCTGGGAAAAGCGGGGCTAGGCTGAGTTTTTGGGGGGCTTCGGCGCCCCCCCGGGGGGTATCACGGCCAGGGTGTGTTTGGCCGCCGCCCCGGCCTGTGGGGCTTTGGGACCCGCCGGGCTCTGTTTGCGGCGCTTGAGGTTGGCGCGCAGCGCGGCGGCCAGCTTTTCGGGCGGCGATTTGGCCATGAAAGCTCACCAAAAGCCTTAGTAAGGGAAATCTGAAAACCCGGCTTTCCTTCGCGGAATCCATACGTTATAGCAGCGCACCCTTGATTAAGGGTTGGCCGCATAGGCTCGAAAAATACCACGGTTGCCGTAGTAGCGTAGTGGTAGCGCAATCCCTTGGTAAGG
>DATEIA010000148.1:0-14512 GCA_035279305.1 Rhizomicrobium sp.
GGGCCGGTTCGACCGGGGCCGCAACCGGGGCGGTTTCCTGAGCCTTTTCGGTCGTTTGCGAGTCGGTCATGCCCGGGAACTATGTCGGTCCCGCCCCTATGTTGCAAAGTGCCGGGCCTGTATAAGCCCCAATCCACGGAACGGAGAACAGGATTGTCAGGCGGCGTCGCCCTATCTGTCGTTGTCCCGGTCAAGGACGAGGCCGGCAACGTCGCCCCCCTGGCGCGGGAGATTGCGGCCGCGCTCAAAGACCAGGACCATGAGATCCTGTTTGTCGATGACGGTTCGAGCGACGGCACGGCAAGCGCACTGGCGGCGCTGAAAAGCGAGATTCTCCAGTTGCGGGTGTTGTGCCATGGCCGCAACCTGGGCCAGAGCCGCGGTATCCGCAGCGGGGTACAGGCGGCGCGCGGCGGCATCATCATCACCCTGGACGGCGACGGCCAGAACGATCCCGCCGACATTCCCAAGCTGCTGGCGGCGCTGCGTGCCGCGCCGGAGGTGGCCATGGTTTCGGGGGTGCGGGTCAGGCGTAAGGACACGGCCAGCCGGCGGCTGGCGTCTCGGCTGGGCAACCGCTTTCGCAGCGCTTTGTTGGGCGACGGCGCCACCGACACCGGCTGCGGGTTGAAAGCGTTCCGGCGCGACGTATTCCTGGACCTGCCCTATTTCGATCACCTGCACCGCTTCTTGATCGCACTGGTGCAGCGCGAAGGCGGGAAGGTCATCTATGTGCCGGTGAATCATCGCCCGCGCCTGACGGGAATCTCCAAATACACCAACTTCGGCCGCCTGCTGGTGAGCCTGCAGGATCTTCTGGGCGTGCGCTGGCTGCAGCGGCGCCATCGTGGCCGCGCCGAGATACGGGAGCTTTGATATGGGATTTATGGCCCATTGGTACACGACGCTGACCCAGCATCCTTACGATACGCTGTGGGGCGCGTTCGGCTTTCTAGGCCAAGCCGTGTTCGGCGTGCGCTTTTTGATTCAATGGCTGAAAAGCGAACAGGTCGGCCATAGTGTGGTGCCGGTCGCGTTCTGGTATTGCAGCCTGGTGGGTGGAATCATCAGCTTCGTCTATGCCGTTCACATGCAGGCCTGGCCGCTGGTGATGGGCCAGACCTTGCCGTTGCCGATCTATGTGCGCAACATCTGGATGATTTATCGCGACCGCCGCCGGGCCGAGGGGTGAACCATGCGCGCCTTTCCCATGATTCTGATCGCGGTCGCCGCCTATAATCTGGTGGTCTTCGGCGGCGCCACGACGGGCCACGACACCCTCTTCCTGCTTGGCCAGAATTTCCCCCTGACGGTTTTTTCCGGCGATAACTGGAAGATCAACTTGGGCGACGGGCTGGTGGCGCTGGCTCTGCTGCTTTTGTTCATCGAAACCATCAAGGCTGCCCGGACAAGCCACCGCGAGATCCTCAATCACGCTTTGTCGCTGCTGACCTTCATCGGCGCGCTGGTGGAATTCATCGCCCTGAAGGGGTTCGGCACCTCGGTGTTTTTCCTGATCACCGCCATGTGCCTGTTCGATGTCGTGGCGGGCTATACGATCGCGATCATCGCCGCCAAGCGCGACCTCAGCATGACCCCGCCGGACGGCGGCTAAGCGGGAAAAAGCCCTTTTGCAGGAAGGGCTTGGGCGGGCCTTGCAGCCATGGACCAGCCCGTGTATCTCCCCTTCTCCCTGGCAGGACAGGTGGCCGAGTGGTTGAAGGCGCACGCCTGGAAAGTGTGTAACGGTGAAAGCCGTTCGAGGGTTCGAATCCCTCTCTGTCCGCCATAAACCCCGAGCAAACCTAGCATATAGGGCGAGCAGACGGCGATGCATCGGTCTTTGTCCGGCTGGTCCTGCCCAAGATCACGATGGACGAAAATAACGACAGACCATCTGCAGCTAAAACGGCGCCTTAGCTTCCACCAAAGAAGGCTGCACGGGGCGTTTTGTCAGCCTATGGCCCAACTCGACCATCGGCTTTTCGACAAAATGATACACAACACTGGCAATCAACAGCGTTATGCCGACAACCCCCACCAAATAAATTGGCCATATCTTCGGCGAGATGACGTGCGGCAGCATCAATAGTCCGACATCTTGAAAAAGATAGGCTGAGTAGCTCACCGTTCCGAGATACATGAAAAGCTTTGACGGCGGGCTGCGGAACCAAAGCGTCAGCGCGAACACGATCAAGGGTAGCGTCATGCTGCCGGCAAGGGCTACCGGGTGGAAGTAAGGACCGGAATTCATCGGAACCCGAAAGAACAATCCACCCATCACCAGCCCCGCGGCCAAGCATGTCGGGATCACGACAAAGATACTCCGGCGGGCAATATTGTCGCCTTCGACCAGAGCCTGGCGCAAAAGCAGTCCGACAAAGAACATGGCGAAAAAGAAGCGAGATTCGTGGCCGCCATTGCCGCCATACAGGATTGAAGGACTGACCGCCGCGACCAGCAATCCGATCGCCATGAGTGCGTTCAACGCCGCCTTGTGCAACCATCGAACCGCGAAAAAAACAAGGCATAGGGCATAGAAGACCAGTTCGAATTTCAGAGTCCAATAGCCGGGGCCTATATTCCGGATCCCGATCAATTCCTGGATCATGGTGAAATTGCCCAGGAAGGTCGCAGCGTTTGTCGGCATGCCGTTCAGAAAATAGACCCCGGTCAGCACCGGAATGGAAAGCCAGTAGGCGGGATAAAGGCGAAGAAACCGGCTTATCGCGAAATTGCGCAATGGTGTTTCACCGCGGAAACTGTAGGGAATGACCAAACCGCTGATCAGGAAAAACAGCACCACGCCGAAGCGACCCAGGTTCACCGTCTCGAAGAGGGGCCGGAAAATTGTAATACCAGACCGCTCCACCAGTTCCAAACCATGCTGGATGACGACCGCAAACGCGGCGAGTCCCCGCAAGCCTTGAATATGGTCCAATCGTTTTGACGAACTGTCGGCCACGGATTCCTCGAAAAGCCGGTTGCAATTTGCGGCATGGAAATTGGTTGGGGTGCAGGTAGTCCCGATTGGCAATAAATCAGTTTGCACTGCAACAGAAGCCAGCGCCAGCCTCGGTTTTCATCACGGTAAACGCAGCGACAGAAGCACCAGCGCGGCCCGCTCGAAGCGTCCTCAACCCCCAAATGTGTCGGCGTCCCTCAGGATTTTGGGAAACTTCAGCCCGGTCTTGTCTTGTATCCAGGCGATGGGTTTTTGTTCGGTTTTCAACAGCGCATCGAAATGCAGCTCTTCGAATTCGATGTCGCCAACCAGTTTTTCCTGCGAGAGGCGGAAAGCCGTTGCCTGCAATGTGCCATCACCCTTGAACCAGGCGACAATTTTGAAAAAACTCAGGGCCACCTGGACCGACGCATAGACCGGATCGTCCTCATGGAATAACGGTCCGGCAAAAATGCAAACACGCGAAGACTTGCCGCTCTCTTTCCTTATGCCTTCCTCCAACAGGTCTCGTTCCAGAATGCCCCATTTGCCGTGATAGCCGAAGATGGCACGATTCAGGGCCGGTACCTGCGGTGCGGCGTTGGCATAGGAACAGGTCATGTCCGCCGCGGCCTTCGCCGCGGCCATGCTGCCGCCCCATTCCGCATCTTCCCGCCGCGCAAGGTGGCCTTTGTCAAATCCGCTCTTGGCATACCACTTGTCATCCAACTGGGCGTCATAGTCGATACGGTTGTCACGCAGCCAGTTGTCCTTGCGCGACTCTTTGCCCAACGCTTCGTAGCGATGCTTGCCATGGACATTAATCGCGCTCACAACCGGAACGCGGCGCAGCGCGTGCTGGATGGTGCTGAAATGGTGATATTTGAGCTTATAGGCGCTCGGGCTGTTACTCAGAAAAGCGAGTTTCTTGCGTAAGCTTGCATTGGGTATGGGCATCGGGATGGACACGCCCATGAAGTCTTCCTCATACCCCCCGCAGGCCGTGTAATCCTGCTCGTCCTCCAGCTTTTTCTCGAATTCCGGAGGTGCCAACAGACGGGCCGGTGCTGCCTGCAAGGAAGCCGCCTCCGCGAGGACCGGACCGTTGCCGATGCTGATACGGATCTCCAGCGGCTGGAACGGGCCGGATGGCGCCGGAGGTGCCGTCAACAACCGCTCCGCCTCAACCGGCTTGGGGTTGGAAAGGGCAACGAACGGGCGGCTATCGGTATAGGCGGGGCTGGAAAAGATTTGCGCCAGCGGGTGGGTGGCAACGCTCGGCTCGGATCCCAGATGTTTCATGATCGCGCTGACGCGCACGCCGCGATTTGCGAGCCAGACGATGCGCGACTCATCGATATGGCCACCGGCGACCGGAATGATCTGATCGTCCTTATCCAGATATTTACCGTCGGAATTCTTCTTTGCGACGCCAGCACTGTGCAGCGCGATAAGCTGCCATTCATTGTTGAAGACGGGCGCGCCGCTGCTGCCCTGTGCGGTGTCGCTCTTATAGATGATGACATCGGCCAACGTGTTGTCGATAATCTCGTTGTTGCGCAGCGCGATCTGCATTTGCTCGCCGTCAGGATGTTGAATGATGGTGGCGAAGTCTCCGGTACCCGCTTTTCCGAGGTTGCCGTTCAACACCAGATACCCGCGCTCGCTGAGTTGATGGCGTCCGCTGACGTCCTGCGGGCGGACCGCGACCAGGGCCAAGTCGAGCTCCTTGCTGGTGTGGAGAAACGCCGTTGGGTCCAGGGCATGAACAATGGTTGTCGCCGGTTTGCCATCCATGTCCAGCTCATAATCGAATTCCAACGCGGCATCGTCGGTCAATGCCGCAAAACCGGCCGCGTCGGCGACGGGAAAGACATGATGGTTGGTCATCATCAATTCGGGTGACACCATGAAGCCGGTCGCGTAGGCGGTCTTTTGTATGGTCTTGTCAAAATACCGGAGGCGGCCGACCGCGCGCGCCTGGAGACTTCCGATCGACAAATAGTTGATCGCTACAAGGTCGTTGGTGCCGATATAGCGTTCGAATGCCAGATCGACCGGCTCGCGCGCCGTCGCGGCAATCATGGAGCGGCGCAATTCGAAATGCGGCTGCCCGTCGAGCTCTATCGCAGACGTCTTGGCAATATGCGCCTGGACTTTGGCAATCGCGGCTGTGTCTTTGGGATATTCGTTTTCCGCTTTTTGCAGAAGATCGAGAGGCAATTTCATGGCGCACTTCCTTTTGCGTGTGGCTTTTGCATATGGCTTTTGCGTACGGTGTGAGCGGTGACTACGCGCTGTGACGCAACCCAAGGAGCTCTGCCGGAATGTGGGGGCGGATGGCGGGCGGAGGCAGTGACGGGGAGCTCTCTATAGCCCGAAGAATAGCCATTTTATTGTGTCAGTAAAATGATTCCCATGACGTTTTTGGCCGGATCGTCGAGCGTGTTTCGGAACGCGACCGAAGGCCGGCCGCGGGCGCAGCGGACCACCAATACTCTGCGGATCAAATCGTCGGCAGCCCCAGATAGTGCCAGAGATTCTGGATCTGAATGGCGTCAAGCTCCAAGGTCGTCTCGATATGCTGGATCAACCCCGGCGCTTTCTTGCTCTTGTTGCGCGCATGGGTGGTCTCCAGCACATCCTTGAGCGTCCCGCTGGCCGCCTCCGGCTCGTCCTCGGTGACCAGCCGCCAGCCGGGTGTGTGCAACCGCTTCACCAACTCGTCATGCGTGGGCTTCTTGGTCATGGACGCACCTATGCCGATGAAACAACCTTAGGATAGGCGCATAATTGGGACAGTGAAAGCCTGCCGGTCCGGCAAAAAAACGGCCTTCGGGGAGACCGTTTGCCTGCTTTCGCCCGGTACGGGCGCATATCATGGCGATCGCGGATGCGCCTATTTCGCGGGCTCTTATTTCGCGGGCTCTGCGGCTGTGCTCTCGGGCTCAACGGCCGCACTTGTGTTCTCAGACTTGACGGTCGTGGCGGCATTCTCGGGCTTGACGGCCACGCTCGCGCGCTCCGGCTCGACGGTCGCACGCGCAGGCTCAGGCTTGACCACCGCAACCGCGGGCTTGACCGCGGCACGCGCATTCGCGGGCTTGGCAGGCAAGGCCGCGCTTTTCAGATAGGTGTTGAACATCCAGCCCTGTTGCGGTTTGCTCCCCCTGGCCGGAACCTCAACCTGTGTCCAGTTTCCGCTTGTCTGCAACACAATTACCACCGCATCGCGCGGCAATGTCACAAGAACCGCGCCCTTGGCTGTGGGCGTGTCGCGAACATTGGCGGTGCGAGCCACGGTCGCGGTGGGGCGCGGCACGACCGGCGCGGGCGGCGGCACGGGACGCGGCGCGGGAGCCGGCTCCATCCGGACGCTCAGAAGGCCGCCTGTCGCGGTGGCGATGCCGGCGCGAACGCCATCCGGCAGATAGCCGGCCAGATAGGGATAGCCCAGGATCATGGGCACCAATATGCCGGCCATGATGAAAAAATCGCGGACGAATGTGGGCTTGGCGCCGCTGGACGCCTCTTCCTGATCGTCCGGGCCGGCGAAGCGGCGGATAGGCGCGTTTCCGGGGCGTTGAACGACCTGCTGCACGCGCGCCTGATCCAGCGCGGCGCGGGCATGGCCCAGTTCCACTTCGCGATTCACCAGCGCCGCCCGAAGCGTTGAAATGTCCCGGCGCAAGCCATCGACATAGCCATCGTCCCAACGCGGAACTTCGGCGGCCGGCGCGCCTTGCGCTTCGGCCAGCATCCGTTCGGCATTCTCGGCGCGTGCTGTCGCGGCGGCGATAGCGTCCTGCGATTCCGCCCGCGCGTTCGCCACCTGGACCCGCGCGGCTTCCTCTGATTTCCAAACTTGCGCGGCGGCGGCTTGCGCGGCTTCGGATTCCTGGCGCGCACGCTGCTGGTTCAACGCGTCGCGCAGCTGGGCAATTTCGCGATCGCGTTCCGGCAATACGTTCTGCAGCGCCGCCAATTCCTGGCGCAGCCGCTCGATCTCCGGGCCCCCGGTATCGGCCATGAGAACGGATGCCGGCTGGGCCGGAGCGGCGGTCAGCGCGGCCGCCAGCGCGGCTTCCAGTTTGCGGCCTTTGTCGCTTTCCACGGCCAACAGGCGCGCGGTCTGTTGCTGCCATTCCGCAAGGGCCGCAGAGGCGCGCACCGTCTCTTCCGACTTCCAACGCGCTTCGGCCTGCGACGCAGCGGCAAGACTGTCGTTTGCCCAGCGTTGGCGTTCGGCCTCCAGACGCTGGTCGCTTTCGGACTGCCAGCGCTGGCGCTCGGCCGCAATCCGTTGCTCCGCCTGGTCCTGCCAACGCTTTTGTTCCGCCGCCAGCCGCGCGTCCGCCTCCGTAAGAAGACGATGACGTTCGGCAGCGCCGCTGTCATGGGCCTGCGCCTGCCAGCGCTGGCGTTCGGCTTCCACGCGCTGATCGGCTTCGGCCTTGCCCCTTATATGTTCTTCCGCGACCTTCTGCTCCGTCAGGATCTGCCAGTGTTTGCGCTCGGCGTCGAGCTGCTGGCCGGACTCAATGCGCTCTTCCGCGACCCTCTGCTCCGCCAAGGCCTGCCAGTGCTTGCGCTCGGCCTCGAACTGCTGGTCGGTCTGCGCCTTTAGACGGCTATGTTCTTCCGCAACCCGCTGTTCCGCCTGGGCCTGCCAATGCCGGCGCTCGGCTTCCAGAAGCTGGTCCGCCTCCGCCTTGGCACGGCCGACTTCCTGGGCGATCTGTTCCCGGATCAAGGCTTCCGTGTGGGCGGCTTGGCCTTGCTGCGCAATCTGCCAGCTCAGACGTTCGCGCTCGTTTTCCGCCTTGGCCAAAGCGGCGGCATCCGCCAGGCGTTGGGTCAGCTGCGCTTCCCAAGACGCCCGCGCCGCCGCCAGTTCCGCCTCCTTCTGGGCGTTGGCCTGCTTGAGCGCCGCGCGCAGCTCCGCCAGATCGCTATCGCGCACCGCGAAGAGCGACTGCATCTTCGAAAGTTCATTATGCAGAATCGGATCGTGTGTTTCCGCCAACGTGCGGACGACATTCTCCGCAGGCGGTCCATCCGCATCATTGTCCCAAGACGGAATCGCAAGCGGGATGACCTTAAGCGTGTGGGCGGTCGCGTTGTCGAAACTCACGATGCGAACGGAAAGTTCGTGCCCGCCGCAAAGGCTGGAGGGAACCAGATAGTTGAGATCCTCCAACTCGTCGGATGCCAGCGACCAGGAGCCGTCGCCATTGTTCCGGCCCGCCGACAGCTTGGCGCGTTGCGGCATGCGCTCCACGCGCAAGGTCAGCCGGCCGTGGCGCTTGTAAGGGACGAGCAATGCGGCGAGATCGAGCGGAATCGCCTTCTGCACCACCGGCGCCCGGATGATGTCGGCCGCGGTAACGCTGGCAAAGGCCGGTGCAACGGCCTCCGCTTTCTTGGTGCTTGCTGTACCGCGATGCGCCATGGCTTGTGTGTTTGAGCGTCGTTTCGAGCGCTCATCATGACCCAAGGCCCGATACCAGCAGGTAATTTCGGCCAGACAATTTTCGACAAATTTTTCGCAGGTTCCGCCAAAAGTCCCGGTTTTCCTACCTCGCCATCCGGGAATCGGCGCCGGAGTGACACGCTATTTCCCCTCAACGCAGATCTAATTGCCCGGCGGCGCATAAGCCAGACGTGGCGCCACATCGATCAGATAGCCCTTGGTGGCTGGCGGTATCTTTTTGTTGCCGGGAGATTGCGGTGGCGGCAGAGACGCGTCAACGTCATGCCGGACAAGGCCAAGAAAAGAATAATAGGGAGAATTTATGAGCCGGTGCAGTATCTGGGCCGCCGCGATTTTTGGCATCCTTTCCGCCAGCAGCGCCTGGGCGCAGGAACAGACGGTCTGGAAGTTCAACAACCTGTCAAAAATCGGCGGACTGACGCCCAAGGTGGAAGGCACGCCCAAGCTGGTGGATTCGCCGGTGGGCAAGGCGGTGCAGTTCAATGGCATCGATACCGCGTTGTTTTTCCCGGACCGGCCATTGGTGGGCGCCAAGACTTTCACCATCGAAGCCATTTTCCGCCCCGAAGGCGGCGCTTTCGAACAGCGCTGGATGCACATCGTGGAGACCGATCCCAAGACCGGGCTGGACGCCAATCCCAGCGGCACCGCCGATCCCAATCCGCGCTTCATGTTCGAAGTACGCGTGAAGGACGGCCAATGGTATCTGGACAGCTTCGTCAAAAGCGCCGCCGGCAACAAGCCGCTGATCGATCCCCAGAAGCTGCACCCCATCAATCAGTGGTACGCGGTGGCGCAGAGTTATGACGGCAAGACGTATCGCGCCTATGTCGATGGCGTGCTGGAAGGCGAAGCCGATGTCGCCTTCACCCCCCATGGCCCGGGCCATATGATGGTGGGGGTGCGCATCAACCATGTGAACTGGTTTACGGGTTCGGTGGCGCAGGCACGCTTTACCGACCGCGCGCTGAAGCCGGAAGAATTTTTGAAGGTGCCGAAGTAGATTC
The DNA here is from genome assembly GCA_035279305.1 of Rhizomicrobium sp. GTDB lineage: Bacteria > Pseudomonadota > Alphaproteobacteria > Micropepsales > Micropepsaceae > Rhizomicrobium. The sequence continues at coordinate 9,446 of DATEIA010000148.1, forward strand.
GACGCGCCGCAGCCACCTCACCAGCAAAATCTAGCGCCCCTGCCTCTGGAGCTCATTACCAACTGTTTTCATCAATCGTCCGGCAGATGATACCATAGCTCCGCATGCAGCCTGTTCTCGATTTAGGGCTGCTGGCTCCATCAGTTCCTGCCGTTCGACTTCATTTCGAACCAAAGTTACAAGGGATTCCTTGCTGCCTCCGCCTTGATAGCGTCCCATAAAGTAAGTGGCTGCAACCCGAAAGGCCAACTGCGTTTCGCCCGCGGAGGATCCGGATCCTCGCACTGCAATGACCAGGCATCCGACATCCGAGGGATTTTGGATAGCCTCACCTTTGTTCTGAGCACCGAGGGCGTAAAAAGTAGAAAAATAAACCGCCGATAAAATTGTTACGCCTACACCGGCTTTTTTCAGCTGAGCCATCAGATCGGACCTCACGGAGTACCCCTGTCGATCATTCCCGAACATTCTATCCGCACGCGATCAAAGCCTGCAAACGCAACTCGGCCGATGACAAACCGTCAAGGACTCCGCTTTTTAAAGGGATTGTCGGGGCCTGGTTTGGCAGCCTCGTAAACCCGGTCACCCCACTCGCTTCCCAATACGTCATGACTATTTCACCCTCAAAAAATACATCCCGCCGGGCGTGTTGATCTCAGCCGCCACGCCGGTCGGCGTCAGATGGCCGCTTTTCTTGTCCACTTTGAACTCGGTGATAGTCCCGCCATTCTCATTGGCGGCGAAAAACCAGTTGCCGCTGGGATCGAAACGCAGATTGCGCGGCGTCTTCCCGCCCGAGGGCACATTTTCCAGATTGCCGAGCATCCCGGTCTTGGGATCGACGGTGAAAATCGCCACACTGTCATGGCCGCGATTGCCGACATAGAGATGCCGCCCGTCGGCGGAGATGACGATCTCGGCGGTGGTGTTGTGCGCCTTGGCGTCGTCCGGCACGGTGCCGATGGCCTGAATCTCTTTCAATGTACAACCGTCGATGGCGTAGACGCCGACCTCGGAATCACTCTCGTGATCGACATAGAGAAACTTGCCGTCCGGCGACATCTGCATGCGGCGCGGCCCCGCCCCGGCATGGGTACTCACATAAGGCGTCTCGCAGGGTGTTATCGATGGCGTCTTGGCGTCGAAATGATAGCTGTAGACCCGGTCCAGCCCCAGGTCGGCGATGTACAGGAATCTGTTGTCCTTGCTGAACTGGATGCCATGCTGTTTGGACGAGAGCGGCTTGCCGCTGTGCCGGTCGACATAAAAGGCCTCGCCCAGCTTGCCATCGGGCTCCAGCTTGTAAGCCGCCAGCGATCCGCTGGTATAGTTCACCGTCACCGCCACCCGGCCCGACGGATCGACCATGACTTGGTTGGGCCGGGCGCCGTGCGACGAGGTCTTGTTGAGAAAACTGAGCGCCCCGCTTTTGGGATCGATGCGATAGGCGCTGACGCCGCCTTCACTTTCCCAATTCACGGTGTAGAGCGTCTTGCGATTGGGCGCGATCCACAGATGCGCCGGCTGCGGGGTTTCCGCCATCAGCCCCAAAGGCGAGAGGCTGCCGTCCCGGCTGTCGAATTTCCAGGCATAGATGCCCTTGGACGTGCCCGCGGTGTAGCTGCCGGCATAGAGTATGTATTGCGCGGCAAAGGCCGGAAGCGGCAACAGCAGCGCGGCCAGCAGAAGCGTGGACAAACGCATCATTCCCATTTTTCTCACCTATGTCCCATTGCATCCGAGATGCGCCGCCGATCACGCCGAACAATCAAGCGAAATTCGCATTCGGGACACTAGAGCAAAAAAGGGGCAGGCTGGGAAGAACACAGGAAAGTGTCAGGCCGCCAGGGGCGCCTTGCCGCTGATCCGCGCGCCCAAGTCCAACAGCCCGGGCGCGGTGCGCAAGACCGCCAATCCGGCAAGACGGCCGGCGCCGTTCATGGCCAGATGGGCGAAAAGCGACGCGGCACGGATACGAGGCGCGAAACGGCGCGTCCATTCCCGCGCATAATCCTCGCCGCGCCGGGCGATCAGCAATTTCGCCAGCAACCCGGAAGACTGGATCGCCATGCTGATGCCTTCAGCGATCACCGGATGGGCTTCGCCCGCGATGTTGCCCGAAAAAAATACCCCGTCATCCTGGCGCTTGCGAATGCCGGGATGAATGGGACCGGTAGCCAGGAAGCTTCCTTCCAGCGCCGCGCCGTCCAGCGCCAGGCGCGCGCCCTTGGTGGTTTCCAGGATATGCGCCAAAACCGCTTCCGCCGCCTTGCCGCCATGGCGAACCCGCACGCGCTCCAGCGCATCGCGGCGGATGCAACAGGACAGCGAGGTGCGGCCCGCATCGCTCTGCACCAACCCGCCATAGCCGCCGGGAAAAGCCAGCAACGGCATCAGTCCGGATGGCAGGACGCTGCCCTGGAAATGCGCCTTGAAGGCAAAGAGATCGCAGGCAGCGGCCCTATGCGGGACCGCAAACGGGCCCTTGGCGTTCCAGGACCCACAAGCGGCGATCACCGTCTTGGCGGCGATTTCGCGACCATCATCCAAAACACAGACATGGCCTTGCGTCCCGCGCCGCAGGTCCACGACCTCGGCGGGCTGCAAAAGCACCGCGCCGGCCGCCATGGCGGCATCGCGCAACATCAGGTCGAGATGCTCGCGGCCCAGCGCCCGGCCCCAACGGCCTTGCGCCGGCGCCGCCAGCATCGCATCGCCCGCATAGGCTCCCAGCCGCGTCACCACCGGCCCGGCGGCGGCGTCAAAAGCTTCGGCCACACCGCAGGCTCTCAACACCGGCAAAGTGGCGGCGGAAATGAACTCGCCACAGACCTTGCGGCGGGGAAATCTGCTCTTTTCCACCAGCGCCACGCTCCAGCCTGCTTGGGCCAGAAGCCGCGCCGCCGACGAACCGGCGGGCCCCGCACCGACGATCAGCGCGTCACAGCGCATTTTTTTGGCCCTCCGCGCCGCTACGGGCGTGGGCCCAAAACACCTGGCTGAAGGGAAAAACGCTATGCTCCCGACAGATCCAGGCGCGATCCTTGGGCCACAGCATCGACAATTCCAAGTCGCGGAACCCGCCCCTGACACTGGCGACCGCATCATGGCGGGTGACGCCGTTGGCGCCCAGCGCAAACACCAGCCGCGCGCCCAACAGCGCGAAAGCCGAGCGGCGCGGCTCGCAAGCGACAAAGGTCCGGCTGCGCGAGGCTATCAAGGCCAACAGCCGCCGCAGCGCCGCATCGTCAAAATGATGCAGAAAGAGATTGGCGGTGACGATGTCGGGTTGGATGCGCGGCAATGTCTCGAAGAGATCGCCTTGCAACGTCTCGCAGCGCCAGCCCAGCGCCGCGAAACCGGCTTGGGTTTTCTCGCTGACAATGCTCTGGCGGTCGAGAATGCTCACCTGCACGCCCGGCCAATGTTTCGCCAACCGCCGGGCCATACTGAGCATGAAGCGCCCATCGCCGCCGCCCAGATCGGCCAGCTTTTTGGGCGGGGCACAGGCGATCAGCGCCTTGGCCATGATCGCGCTTTGGCGCATGACGGCATTGATACGCGCCAAATCGCGCCGCGAGCGCATGGCCCGGGGATCGTCGGGGGCGAGGAAATCCAGTATTTCCGGGGTCAAAGCGCGCATCACGCCGCCATGCGGAACATCATGGTTTCGGCCACCAGGCCGGGCCCAAAGGACATGGCGCAACCGTTTTTGCCGGCGTTTTTTCCGGCATTCGGTGCGGTCTCACGCATGATGCGGTCCAGCACGAACATCACCGTGCCCGACGACATGTTGCCATAGTCGTGCAGCACGCCCCGCGAGGCCGCAAGCGCCGTGGGCGGCAACCCAAAGGCCTGCTCCACCGCATCCAGCACGGTGCGCCCGCCCGGATGCACCGCCCACAGCTCGATGTCGTTGGCGCCGCCCAATATGTCGTCGCGCGCGTTGGTCAGGGCGCCCCGGATGGCGCCCGGCACCCCGCCCGACAGCACCATGTCGAAACCCTGCTGGCGGATATTCCAGCGGATCAGGTCCTTGGTGCCCGGCACCAGCGCGGCGCGGAAGGATTTCATTTCTACGCCCACCGGATCGGCACTGACCAGCGCCGCGGCACAGCCATCGGCGAACAGCAGGAAGGACAGAATTTCTTCCAGGTCGCAGGTCTCGTGCAGATGCAGGGAGCAAAGCTCCAGATTCACCGCCAAGACCCGCGCGCTGGGCTCGGAGCGCACGATATGCCGTGCCAGCTTCAAGGCGTTGACCGCCGCATAACAGCCCATGAAGCCCACCATGGTGCGCTCGGCCGTGGACGGCAGACCGCAACGCTCGATCAATTCCAGATCGATGCCGGGCGCCGACAGGCCGGTGCAACTGGTGACAATGACATGCGTGATGCGGGACCGGTCCTCGCCGGCAAGCAGTTTTTCGGCCGCCTGAGCCGCCAGGCCGGGCGCACAGGCCTCGAACTTCTTCATCCGCGTGGCGGTGTCGGGAAAGGCGCCCCGGCGATAAAAACCCTCGGTGTCCACCACCGCGCCATTGGGATCCGGCTCCAGAAAAGAGTAGCGGTGGGCGATGCCGCTGCGCTCCGCCATGCGGTTGAACAGCGCCAGCTTGCGCTTGTCATCCCGCAACATCAGCTGGCCGAAGCGCAGGAAAGTCTCGTGCACGTCATGAGGCGGCGCGGCGGTGGCGATGCGGTTGATGAAGGCTCGGGGCATAGGTGCGATCCTCGAAGGCGCATCACCCTAACGCAGCCAGGGCAATCCCGCCGCCTTTTTATTACAACTGTAGGCGATTTATTACAAGTGTAGGCGTATCCCGTTCAACCTCACCACAGGCGAACGCGCTGATCCGGCGCCAGATAGTATTTTTCCCCGGGTTTCACGGCGAAACTTTCATACCAAGCGTCCTGGTTGCGGGTTGGCCCGATCACCCGGAACTCCGCCACGGTATGTTCATTGGACAGGGTCTGGGTGCGGATGGCGTTTTCGCGCATCTTGGTGCGCCAGACCTGGCCGAAGGAGAGGAACAGGCGCTGGTCGCCGGTATAGCCGTCGATCACC
>DATEIA010000149.1:0-14796 GCA_035279305.1 Rhizomicrobium sp.
CGGCGGCTGGACCTACGAGCCCTGGCGCGGCGTCTTCTATCCGGAAAAGCTGCCCCAGAAGCGCGAGCTGGAATATGCCAGTTCCAAACTGACCGCCATCGAGATCAACGGCACCTATTACGGCTCGCAGAAGCCGGAAAGTTTCCGCAAATGGCATGACGAGACGCCGGAGGGTTTCATCTTCACGGTTAAGGGGCCGCGCTTTGCCACCAACCGGCGAGTCTTGGCGGAATCCGGCGACTCGATTGCAAAATTCTTCGCCAGTGGCGTCACCGAACTGAAGGAAAAGCTCGGGCCGGTGAATTGGCAATTCATGGCGACCAAGAAATTCGACGTCGGTGATTTTGAAGCTTTTCTCAAATTGTTGCCCAAGAAAGTAAACGGGCTGGCGATCCGCCATGCGGTGGAGGTGCGCCATGCCAGTTTCAAACATCCGGCGTTTGTCGCGCTGTGCCGCAAATATGGCGTGGCCATCGTATTTGCCGCCGACGGAGAATTCCCCTTGATCGGCGATGTCACGGCGGATTTCGTCTATGCCCGTATTATGGGCACCAAGCCTGCGGAAAAGCTTGGCTACCCCAAGGCGATCCTGAAGATATGGGCAAAGCGCGCCCTGGATTGGGAAAAGGGCGCATCTCCAAAAGCCTCCCTGCTGGTGGCCCCGCCCGCGCCCAAAAAGAAGCGCGACGTTTTCCTGTTTGTGATCAGCGGCGCCAAAGAGCGCAATCCCGCCGCGGCCCAGGCGATCATTGCCGCTCTCTAGACCAGCGGCGCCATTTTGTGCCACTCGGTGGTGCTTTCCAGCGCCCATCCGATGCGCAGCGCCATCGCCTCGGCGCCGCCCCGGCAGACGATCTGCAGCGATGTGGGCAAGGCATGGCCGGTCATGCCATTGGGCAAGGCCAGGGCGCAAAGATCCAGGAAATTGACCCAGCGGCTGGACAGGGCCGGCGTGCTGCGCTGGTCTACCTCCGCCACCGGAATGGGCGGCGTCATGGTGCCGGGTGTCAGCACGGCATCGATACCTTTGATCCGGACGGCGAAGTCCTGCTTGGCGCGTTCGCGTTCCGCCAGCACCTCGCGATACTCGCGCTGGGAAATCGACGCCCCCGCGCGCACCCGCACCCGCACCGCTTCGTCCAGCGGCAATGTTTCATTGTCCACCAGCGCCTTCAGCCTGGGATAGCATTCCGCCGAGATGATGCGGCCCACCAGGTCGCCGCTTTCGCGCAGGCTCTTTCCGCCTTCCGGCAGATCGACGATCTGTGCGCCCAACGCAGCCAGCTCCTTCAGAGACCGGTCATAAGCGGCCAGGATTTCCGCATCGAACGCGGCGCGTTCGCTGTCCGGCAGGCGCGCGAGACGCAAATCCTTCACACCCAGCTTCAAATCCGCCATCGGCGCGCTGGGCGGCAGATCGGCGGTCAAGGGATCGGCCGCATCATGTCCCTGCAGCAACATCAGCAACGTGGCGCAGTCCTCCACACTGCGGGCCATCGGACCCGGCGTGTCGAGCGTGGGGCTCAGCGGGATCACGCCATGGGTGCTGATGCGCCCGATGCTGGTCTTGAGGCCAGTAATGCCGCACCAGGCGGCGGGAATGCGCACCGACCCGCCGGTATCGGTGCCGATGGCGCAAGGCGCCATGCGCGCCGCCACCGCCACGGCGGAACCCGACGACGAACCGCCCGGTGTGCGATGAATGTCCGGATCCCAGGGATTCCACGGCGTGCCCATATGCTGGTTGGTGCCCCAGGCGCCATAGGCGAACTCCACCGTATGGGTCTTGCCCAACACGATCATCCCGGCGGCCAAAAGTTTTTCAACCAAAGTGGCATTGTGGGTGGACATCCGCTCGCGCCATACGGCGCAGCCGGCGGCGGTGGGATGACCCTTCACTTCCACCAAATCTTTGATCGCGATGGGAATACCATGCAGGGGGCCCAGGCTCTGACCGGCGCGAATCGCCTTGTCGGCGGCCTCCGCCGTCTGCCGCGCCTCGGCTTCATGGATGTGGACGAACGCTTGAAGCCTGGGTTCCAATTTCGCAATGCGCGCCAGACAGGCGTCCAGCAAATCGACCGGCGAGAGCTGGCCGGCCGCCAGTCCTGCGGACAGGGCATGAACCGGCATCGTGGAAAGATCGGTACTCATGCGCACATCACCAACGCAAGGGCCGTCTGTTTAACCACGCCTTAGCCTTACCCTCCATTCCTTTTTTGCGGCGGTTGGATTTGTTGCTAGGCAATGACCATGGGGCAGAGCATTTCGTCGGTCACGGACATGGTCAGCTATGCGGGTGCCCTGCGCCGCGCGGTCAAACAGGCCCCCACCCCGGAAGCGGCGCAGAAAATCCAACGCTCGGCGGCGGAACTGGAAAAAACCGCACTCACCCGGGTCGGAATGGCGGGGCCGGGCATCGGCGCGCTGCTGGATACGTTTGCCTGATTGCAGCTTCGGCCTTAGCGGCCGACGGTAACCTGGGGGGTCTCGCTGGGGACTTCGTTTGCCACGACCAGGGCCAAGGTCGCCACCACGATAATCGCCGTCATGGCAACCGCTGTAAGCCAGGGAAGCGGCTTACCGCGCATCGGTTCGGGAATTTCGAAGACATCGGGGATACGTTGCATCTGTACCGCCTTGGGACAGTGTAAGTCTGCCCCTGGGTGCCGTGCATCACTTGTGCCAGCCAGCCCGTATAAAAACGGCACCGTGTCCCTTTTGGTTCCTTTTCTTATTTCCGCTCGGTGCCGACGACGGTTTGGTGACCGGCTGGCAGGGGCCTCGCGCACCGCGCCCCATTGCCGTATTGAACTGCGGTGAGAAAATCGCTTGCCTGATTGTTAATCAGGGTCACAGTCAGCATCACGGCGCGTGCAATTTGTTTGGGCGGCTGGAATAATCACTGGGCCGCTCCGGGGGCGGCGCATAAAGGGCAAATGTCATGACGAAGCCAGGGGTTGCCGGCACAGATCGCTTGCCGGGTAAATACCTTGTTGCGGCTGGTGCAATTGTGGCGGTGTTGGCCATACTCCCGGTCTGGCTCGCGCCGCATTTGCTCTTGCTGGATGCGCCCGCGCACGAAGCCCGCATTAGCGTCCTGCGCGATCTGTTGCCGCCTGGGAAAGGGTCGCCATTCTACGATCTGGACACGTTTTTTCTTCCAAACATTGCCTTTGACATCATCGGATTTGCACTCAGCTTTTTTGCCTCGCCCGAAAATGTGGGCAGGATATTTTTTGCCCTCACGCTGATCCTCACCGTTTCAGGCGTGGCGGTGTTAAACCGCGTTGTGACGGCCCGGTGGAGCATTGTGCCGCTCGCCTCAGGATTGGTGCTCTTCAACTTGGTCACCATCCTGGGCTTTTTCTCCTACGCTTTTGGCCTGGCGCTGGTGCCATGGGCCCTCGCCGGCCGGCTGAAACTGGAGCACAGTGCGCCCGTCGTCCGCTTCCTGGCCGGAGCCGCCTTCGCAATCCTGCTGGTGTTTTGCCATGTGTTCGATTTTGGCATTTACGCGGTCATGACGGCCAGCTTCGCCCTTGTCGCGCTACATCAGAGACAGATCACCTGGCAAGGAGGCTTGCTGCGGCTATTGGAGGTGGTTCCGGCCGGCCTGCTGTTTCTTTGCATGGCTACCGGCGATGGAAGCCGGCCACGGTACGATTCCCCCTATCTCTCAACAAAGATATTCGAGATCCTTAAGTCGCTGAGCTCGGCAAGCATGGCAGGCGATGCGGCCTTCGCCGCCGGCGCGCTCTGCTTCCTCGCGGTGCTCGCGCTATGCGCGCGCACACGCTTAGTCTCATCGTTCGTTCCCGGCATAATAGGCCTCACGGCGCTTTATTTCATACTCCCTCAAAACCTGGCTTCGGGATCCTATGTCGATGTCCGGATGCCGATCGCCGTGATCTTGATGGTGTTTGCCGGCCTTGACGTACGGCTGGCGCACCGCAAGAGAACGGCGATACTCCTAGCCCTGGTGGCGATTGCTTTTGTTGCCAAACAGGTTGCCATCGCCGCGCAATGGCGGTCGCAATCGATCGAAAGCGATAAACTCATCCAAGAGTTGGCTTCCTTGCCGGCGCCGGCGATTGTCATGCAATCGGAATGTCAGTCCGAAAGCGGCGGCGTTCGGAGCATTTACGACCGGCGCCAGCCATCCTTGCAGCATGTTGCCGCGATGTCGGCATTCAGCGATACACGCTTCGTCGCAGATTTATACGCCATTCATGGACAGCAGCCGATCGGCGTCGCGCCAGCCTATTCGGCATATTATGGATTACAGCATCAGTTTGATCCAACCTGCGATCCAATGGAGCTCCGCAGGCGGCTTGGCCGGATAGAAACCCTTATAGGCTCTATGTTGCGGGCGGGACATTCGGTCCCTCCAGTTTTCTTCCTATTGATCAGGCCGCCTTCCTCCGCGACCCTGGCGCCGCGCGCGAAATTGATCGCGAACGGTCCAAAGCACGCTCTTTATCAGGTTGACGCCACGCCAAGGTGAGGTCCGGTGGTCCGTGAAATCAAGTCGCTGGCGAAACCGCAGCTTTGCTGCCCGGACTATTGCGTTTCCGGAATATCGGTAAATTGAGAAATTCAAGGCCCAAGGGGAAATGAACCAATAGAGCCAAAATAATTCCGGCGAGAAGTGTTATCTCCGACCACCAAAATAGCTCTTTGACGACCAAAACGACTGTAGCAAAACCGACACCGTAGGTAGACGAAGGCTCAATGAGGCCCGGGCGAATAACAGCCATTCCAACGGCGCGCATCCTGTCGCCATACAGACACAGCATCGTGACCAACACCGCAAGCCGTATCAGCTTTTGCATGGCAGAACTATTGAATGAATGGCGCAACGACCAAAGACCCGCGAGAACGGGTAGAAGGAATATTGCGCGATAATAAATGCTCAGACCGGAAAAAAAGCAGCCCAGGATTAACAGGCCTCCGCACAACAATAGGCCGCTCGCGCGATCAAGTCCGTCTCGGAATTTCGGGTCGTCTTTAACCCTTGCAGCGATCAGAATGGAAATTGCAGCACTGATCAAGCAACACGCTATATAGATAATCGTACGGCTAGCATCCGCCAGTCCAAAATATTGCTGAAGCCCTTTCGCAAGAAGCTTTCCGCCAAACATTCCACTGATCTGTTCCTTAGGAAGCGCAAGATGCGTGATTAAGGCCCAATGATCGCCGAGGAAAACACCGATGACAACCAAGCTCAGAGAGGAGAGAACCAGAAAACGTTGAATCGGCTCTCTAACCAGGGTGACAAGCAGTACGAACGGATAGAGTTTTAGTAACCCTGAAGCCACTGCGCAGATGTAGAATGTGAGCCGCGACCAGATTTTTCTTTGCGGCAGGAGCACGCCCCCCACCGTTAAAATGAAAATTAGGAGATCTAAATTACTTCTTTCGAGCGCGTAAAACACCGGCGGAGAGAGGGCTGCAAGGACGGCAATTGACAGGTCGCGGTAGTTTTTAGGCTTAAACAAACAGAATAAGATAACAAGAAAAGCAGAATCGAGAACGATCGCGGCGGGGATCGGGTTCCTCAACCCCATCCACTCGATTGGCAGATGCCATACTGCGGGCGAATAGTTTGCAGGCCCCCGGGGAATAATGTCACAGGGATTGCTCAGCGCTACATTAATCCCTCTAAGGTAGCATTCCCGCCAGCTGAATATTCCCGCGAGATCCACAAAAGGGAGAGGTGCATGCGCGTAGGGTTGGCGCATCCAGCCCCCCAAGACGGGAGGAACACCCTGTGCTCGCTCAAAAAGTCCGAAGGTTTCTGGATTCCCGTACAGCCAAAATAAAATGACGGCGCCAAAATAGCCAATTACGATCACCGCCAGATACATCTTATATTTCATCATTCGCGGTCGGCCTCAATGTTGGCAGTGCCGATAGCAAATAAACCACGCTTCCGCAGGCCAGACAAATCAGTGTGCCGCAAGGGCGGGCCGTATTGGCGGCGCAACGCTCCCTGTTGATTGCGGATATGTTCCACATCTTTGGTTCGAGAATATGGGAGAGTTTCTTTGAAGGGAAAGGCAGGATTGGCAATAAAGGCCGACCTGTTTCATGGCGGCAAGACAATGGTGGGCGTCGAATATCTGATGACCACCAGAGCCATTTTGGCGATGGCGGCGTATCTGGAAAAGAAGGGCTTGGCCAACGTCAGGGCGAAGTATCCCGAGCTTGATATCTGCATCGCGAACGTCGTCCGCATGGTGCGCGGCCCCTGAATCCGCGCACATCGGTCGTCGTGTAACATCGCCAATTGGTGAGCCTCACCGGGCTGGACACTTTGTTTACTGGCGGACAGGGTGGGATTCGAACCCACGGAGCCCTTGCAGGCTCGCCGCATTTCGAGTGCGGTGCCATCGACCACTCGACCACCTGTCCACCGGCGGTGATAAGGGAGGCGGGCGGCCAAGGCAAGCCGTTCTGTATCCTTGGGAAAAAGGCCCCTACCGGCCCGCCATCAGCCCGGCCCGGGCCTAGCGGACGATCCATGGCAGGCACCAGTTCTGTCCGCGACACGCTGTCTCGCTACGCGCGCGACGGTTGCGCCTATTCGGTGCCCGCAAGCCAGGCCTGTGCGATCACGGCGTCCAGGCGCGGCGCCAACAGCCGCGCCGATTGCTCCATGACCGCCGCGAAACCAAAAGGCGGATTGATCACCAACAGGCCGGCACGGGCGAGCTTGCCTTCCGGCACGCTGATCCTGGTCTCGACGGCCAGGGCCTTGGCGATGCCGCCCGCCAGCACCTCGCCGGTGAAAGCATCGGCGCCAGCCTGCGACTTGATGGGATACCAGATCAGAAAAATGCCGGTGGCGAATTTGCGCGCCGCTTCGCGCACGGTTTGAGCCAGGGTGGAGAATTCCTCCGGCGATTCAAACGGCGGATCGATCAGCACCAACCCGCGCCGCGATGGCGGCGGCAACAGCTTCAAGAGGCGTACGTAACCGTCCGCCTGTTCGGCGGTGCAATTGCGGTAAGGCGCCAGGACTTTTTCCAGCGCGGCGAATTCCGCAGGGTTTTTTTCGATTCCCGTCAGCCGGTCCTGGGGCCGCAGCAGCTTGGCGGCGATCAGCGGTGAACCTGGATAGGCAGTGCTTTCCCTGACCAGCGACAGATAGGTCGACAGCGCTTGAGGCATCTCGCCGGACAGGTCCGCCAAACGCGCGATACCGCCCCGCGCCTCGCCGGTCTTGCCCGCCTCCGCGCCCTCCAGATCGTAAGCCCCCCGTCCGGCATGGCTATCCACCACCGAAAAAGCGGTGTCTTTCTTGCGCAGATGCAACAGGATCGCCACCAGCGCGAGGTGCTTAACGACGTCGGCGAAATTGCCCGCGTGATAGCCGTGACGGTAATTCATCGTTCTGGAATAGAAGCCCGGCCTTCAGGGGACAAGATCAGCGGCCTTCATTTTCGCGGTGCACGTCATGGGTGAGGACACCGATATTCTTGGGCGGCATCTTGAGCCAGTCCTTGCGTTTCAGAGTGCTGAGCGTGTCCTCATGGCCGTTTTTCCAATGCTCGTGCATGGAATCGGCGCTGAACTCATAGTCACGCGCATTGCCCTCATAGGATTTCTGCTGATAGATCAGCTGCAGAATAGTGGCCTGGGGCAGGCAGGAGAGTTTGTCGCGCATCGCCCGCTGTTCGTCGCTCAATTCCGCTTCCGGCACCTTGACCAGCGCCTCATAGGCGCGGGTCTTCCAGCGCTGCAGCCGCGCAAAATTGTCGGTCACCTGGCGGGTGCGCGAGGAATACATGATATCTTTGTGACGGCCCAGCACGTCCGACATGGTGCGGGGCAGATCGCCTCTGGCGCTGAACAGATCGACCTGGAACACCAGCGAATTAATATCGTCGTCCTGCGCCAGCAGATGTTGCAGCGGCGTGTTGGAGACAATGCCGCCGTCCCAGAAATAGTCGGTGCCGATTTGCACCATGGGAAAGGCCGGCGGCAGCGCGCCGCTGGCCAGGACATGCTCGATGCGAATTTCTTCCTTGCGGTTGTCGAAGAAAACAAAATTTCCGGTCATCACATGGACCGCGCCGACCGAGAAATGCACCTCGCCTTCGTTGAGGCGTTTGAAATCCACAAGTTCTTCCAAGGTCTGCTTCAGGGGCGTGTTGTCATAGAAACTGGTGGCGTGTTTGGCGCCGGGCGGCAGAAACCAGGGATTGAGTTTGTGGGGATTGAACAGACCGGGTTGGCCGAAAAGCGCGGTGGTCAGCGCCGAAACCGTGTTGCGGGTCTGGCGGTAGATATCGCCGTCGGGCGTATAGGGCCAGATGGTGCGGTCGGTCACGCGATCCCAGAATTCGCATAGCGCCGCCAAACGCCGCTCCGGCGCATTGCCCGCGATCAGGGCCGCGTTGATGGCGCCGATGCTGACACCGGATACCCAGTCCGGCTCCAACCCCGCTTCGTGCAGCGCCTGATAGACACCGCCCTGATAGGCGCCCAGCGCGCCGCCGCCCTGCAGCACCAGGGCGATGCGGCCGCAATTCTCCGGCCGGGGGATCGGCGCGTAGCGATGGCCCGACGGATGCGGCGGATGTATCGGTTTTGCGTCCACGGCCGAATCATAGCCGAAATTGCCAAATATTCCGACCCAGTGCGGCCTTATCGCCCCTTCAGGTCCCGCATGGCTGTGCCATGCTTTGGCCGCCATCCCCGGAGAAATGTCATGTCCCTCAAAGGCAAAACCGCTCTGGTCACCGGTTCAACCTCGGGCATCGGGCTCGCCATCGCCCGCGCCTTCGCGGGCCAAGGCGCCAATGTCTGCATCAATGGTTTCGGCGACGCGGCCGCGATCGAAAAGGAGCGCAGCGGCATCGAGAAGGAGTTCGGCGTCAATGCAATCTATAGCGGCGCCGACATGAGCAAAGGAGCCGAGACCGAGGCCATGGTCGCCGACGCCATCAAGCAGCTGGGTGGCGTGGATATCTTGGTGAACAATGCCGGCATCCAGTTCGTCTCGCCGGTCGAGGAATTCCCGCCCGAGAAATGGGATCAGATCATCGCCATCAACCTGTCATCCGCCTTCCACGCCACCCGCGCCGCCGTCCCCGGCATGAAGGCGAAAAAATGGGGCCGCATCATCAACACCGCATCGGCCCATGCGCTGGTCGCCTCGCCTTTCAAGTCCGCCTATGTCGCGGCCAAGCACGGCATAGCCGGCCTCACCAAGACCATCGCGCTGGAAACCGCCACCTTCGGCATCACGTCCAACGCCATCTGCCCCGGCTATGTCTGGACCCCGCTAGTGGAAAAACAAATCCCCGACACCATGGCGGCGCGCAAAATGACGCGCGAACAGGTGATCAATGACGTGCTGCTGCTGGCCCAGCCCACCAAGCAGTTCGTCACCGTGGAAGAAGTCGCGGCCTTGGCGCTCTATCTGGCAAGCGACATGGCGCGTTCCATCACCGGGGCGATCATTTCGATCGATGGGGGATGGACGGCTGCTTAGTCCGGCGGAAGAGTCGTTCATTCGCCGCCGCCAATCCCAGTGCGATGATCGCCATGCCGATCAGGGCATGCAACGTCACGCTCTCGTCCAGGAACACAGTGCCCAGGAAGAGCGCGATGACAGGAATGAGAAACGTCACCAGCGAGATATAAGTGACGCCGACATTGGCGACCATCCGGTAATAGACCACATAGGCCAGCGCGGTATTGACCAGCGCGATGGCCAACCATGCGGCCCATACATCCGCAGACGGCATGGCCAAGCTCCAGGGCCGGTCCAGCAGCAGCGACAGTGGGATCAGCAGAATGGTCGCGCCGGTCATCTGCCCCGTCGCGGCCTGCAGCGGCGACAGGTCCTTGAAGCGGCGGCTATAGACACCCCCGAAGCCATAGGAGCAGGAAGCGGCGATCACCGCCAACTCGCCCCAGATGGCGCCTGTGCCGCCAAGCACGCCAGGACCGACCAGCACCACCACGCCCAGGATGCCGAGCGCGATCCCGACCGCCTTGCCGACCGACAGCTTCTCATCATCGGTGCCCCAATGCGCCACCGCCACCATAAAGATGGGCGTGGTGGCATTGAGGATGGACGCCAGGCCGCTGGAAATGTGCAATTCGCCCCAGGCGATCAGCACAAAGGGAAACGAGCTGTTGAGAAAACCCAGCAGCAGAAAGCGCAGCCACAGCTTGCCGGAGAGCGGCATGGACTGGCCCTGTGCCGCCAGCCACAGATTCATCGCGATTGCCGCCAAACCGACCCGGCCCAACACCACCGTCACCGGCGGCAGCGCCGCCACCAGCACCTTGTAGAAAAAGAACGAACTGCCCCACAACAGCGCGAGCCATAATAACAATCCCCAATTGCGCGCGCTCATCCTGGCCTCGAATCTGGCCCGGATCAGATCACATGTCCGATCCTCTCACCTCCTGATTTGCGGCTGCGAATCGGGGCCCGCAAAGACATCCGCTCCAATTCCTATTGAGATTCCACGATTATTCGCGATCGGTCTGGGAGTTTCACGACGGTCACAAATATGCCTAAGATGGCGGGAGAATTGAGGGTCATTTATTTTGGGGGACAATATGAAGAGCATCGCCGCGGCCATATTCGCCTTATCCATCACGGCTCCGGCCGCTGTTGCGCAAACCTCTGTTTCACCCAGCACGGCAACCTCCCGCCCGGAAAGCATGGCCGTCGGCGCGGATGGCACGCTCTATATCGGTTCGACACTCGACGCGCGGATATACCGCGCGCGCCCCGGGCAAGCCGTTGCAGAGCAATTTGTCGATTTGCGGCCGTCTGCTTTCGTTTTGGGCGTGCTAACGGACTCGCCCAGCAACACCCTTTGGGCCTGCGAGATGATAAGCATGGATCGTTCGTCGCCCATGCTGAAGGGGAAGGGGTCATTGCGCAGCTTCGACCTGAATAGCGGAGCGCCCAAGCTGAATATCCCGCTGCCCGGTGAAACAAGTCTCTGCAACGATTTTGTCGTGGGCCCGGATAAGGCTCTGTATATCGCCGATACCCTCAATGGTAAAATTCTGCGCCTGCGTCCTGGAGCCAACACGCTGGAGACCGTGGTCCAAAGTGCCGCCCTTTTCGGCGTCGATGGCATCACGTTCCTGGACGGAACGCTGTATGTGAACACGGTTTGGGCTGGCGGTCTGTACCGGATTCCCGATGCCACCTCCGCCAAGGCGGGAACGCCGGTACAAATTCATACGCCGCGCGTCTTGCAAGCTCCGGACGGCATGCGGGCGCAAAACGGGGTCATCTTTCTATCGGAAAGCCTCAATAATACCGTCAGCGCCATCGCGGTAAAAGATGACAAGGCAACCATCACGCCTATTCGCACCGATCTGCAAGGTCCGTGCGCTGTGGAGCCGCATGGCAAATCGCTCTGGGTGGTCGAGCGTCCGGCTCACCGCGTGACGGCGGTTCCCATTCCCTGATTCAGCGCAACCGTCAAAGTGTCTTTCCGAGGCAGATCAATCCCGGATAGGGATGACTGCCATGGGGCGGGATGGGGTGAGGAGCGGCGCGCGGAACGCGCGCGAGTAGGTCCAGTGGACCTGCGAGAGCGACGAACGCCGCGAGCTTGGGCGAGCGGCCGGACGACACAATCGCGAAATTTAACCTGCGTTACCGCGGAAAGAATTGGGGTCAGACCATCAACCAGCCAGCGTCTTTCCCAGACAAACCAGGCCTGGATAGGGATGGCTGCCGTAAGGCGGGATCGGTGCGAAATCGTAACTCTTATAGAGCGCAATGGCGCTTTGCATCTCCGCCAGCGTATCCAGCTTGATCGCGCCATAGCCCAACTGTCGCGCCGTCGCGAGTGCGGCGGCAACCAGCGCCCGGCCCACACCCGTCCTGCGCGCTTGCGGCCGCACGAACAGCCGCTTGATCTCCGCGATGCGGGGCGGCTCCAGCGGCCTCAGTCCGATGCAGCCCAGCACATGATCGCCGCGCTTGGCCAGCAGGAGTTCCCCTTCCGGCGGACCATAGAGGCCCGGCAACGAGTCCAGTTCCTGACTGAAACCCTGTGGCGCCAGATCCACCGGCAGCATGGCGGCATAGGCGCGAAACAGCGCCGCCGCGGAGGTCAGCTCAATCCTGCTCCGCGCCGGGACGACGGTAAAACTGTTATCGGAGCTGGTCGGCCACAGCATCGCTACCGGCCTGGGAGCAGAGTGCGTCCTTGTCGCCGCCCACCGCGCTCGACGAGATCACCCCGCCGACCACGGGGGTAGCTTGCGGGCGCGGGCAAGTGCTGCGCCACGGCAGGCGCGGCGATGGCAAGTTAAAGACCGGCGGCAACGGCAAGGCGCATGAATTTCTCCTCTGAATATTTGTCAGAAAGCCAATAGCGGATCAAGTCAACCGAAACCGAGCAATAGTTTTCGTCGCGAAAACTCACTATCATCAGACATTAAAAGAAAGAGGGTGGAACAATGGATCCCTTTCTAGTGGAAAAAACACTGGAGTCCCTGAATAACCGCATTTCCCGAATTGAAGCGGCCCTGAACATACAAGCTGTTGCCGAACCCGAACCGGTGATTGCAGAGCCTGAAATATCTCCCGAAGAATTCTCTCGCCGAGAGTTCGTGCAGCAGGCGCGCGTGCCGGTGCCGTCTTATGCCATGCCAGGAAATTGGCTGGGCATCATCGCGGTGATCTGTTTTGTCCTGGCCGGCGCCTTCATCGTGAAATTGTCCATCGAATCCGGCTGGCTGACGCCGGCTCGGCAAGTCGGGTTGGCCGCGCTTCTGGGCCTGGGTCTGGTGGGGGGCGGCCTTGTGTTGCAACAGGCCGACCGCGCCTATGCTGCGCTGTTGCCCGGGGCGGGCGTGGTGATCCTCTATCTGACGGCCTTCGCGGCGCACCGCTATTACGGCCTGATCTCGTTTGAGAGCGCCATTGTGGTGGTGGGGTTTGTTTCGGCGCTGTGCGTGTGGCTGTACACCCAGATCCGCCACGACTTCTATGCTTTCACCGCAGCGGCCGGCGCCTATCTCGCCCCTGTGGTGCTCAACTTCCATGCCGGTGCGGAATTCTCGGTCTATTATTTCCTGCTCTGTTCGGTCGCCTTTGCCGCCATCTCCGCCTGGGTGAGATCCCGCGCCCTGACGGTGATCGCTTCCTATCTTGCCATCCTGCTCACCGCCGCGATCGGACTGGATCTCCATCAGGACCGGCTGGTGATCAACGCCTTGGCGCTGCATTTCGTCATTTTCGCCGCCGGGTCTTATTTCTACACTTTGCACACGGCCCAGCCGCTGAGCCGGAGCGAATCGCTGAGCTTCCTGCCGGTTCTCCTGATCTTCTATGCGACGGAATACCACTTCATTCAAAGAATCGCGCCGGACGCTGCGCCATGGATTTCGCTCGCCTTCGCTGCCGTGCTGATTGGCCTGTATGTCTCGGTCAAGGCCGTATTCCGGGAAAACCAGCACAGCCAGTCCCTGATCCTGGCCTTGGCCACCATTGTGATTTTCCATGCCGGCTATATCGAATTGATGCCGGCGGATGCGCGGCCCTATCTGTTTTCCATCATCCTGCTCGCGGCCGCCTTCTGGCCCGGCGGCATCCTGCCCGAACAAAGCAGGGGTGCATTCCTGGTGCCCTGTCTGGCCTTGATCGCAATCATGGTGACCGAATATGTTTCCATTCTGGGCCGGCTGTGGACGGAAAACGCGCCACCCCCGGTCGCCGCCCTGCTGGGCATCGCCAGCATCTGGGTGGTGCTCGTCCTGCGCAACGACAAACGCGAGGCGTTTTGCGACCAGGTTCTTCTTGGCGCCGCACATTTGCTGGCGCTGCTCGCCTTCTATCGCCTGACAGCCGATATCAGTTCACTGGCAGTGTCGGTGTCCTGGCTGCTGTACGGTGCCAGCGTCATCCTGTTCGCCTTTGTCCGCAAGGATGAATTCATGGCCAAGTCGGCGCTGTTCGTGCTGGCCTTCGCGGCCGGCAAAGCGCTACTGGTGGATGCAGCCTCGGCCCCCACCATCCTGCGCATCCTTTGCCTGCTTTTGACCGGCGCAGTGCTGTATGGCTGCGGTTTCCTGATGCGCAAATTCAATCAGTGGAGCGCGTAAGGCCACACTGGTATATCCGCCGGTGTTTTTCGCTTGCCGCGCCCACCCTCAAGTCGCGCAGCACTATGCTGGCGCTAGCCGCCGCAGACAGGCTTGGCATTCAAATCATGCGCCCCTTCGGGCGCATGATTTGATTGGTGCGGACGGCCCCGCCGACTGAGCAAAGCGAAGGCGGCAATAAAACAAAAACCGACCGAACGCACCAAAATCAAGACGCGCGCAGGCGCGTCTTGATTTTGGTGCGGGCGGTCGGAATCGAACCGACACACCTTGCGGTACCAGATTTTGAGTCTGGCGCGTCTACCAGTAACTATTTGATATATAATATATATTTCTGACACAACTGTTTAATGTATAAGTGTTGTGTAAGATATTTCGCCACTTAGTCTTTTTTTCTGCTGATTTGCGAACAAAGACAAGACCCACTGGAATTGGACCTTATGCGGGCGCGTCGTCCAACGCTCCTGTTACTGCGCCTTCACGGTGATGGCGCAGCGTTGGTCCCTCTTCGCCGCCGCCGCTGTTTTCTGACATTCAGTGATCTTGTCCCGGTTGCTGCTCACAAGGTTGGCGTCAGCGGTTAGCTGCGCCCATCCATCGGGATTTCCAGAGCGCATAAGCGCCATGCCCGCATCCCAGCGGCTTGCGTTCATAATGACGGCCGCCGTGGCGCTGTTCAGGCCGAAAGGC